>DATFTC010000022.1:0-2165 GCA_035262305.1 Myxococcaceae bacterium | reverse complement strand
CAAGGCTGATCCCTGAAGCGAGTGCTAGCATCGGTCATCAACCTCTCGGTACCGACGGCAAACGCGACGTTCGGACAGGTCCCAGTCAGTTCGCTGACCGTGCCGCGGATCTCGAACTCCGGGGGCTCGTGTTGTCGCCTTACCTTCCGCGCCATCAGCGAGCCATCGGCATTCCAGCCGCCCTCGACCTCGATGGGTTCGCCTTGGCGCAGGTCACCGCAGCTGCGATCCACGAACGCGCTCGAGTTATCGGTGCCAACCCGCTTGCTTGCCAGCTTGAAACGGATGCGCGGGCAGCTTCCAGTGAGCTCGCTGAGCTGGCCCGAAATCCGAACGCCGGCCCGATCGGTTGATGTCGGCGTACCGCCGCAGCCGAAAACACCAAGGCTCACAATGAGCGAAGCAGCGCCAAACCACTGTGCAAAAAGTTTTTCTCGTTCGTGCATGTTTCATCTCCTAGCTTGATAGACAACCGTCGCGGCCTAAGGGAACAGCAAAGAGTCCTGCCCGCGGCAGCGAGCTCGAGCGCCGCCCGTCCACGGAGCGAGCGGCAAGAACTGGCGCAGATCGAAGAGGTGAAACGAGGGGACAGCCTACGGCTTGTTACACTGCCTTCGCTTTCTGGGTTGTTGAAAAAAGCTGTTCCGGGGACTGGTCTACGCTGTCTCACCGGTTGGGCTTCGGCGAGCCTTCTGAACCATCCTGGGTTGCTCTGGGGAACCGTGGTGTCCATCGCAACGAGCACACTGGGGTATTGGCCGCAGGCGATTTCCGAGCGGGCTGCTCGCGTTCGCCCAGGGCCGACCGAGAGCTCACTGGGCCAATCTCTGCCCAGAGGTGTTCGAGCTCCTGATAGACGCCAGCACGGTGGTTATCGGCCGAACGCCGATTTGCGTTACACCTTGCGATCGATGGACCTCGAGCAGCCCAGCACCGAAGAGCTGGTCGACCGCGCCCTCGCTCTTTTCGGCACGGCAGAGGGAGATCGCCTGGTCAACGAGCTCTTCGAGCGCCACTACTCGCGAGTCGCCTCCTGGTGCCTTCGTTTCACCGGCGACAAGGACCTGGCCGCCGATCTCGCGCAGGAGATCTTCGCCCGGGCTCATCGGAATCTGAAATCATTCCAAAGCCAATCGAAGTTCTCGACTTGGCTCTACGCGATCGCCCGCAACCAATGCCTCAATGCGATGAAAGCTCGATCGCTTCGCCCGCTCGAGGAGGGAGGGGAGGCGCTCGCCGAGTTGCCGGGAGACGATTCCTCCACCGGGCACGAGGGCGAGCGCTCAGGCAACCTGGTGCACCAGTTGCTCAACGAAGCGCTCGATGAAACGGAAAGAAAAGTTTTCACGCTTCACTACGGAGACGAGCTGAGCCTTTCGGCGATCACCCGGCTTCTCGGCCTCACGAACGTCAGCGGCGCCAAGGCGTATATTGTCAGCGCCAAGCGCAAGTTGAATCGCCGTCTCCAGCGATGGAAAGCACGGGAGCGTGGAGCTGTGTTGGAGGGTGAGAGCTCATGACGCTTGACGAACGCCGAGTGCGGCAACAATGGAAAGCAGCGCTCGCCGCCACCAACGAGTGCCTGAGCCTCGAGGAGCTGAGCCGCCACGTCGACCGCTCGCTGCCCGGCGAGGAGAACAGCCGCCTGTCTTCGCACCTGTCGAGCTGCGCCCGCTGCCAGACCGAGTTGGCGATGTTGCAGGAATTCGAGCAGGCGACGCCTCGCCCCGATGAGGCCGCGGAGGTGAGCTTCATAACCGCAGAGCTGAAGCGCCGTTCCGGGGGCCGAATGGGCGGCCTCGTCACGCGCAAAATTTTCGCGGGACGGCGAATTGGCACCGCGGCGATGGCGCTTGCCGCCATGCTGCTTCTCATCGCTGGCGGACTGTACCTGCGAAGCGAGAAAGAGCCGGTTCTCGTGTCGGACGGCAGCTCGGGACAAACCGTGTTCCGCTCGCAAGCAATAACTCTTCTTGAGCCGAAGGGAGACCTGGAGCACAGCCCCACCGAGCTGCGCTGGCAACCGGTACCCGGCGCTGTTCGCTACTCCGTCAAGCTGATGGAAGTGGATCGCGCAGTGCTGTGGGAGTCGTCGTCAGAGCAGACGATGTTGCTGCTGCCGCCGACAGTGCGCGAGAAAATCATCGCGGGCAAGACGCTGCTTT
>DATFTC010000021.1:0-6283 GCA_035262305.1 Myxococcaceae bacterium | reverse complement strand
CACGAAGCGGCGTGTGAAACGGGTGTTCGATCGGTTCAGGGGCGGGGCAGCAATACGTTGAAAACACTGCTGAGTGGTTACTGTTGCCCCACCAGAAAAGTCGCAGGAAAGGTCGCAGCAAAAGTAACAAAGTCCCGAGTGAGCTTTGTTGCGAGGTTCACGGTGAGTTTTCATGTGAGGTTTATCAGCGCTGACGGCTATTATGCTGATGTGGGGCTAGGGCCAGATGCGGTGTTCCAGGTGTCGAGTCTTGTCGAGCTTGTCGAGAATCGACTTCAGTCTGACCCGGAGGTCGGAACGCACTTCGGCAGACGCGGAGGCGAGCCGCGCCAAGTAGAGCGTGAGCCGTTGCTTCGTCGCTCTTGCGCGACATTGGATCGCGTTACACGTTCCGCCGCGGGTCATTAATCTCGCGCGTTACCTCGGAAGCCACCTGTGCTTCTGAGACGAGATCCTTGAGAACCTGGCTAAATTCTTCGGACCGAGGATTGGCGGCCACCAAGACATGCACAGACGCGACCTCCAAGGCGGTAGCGATGCGCAGCAATCGCTGAGTGGCGAGAGTGCTGGCTCGCTCCAGCTCCGAAATTTGTTCAAGGGCGGCCTGCTTTTTGGCCAAGAGACTGGCGAGGCTGGAATCGCCACCGTTCTGAAGTCTATGCCGAAGCGTTTCCACATCGCTTAGCAGCTCCGCCTCCCCTGCGAGCGAAAGGTGCCGCAAGGCCTGTTCGGCAGCCAATCCCATACGTATCCCTTGCGAAGCGAGGGTAAGAGCCGCCCGCCGGGGCCCGTCGAGCAGCATCTCGACATGCGGCGGACCTCCACGGCCGACGCCGTGAATAACCAGCGCGCGTTCGAGCACCCGCCGCAGCGTTCCGCGCAGAGCCGGGACTTTGACCTGTTCCAACGCGTCGCGGTACTGCCGAATCAGAGTCAATGGCAGCGTCATGTGCTCTTGTTTTCGCGGAAGATCCGCGAGAGGGGGCAAGAACCAGTGCGTGTGGCGAAGCATTGCCGCACCCACCAGAGGTCCGGCGAGGGCCGGAGTGGCAGGAATAAGGAAACCCAAAGCGGCATTGCTGTAGCCCGCCTCGAAATAGAACAGGGTTGCCAAGCCCACCAGCGCTGCCCAGCTGCCCACCAAGCCTGAGGCAAACACGTAGCTGGGAGTATTTGAGCGATGCAACAAGTCGGAATTGTTTTCGGAGAATTGGCGCAGCTCCACTTGAAGATCCTTGCGCTGACAGCGTTCGCGAAGCAGGAGCGCCAATGGCTCGCCCACGCCCTTGATGACCACCCGCGGCAAGCGCGCCACTGCCCTTGCGCTTCCCGAGGCGAGCAATCGACGTGGAACCGCGCCGACTGACGCGACGACCTCCGCCAGGAGCTTGCTGGACCGCGGCGGAGCGCGCATCAACACCACCATCCACTCCCCTCCGAGGTGAGCTTCGGCGGAAGCTCCGCAGTGAGGACATAGTGGCCAGGCCAAATCGCGCGGCTCGCAGCAGGCCGGGCAAACTCCCTTCACGTTCAGCTCGGCACCGGCGCGGATCACCTCCGGGCGCTGCTCCAACGAACGCAGGACGGCATCAGTGCTGGCGAAGCGCTGCGCAGGATCCTTTTCCAGTAGGCGCAGCACCACTTCCTCCACTCCGGGCGGCACCTCCGGCCGGAGCGACCGGAGCAGGGGTGGCTTGGCCTGCAGGTGCTGCTTCAAAAGCTCGAAGGGCGTGGCCCCGCGATAGGGGAGGCGGCCTGTCAGCGCCTCATACATCACCACTCCGAGGGCATATAGGTCGGCGCGCGCATCTGGTATCTCGCCCGCGATCAGCTCCGGAGCTGCATAATCCGGAGTGCATAGAACCAAGCTCTTGGTGGTGAGGCCGGCGGCGGATGCCACGCGTGCAAAACCAAAATCCAGGATCTTGACTGCACCGGATTTGCAAATGAAAATGTTTTGAGATTTGAAATCTCGGTGTATCACTCCGGCCTGGTGGGCCGCGGACAAGCCGGCGAGGCATTGCTGAGTGATTTGCACCACCTCGTGGATGGCCAATCGCCCGCGGCTGAGGATGGCTGCCTTCAGCGTGGTGCCTTCCAAAAGCTCCATTGCGAAGGACAGAGCTGTTTCGTCCTCCACGCACTCAAACGCGCGGACGACTGCTGAGTGATTGATCTCCCGGCCGATTGTCGCTTCGCGCCGAAATCGCGCGCATACCACCGCATCCTCGCGCAAGTGCGGATGAAGCACCTTCAATGCTACTTTTTGCCCAGACTTCGAATCGACGGCTTGCCACACGCTGCCGACGCCGCCGACTCCCAGCAACGCTTCCAGCTCAAACCGATTGTGCAGTCGGGTGTCGGAAGCGAAGGCCATGAGGATTGGCTTATGGGCCGATGATACTCACATTGCCGAGCCTGATTGATCTGCATCGTCTGTGCAGGTGCGCGGTGAAGCGACACACACACCGATCGCTTACTTTTCTGTGCTTGTTCAGCCGCGCTAAGCTGCGCAGCTCAACGGCGGATGAGAGATCAAAAAGCCTGGCCGGCGCGCGCGTGTCGCCGCTCTGCCCTTGCAGTGTTTCCTCTCGTTCTCGTCATATCAGCGTGTCGACGAGAGATCCCGACCGACTACCAATCAGCTACCGTAGGATTCGTGCGGCGTATGCTTGCGTTTGAGTTCAGCGCCGGAGAGGCGTTGAGAGACTGCATGCGCGAAAAAGTCGGGGACGACGTTTTCAACACGGAGATTCTGGTAAACGCATCGGTGATGATGGGCGCCGATGCAACGAGATACCCGATCGAGCTCACCTGGGACAAAGGTCAGAAGCGCGCACTCTGTCAACCTCCGCCCTGGTTCACCGGGGTTCCCGCGCCTTCGAAGCTGGAGACGTACACGTTTGCCATCAGGTGCCGCGATCGGAAGGCGCAAATCGTGCACCAGGGTGGGCGCGATTTTGAAGGCCTTCCCTTCGCGCTCACCCCCGACGAGCAGATCGAGAAGCGCGCGGCCGATCTGCGTGCGATCGACGGTAGACCTACGCCCTCCGCCCAGCCGACCTCGGACCGGCCGATGACCGAAGTCGAGGAGTTAGAACACCTCAGCAAGGAGCTGTGGCGCGGGGCCACGCAGACGGCCTGCATTCAACTTGGCGTTTTGGAAGACAAACATCCATCCAGTGCGCTGCTGGGCGAGATCAAGGCCAAGCGGGCGCGAGCATGTATCGCTTTCCGTTTCGAAACGGGCAGGCAACAGGCGGACTTGCGTACGTTGGCCGGTGAAGGTCCGGCCGATTATGCACAGGCGCTCGCGAACCTTACCCTCGGCGAGCAGGGGGAGTTGCAGCGCTATTCGAAAGCACTCGACGAACTGGAGGCGCTGATCCCTGCGGCCGACGCGCGTATTTCGGCTGAGGCGAAATCGCTGCTCTTGGCGACGCTTCGCTTCCGATTGAGCAGAACCTCGGAACCGACGGAAGCGGCGCAGCTGGTGAATCGATTGGAGCGCCTGTCGCTCTCGGAGCAAGATGCGTTCGACGTGCGGCTCGAGCTGGCGAGGATTCGCCTTTGGCACAAGGAGTCCTCCCGCGAAGGTGAATTGGACCTAATGCAGCTCGGGCAAATCAGCTCGCCTCAGGCGGTGCGAGCGCTCTGGGAGTTGGGCGGCTATTTTCATTCGCGGGGTGATTACGAGCAAGCGCTTGGCCTCTACCGCACCATCGCGACGAAGGTAAAGGAGACGGGGTTTCACCCATGGTTTGAGCGCGACCTGTCCAAGCGGATCGAAGAAGCGAGCGACCATCGCGGCATCGCAAGCAAGCATTGATCATGAGCATACGTCGCGCCGCAGCCCTCTGCATCGCCGCACTTGCTATCGCGGCCGGTGCGCTTCCTATTTGGGATCGCCATCGGGGAGACAGAAACATTTGGTCCCGGCTGACCGACACGGCGCCCGCGGAGGATTTTGCGCAGCAGCCTCCGTACCGCCTCGTCTTTCACGGCCCGCGGTCCGCGCGAGAGGAGCTGATTGCCAAGGAGGCTCTGCTCGACGCGCAGGTACATTGGTTGGAGTTCACGGGCAGCTCTTTGCGGCCTCGATCGACGGTCCAGTTGCACGTCATAACTGACGTTAAAACAATTCCCAAACCCTCGCCTGCTGGATCGTCGAACGGATCCTGGAGCAAAATTCCGCTTTGCCAGGGCGCGAATGACTTCGTTCCGCTCAATCTGCTTTCGTTCCCGGAACCCGATGAGAAACAGTCGCTTGCCGACCGTTTCTTTTCGCGCTTCTTGGATCCGGAGGATCGTTCAGCGCGCACGCAGCCCAGTTGGGCCAGGTACGTGGACTATGGCGGGCTGCAGAGGTTCATGGAGGAAACACTCCTCGAAGCGGGCGTGATGAGCCTCCGCGACACAGCGCCGAGCTGGTTGAAGACGGCGTTTCTGGAAGCGCTGCGCGCGGACGTTTCCCAGCAATTGACGCGAGAAAAGCTCAAGGAAGCATACATTCGGCAAAAAACGTCGGCAGCAATCGATCGCGGGCAGCTTCAGTTTCCGCTTTGCCCAGCCAGGTCAGCGTGCGACTACCTTACCGATTGGCTGATCCCAGCGCTGCGATTTGTTCGCGATCGGTACGGAACCCATATAGCGATGCAGGTTTTGTCGAAGGTTACGAGTGGCCGAGACCTGCCGACAAACACGCCTGCGGGCAACGCGCGCCAGTTTGACTCAGAGTTCGGGGACTACCTTGCGAAACGATACGAGCTCGATAAAGACCTGCCCAAGAGCATGAAAGTGAAAGCGAGCGCCCTCGCTGAGTAGCCGTGCTGCGGTGGTCGCCTGGTTGAATGCCCAGGTTTAAGCGCGACAGCTAGGTCAGATAAGCAGCAATGTAAGGGCCCTTATCAGACCCCAGACGCTGCACCTCGACCTCCGCCCAGGCACACCGGAGGATGTCATCGACCGGAAGGACGCCATTGAGCCCGAACTCCGCAAGCTCCCCCGGAAGGGCGAAGTCCTCCGCTGGATCCAGGACTGCTACAAGGGGGATCGCGTCGCTGGTATCATCGCAGGCGCGCACTTGGCGGTTGGGTCGCACGACCGGAGAACCCACTACCTCGTGCGACGAATGCTCGGCAGTGACCTTCCCGGCCACAAGGCCAAACACGCGGCGGACTACATGCGTTCCTTGTTCCCGTGACAGCTCAAGCGCGTAGGCTCAAGCGGCATCGACCGAGCGAGCGTCCGCCGACATCAGGTGATGATGATCGGCGTGGCCGTGAACGTCATGTTCGGGCTGGTGATGCGCGAAAAGTTGCCCGCGAAGTCGACCACCTCCTCGCCTTCTCCGAAGTTGGTGTAGACGAAACCGGCAAGCGCCTCGACGACGATCCTTCCTCCGCCAGGGACCACCAGCAGGTCGTACGACAAGTGCACCAGGGCGTCGACATTCGTGGACTTGGACTGGGACTCCAGCCAGAACGGCAAGGAATTCACGGTCATGTCGACGACGTCCGTCCGTGCGACGAAGTCGAGCACGCCCCCTCCCGCTTCGTAGACGTTGAGCCCGGTGGCGACGAGCAAGTGGGCGTGGCTGCCGAAGACGCTGGGCTTGGCGGTCACCGAGCACACGCCGACCAGGCCCATGAGGCTGTCGACCGACAGGCCAATCACCTCCTGCGTCGGGTTGGTCCAGACGTAGAAGAAGCCCGCGCTGGCCCAGCCCAGGCCCGCTGTGGTCTTGAGCTCGACCTGAACCCAGTTGTCGTCCGGCGCAAGGTTGTCCTGGACGAACATGCCGGCGGGCATCGCCCCGATGTAGGCCGGCTGAACGATGTCCGCCGGCGGCAGCAGCGGTAAAGCCCGGTCGCCCCGCCCGGCCGCCGCCCTCGCTGCCTAGAAAGATTTTCGCGAGCGCACGACCGTTCTTTGCAGGCAGCTTACCTGTTCGCAGGGAGCGTCGCTGACGCCGCGACATCGGGAGCAAAGCATCCGGGGTGGCCCCATCCGCTGGGACTGATACCAGGCATCTGCCCGGTCCCGGGCTTGTCCCCGCCCTGCTGAACGATGTCATAGACGATGTTGTCTCTGCGAGCGGAGTCGCCGCTTACACCCGCGGGCACATAATCCAGATTCAGCTTGTGCCGCGTGCGATACGCAACGTTGTGATCTCCGCACGAGCTGTCGCCGCTGACCCCGAGACCGCCGAGCAGCACGCGGCCGGGTCCGTATAGAGCCAGCCCGCCACCAAACACGTTCAAGCCGCCGATGCGTCCACCAA
>DATFTC010000020.1:0-71760 GCA_035262305.1 Myxococcaceae bacterium | reverse complement strand
ATTCCCCACTGCTGCCTCCCGTAGGAGTCTGGACCGTGTCTCAGTTCCAGTGTGGCTGATCGTCCTCTCAGACCAGCTACCCGTCGTAGCCTTGGTGGGCCATTACCCCGCCAACAAGCTGATGGGCCGCGGGCTCATCTAGAAGCGATAGCTTGCATGCAGAGGCCATCTTTTCCCTCGGGGTCCGAGGACCCTGTGGGCTTATCCGGTATTAGCCAGCCTTTCGGCAGGTTGTCCCGAACTTCCAGGCAGATTACCCACGTGTTACTCACCCGTGCGCCGCTCTACTAGGATTGCTCCATTCGCGCTCGACTTGCATGTGTTAGGCACGCCGCCAGCGTTCGTTCTGAGCCAGGATCAAACTCTCCAATTGAATTCTTCGAGTTTTTGAACTGGCGCGCACCAAAGCGCTTGCGCTTTCGTGCGATGTTCAGAGAAAATTCGCCGCGCAAAAAGCGCGGTGAACGCTCTCAAGAATTTGACTGCGGTTTCCGCAATCTTTCTTGGACTTGCTATTTGGTTTTCAAAGACCAAAGCGGGGCCAAACTCCTGCCCGCCATCCATTTGCGCCCTGAAGGGGGCGGGGCGTTATATGTGACCCCACTGGGGCCTGTCAAGGAAGCCCGCCCGCCTTGGCTCCCACAGCCGTTCCGCTTCGCAGCTTGAGCTGCATGCCCTCACCGCGCAGCCGTGGTTCGTCAAAATTAGCGCACCCAGGGCCGTTGTCAACGAAATCTGGCAGGAAAAACAGCGCATTCTGATCCGTCCTGCCTTCACGCAGAGCGGTCGAGCTTTAGCTTTGCCAGCTCGAGGCGCTCGCGCCTGCACCGCTCTGCTCGGACGACCGAGGTCAGATCGCAGAAGGCGCGGTCGAGATCGTCGTTGACGATCACGTAATCGTACGACGCGGCGCCCCGCTCAATCTCCGAGCGGGCAGCCAACAGCCTTGCGCGAAGAGCATCCTCGGTCTCGGTCCGCCGCTGCCGGAGCCGTCGCTCGAGCTCGGCAATCGAGGGCGGTAGGACAAAAACCAAGATCGCGTCTGGATATTTGCGCTTGATCGCATTGCCGCCCTGGACGTCGATGTCGAACACCGCAATTCCTCCGGAGGAGCGCACTTCGTCGACGATCGCCTGCGGGCTGCCATAGAAGTGTCCATGAACCTCCGCCCACTCTACGAACTCGCCTAGGTCGATCTTCTTCTGGAACGTCAACGCATCGACGAAGTGATAGTCCTCGCCGTCCTTCTCCGTTCCCCGGGGTGGCCGGGTGGTGTAGCTGACGGAGAACACTGCATCCGGCAGCTCCCGCATCAGGCGAAGCGCGAGGCTCGTCTTTCCGGCACCGGACGGAGCGGAAAGAACCAGCAGCAGCCCTTGGCCTGCGCGCGCCTGGCTCATTCGACGTTCTGGACCTGTTCGCGGATGCGCTCAAGCTCAGCCTTCATTGCCACCACTCGAGCCGAAATCTCCGAATGCTGACTCTTCGATCCGGCCGTATTCACTTCGCGGTTCATCTCCTGCACGAGAAACTCCATCTTCCTGCCCGCAGGCTCAGGTGACTGCGAAAGCCTGCGGAACTGCTCCAGGTGGGAGAACAACCGGGCGACCTCCTCGGCGATGTCCGAGCGCTCGGCGAAAAAAGCGACCTCCTGCGCGAGGCGTTGGGGATCGACCGACACTCCTCGGGCCAGCTCAGCCACTTTTTCAGCCAGGCGCTGGCGGTACTCGCTGAGGACTTTCGGTCCGAGCGCCTCCACCTCTGATGCCAGCTCTTGGATTGCTCTGAGCCGGCCGCCGACGTCCGCCTCGATCGCGCGCCCCTCTAACTCCCTCATCTGCCCGAGCCTCTCCAAAGCCTGCGTCAGGGCCAAGTCCAGTGCCTGCGATGCCCTTGCCAAATCCACCTCGCGCTCCGCCACCGTGATCACGCCGGGCTGGGCAGCGATATCCTGGAGGCGAATCTCGCCCCCGAGCCGCAGCTCCGCCGCCAGAGAGCTCAGGGCGACGAAATAGTCGCGGGCAAGCGCCATGTTCACGGTCGGGGCGACGCTTCCTCCTTCCGAGCTCTGGCGCTTGACAAATACCTCGATGCTTCCGCGCGCGATGCGATCTTTCACCGCCTTGACCACGGCAGGCTCAAGCGAAGCCAGCTCGCGAGGGAGCCGAACCTTCACCTCACAGAATTTGTGGTTCCAGGACCGAACCTCTACCGACAGTTCTTCCGAGTTGAGCGTCGCTTGGCCCGCGCCGAATCCCGTCATGCTCCTGAGCACCCTCGCTTGCTAGGGGCTTTTCACTCCAAGGTCAAGTGCAGCAGCGCTCAGCGCACGGCGCGCCGCGCTCTCCTATAAGCTGCGCGCGGATGAGTCTGCTCAAGCGGCTCGAACGAGCGGCGAAGTTCGGCCTCGCGCTGATCGCGGTGCCACTGCTGTGGCGGCCGCGCCGACGCCGGCTTGCAACCGCGCTGCGCAACGCGAGAAGAATCCTGCTGGTTCGAATCGACGATCGACTCGGAGAGGCCCTGCTGATGACGCCGCTTTTCAGCGTCCTCAAACGAGCCATGCCGGATTGCGAGCTGGATGCTTTAGTGCACGCCAAGACCTCGCGCGCAATCTCGGGGCATCCTAAAGTCGACCGCGTCATCGCGTTCGATGCCCGTCGCCTTTTTCTGGGAGCGCTGGCGCCGGGCATCCGCGGGCTGCGCCGAGCCGCCTACGACGCGGTGATCGACTGTACGAACTGGACGGATCCATCGGTGCGATCTGCGCTTGTTTGCCGATTGATCGGTTCTCGCTCCGTGGTCATCGGGCCTGACGCGCGGCCGGTGGCCGGCTTGTACTCGATTGCGGTTGCCCCGCGAGAGGGAGCCCAGAGCGAGCTGGAACAGCGCGTTCATCTGCTGTCGCCTCTGGCTCGCTCCCCGGGGTCCGTGCGGCTGTCGTTCCGGCGCCCCAACCCTGCGCCAACGCTAAAACCGCTGCTGGACCGCCTGCGGTCAACTCCATTCGCCGTCGTGAACCCCGGTGGACGTCTGGACTGGAGGCGAATCCCGCCGAGCGCATTCGCCGCCGCCGCCCATGCGCTGATGGAATCTGGTTTCTCGGTTCTGATCACCTGGGGACCGGGCGAGGCCTCGCTGGCGAAGAGCGTTGCCCAGCTCGCCCCCCAAAGCGCGCTCGCGCCGCCGACGGATATCGACGACCTGGCCGCGCTGATGAACGGGGCGGCCCTGACGATCTGCAACAACAGCGGGCCGATGCATCTCTCAGTGGCGTTGGGGACCCCGACGCTCGCATTTTTCTTGAAAATGGATCCAAGGCGATGGGGATACGCTTACCCGCCTCACCGCATGATCGATCTGACGGCGACAGTTGACCGCGGCGAGCTCGATTCCACGGTGAGATTCGAAGTGTCAAAGTTCGTGGAGGATCTCCGCCGCTGGCGAGCAGGAGGAGGCGAGCGCTCCCAAGCAAAGGACTCCGGACCGTGAGCCCCGGAGCGTGCTGACCGGAGGACGCGCCGGCCGCCGCGCGCAACCCGCGAAGCTACGTGGGCTTTGTGCTCAGCGGACGCGCGGAATCGACCAACATCACCGGGATGTCGTCTTCAATTGCGTAGATCAGCGCGCAGGCTCGGCAATGGATCTCTTTCTTCTCCTCGTGGAATTCGAGATCGCCTTTGCACTTCGGACAAACGAGGATCTCCCTCAGCTCTCGGCTTAGAGCCATTCGTCAGACCGCGTTGGCGAGGCGCGTAGGATGACCGCAACTCACGTCGAGCTCCGGCGCAGCTTCGCCAGTCGGGCAATCAGCTCCGTGCTGCTGTGCCGCTTCTCATCTCCCACAATCTCAACCCTTCCTCCGCAGGACTCTACCTCGTTTCGTTCCGGAACCGTGAGCCGGGTGTAGTCGGTCCCCTTCGCGTGTACCTCCGGGCGAAGGGCTCGGATGACTGCGCGCACATCCGGCTCATCGAAGATCAACACCTGATCAACGCAACGCATCGCGGCGATCATCTCCGCGCGCTCGCGCTCGGGAACGACCGGCCTGCCCGGTCCTTTCGACATTCCTGCGGATCGATCCGAATTCACCGCCACAACCAGGACGTCGGCCAACTCCTTTGCCCCTTCCAGGTAGCGCACATGGCCGACGTGCAGCAGATCGAAGATGCCATTCGCCAGGACGACGCTGCGCCCGCGCGCCCGTTCGTTCCGAATTCGCTCTGCGACAACGTCCAGAGGGGCTATTTTGTCCGCCGCCTTCACGCCTTCGATCTCGAGAGCTGCCGGAGCAACTCGTCTCGAGCAACCGTGGCGGTGCCCTGCTTTTGCACGACCAAGCCCGCCGCAACGTTTGCGATCCGGGCCGCGTCGAGCATGTTCGCTCCTGCGCTCAGGGCCAAGGTGAAAGCGGCGATGACCGTGTCTCCAGCCCCCGTGACATCGACCGCTTCCTCGGGACCGTAGGCCGGAATCAACTCAACGCGCCCATCGCGGTCCAAGATGGCGACTCCATTTCGGCCGCGCGTAATCAGCAGCGCCTGACAGCCGAGCATCTTCAAAGCTGATCGCCCCGCCTGCACCACATCCCGCTCCGTCTTGAGCGACGACCGCACGAGGCTCTCCAGCTCCGGCTCGTTCGGTTTGCACACGGTCACACCGCTGAACGCGCGCAGCTGAAACCGCGAGTCCACGCAAACCGGAATGCCGTCTAAGGCGAGCTGGCGCAGCACCTGGCGGCACTCCTCGCCTACGACGCCGCCGCCGTAGTCGGACACGACCACTGCATCTGCGTTCCTCGCTGCCTCGGCTGTCAAGCGCGCGATTTCAACTCGGTGTCGGCTCTGCAGCGGGGCCGCGCCTCGGTCCAGGCGCAGCATCTGCTGTCGCGTGGTGTTCACGCCGCCCGCGAGGATGCGCGTCTTCGTCTCCGTCTCCAGATTCCTCGAGCTCAAGGCCATCAGCTTGATTCCGGCGGATTTGAACCGCCGGCGCAGCTGGTGGCCCATCTCGTCGACGCCGAGGGCCCCCACCGCCACGACCTGTCCTCCAAGGCTTCGCGCGTTGGCAGCGGCATTCGCGGCGCCGCCCAGCTTCACTTCCGAGCTTTCGTAGCGAACGATCAGAACAGGAGCTTCCCGGCTGACCCGATCGGTCTGGCCGTAGATGTAATGATCCGCTACCAGATCGCCGACCACCAAGACCTTTCGCTTTGGAAACAGCTGCGCGAGCTGGGCCAGGGTTGGAATGGCGTGAATCCTCGCGGTCGAGCTCATGGGCAGTGGATTCTTACAGGACGGCAAGCCGGCGGGACAGCGCCTCGCCGCCTTCTAGGATCTCCACGTCCAGTCGGAGCGTCCAGGCGGGGAAGTCCGGCGGCAATCGAACGCGGTCCTTCTCGGTGGTGATCAACATTTCGGCATTGGCCCCTTTCGCATCGCGAAGCAGTCCATCCAGCTCCGCCTTCGTGAACAGGTGGTGATCCGGGAAGAACCGACTGCCCACCAGATTCGCAGAGAGCTGCTGCAAGGTCCGAACGAAGCCGCGCGGCCGGGCAATGCCGGCGAAAGCGTAGGTGCGGCGATCGCGGATCACCGTCGGCGGTTGCCGATCGCCACGCGGAGAAAGGGCGACGCTTGGAGCGTATTGGGCCCGAACTGCCAGACGCCCCTCAGGGTCGAACGCACTTCCAGACCCCGCCCGGATCCACACCAAATGTGCTCGCGCCAAGCTCGCCGCTGGCTCGCGCAAAGGCCCGCGCGGAAGCAGTCTTCCGTTTCCGAAGCCAACCGATTCGTCGACGACGACAATCTCGAGGTCCTTGTGCAACCTCCGGTATTGCATTCCATCGTCCAGAATAATCAAGTTGCTGCCGTAATCGCGGCGGGCGCGCCTGGCGAGCTCTACTCGGTCCTCTCCTACCAGAACGACAGCCATCTCACAGCGCCGAGCAATCAGCAGCGGCTCGTCGCCGCTCGCCTCCGGACTGTTCTCGGCCCCGGTGACCAACACCGCGCCGCGGCGTGCTCGCCCGTAGCCTCGTGAGAGAATGGCCACCCGACGCCCTTGCGCGGCGCACAGACCGGCGAGGTAGATCACCGCCGGCGTTTTTCCAGCTCCGCCCACGTTCAGATTTCCAACCGAAATCACCGACGCGCCGTCGATCCGGACCGGCTTCAGCCATCCGAACGAATAAGCGCCGTTCCGGAACGCCACGCCTGCTCGGAAGAGCAATGCCGCAGCATTGAGCGGAGATAGGGCAGCTCGGCGAAGCCGGCTCTCGCGCTGAGCCGGATACCAAAGTTCTTCCAACCATTCGCTTGCGCCCAATTGCGGTTCCCGCCGTCGTTCTCGTCCCGCTCAAGACTGAGCGCGAGGCCGTTTGCTGCCCAGCAGTCGTTCGAGGTGATCCACATTTCGCTTGCTGGCTCCGGAGACCTGACGTACCGCCGCCTGCGCCAGCTCTCCCAGCGAGGCCACCGTCTCCGGGCGGGCAAGCAGGTCGGTGAGGATCCGTTGCAGATGAGCCGGATCATTCACCTGGATGCCTCCGCGCCCCACGAGCACCTGCACGCTGTCGTGGAAGTTCTCCATGTGCGGGCCAAAGAGCACCGGCCGACCCTGAGCGGCCGGCTCGAGAATGTTCTGACCTCCCCGCGTTGTGAACGAGCCACCGACGAACACCAACGTCGCCAGCCGATAAGCCCTGGACAGCTCCCCGATCGTGTCGAGCACGACGACCTGCGCATGCGAGCGGTTGCCCTCGGATCGAAAACCCACCGACAAGCCGGCTTCGCGAACCAACGAAGCAATGCGGGCCGCGCGATCAATGTACCGCGGCGCGATGACCAAGCGAAGGTCTGGGTGAAGCTCGAGCAGGCGGCGATAGACTCGGACTACCTCTTCCTCCTCTCCCTCGTGGGTGCTGCCCGCCATCAGAACCGACGCGCCTGCCGAAAGCCCGAGCGCCCGCCGCAGTTCGGCATCCTCGCGCGCAGGGGCATTCATCGGCGCCAGAGCATCGAACTTGGTATTGCCGGTGACCCACACCCGCTCGAGCGGCGCCCCGAGCCCAAGCACCCTCTCCGCCTCCTCGTCTTCTCTCATCAAGAAGAGGTCGATGTCGCGCAGTGGATTGCCGATCATCGAGAACAGCATTCGATACTTGGCGAGGTGCACGGGCGAAAAACGCCCATTGACCAAGGCGACCTTGCTGCCGTGCTCTTTGCAGGCGCGTATCAAATTGGGCCAGATCTCGGTGTACTCGAGGACCAGGACGTTGGGCTCAATCGCTCGGACAGCGCGCCGGGTGGCGCCCCAAAGATCGTACGGGCCGTACACCAACGCGTCGATATGGGACGCCAGCCGCTCGCTCGCCATCATGTACCCGGTGTTGGTGGTGGTGGAGAGGGCGATGAAGCAGCTCGGAAATCGAGATCGCAGCTCGTGAATCATCGGCGACAGGGCCAGAAGGTCGCCGGCGCTCGCGCCGTGCAGCCAAACGCGCGGACCACCGCCTCGGCGGAAGGTCGCATTTGGGTAGAAGCCGAAGCGCTGAAGGATGCCGCTGCGAGTCTTCCGGTGGAGGCACAGGAAGGGGAAGGCAATCCAGAACACCAGGTAGCTGGCGACGATGTACGCTAACCGCATCCGCTGTGGTCGCTTAGCATCGACGGCCAAAGCGTGATAGCTCCAGCTCGCACGGTTCATCCCTAGATGCAGCTGCCCGCCCGAAAGATCCGGATGGACTCTCCGCCGCCCTATCCGTCGCGTCGGGGCAACGGGCTGTGGCAATCCGTGCTGCACGCCTGGAGCGGGCTGATTCACACCGTCGTCCACCAGCCGAACATGCGCATCCACGTAACCGCGGCGATCCTGGTGAGCTTGGTGGGAAGCGGGATCCCACTCGGGCTCGCGGAGAAGGTGACGTTGATCTTCTGCGTCCTGCTCATCTTTTTCGCCGAGATCCTCAACAGCGCCCTGGAGCACCTGGTCGACTTGGCGGTGCAGGAGGTACACGAGCATGCGCGAACGACCAAAGACGCCGCGGCTGCCGGCGTGCTCGTCCTCGCAATCGGCACCGTCGTGATTTTCGCAGCGATCCTGGTTCACAATTGGGAGACGGTGACCAGCCACGGGCCGGAAATTCGTCGGCAAGTTATCCTCGGTCTCCCGCTGGCAGCGTCGGCAGCGGCATTGATGGTGGATCGGCCCAGGCCAGCTGTGGTCGACGTCGGATTGTTTCTCCTCGGGTGCACCCTGCTGGCGGCTCTTGCACGACAGACCCAGAGCTTGGTCTTCAGCAGCATGACGCTGGGCTTGCTGGTTGTCGCTGGGGACAGCGCGAGGCTACGGCGCCGGTCGGGCGCTCAGGGCGAATCGAGGTGATCCCCGCGCTAGACGGAGGCCTCTTGCGAACTCACGTCTTCCTCGATCGGAAGAGACTTATCCGCTTCACGTATTTCACTGGCCACCAGATCGATCAGCTCTGTGGCAATGCCGATGATCTGATTCGGGGTGTAGCCTCCGGCGCGAAGTTGATTAAAGAAGGTGCGGGCCAGAATTTTCGTGCCTTTTTGATCGGTACTCACTCTCTGACCTCCCAACCATGACCTTACGACCTATCCGACGTTACTTTTCATACAACCGACGTGCCATCTCGCCCTTTGAACAGGGAATTCGATGGGCCCCGCGCACTTACGCGATTGGCATGGCTCCTCAGCTGGCCTGCCCGGTGCGAAGTCAGCTACGCACCTTGCCCTTCGCATCCGGCATGCAAGTGCATACTAGAATGCGCACCGAAACGAGTTATGGGACCCTCCATCCCAGAGGTGAGCCTAACATGCGATACACGGTCCGCACCCCTGAGGGCGAACTGACCTTCAACAGCTTCGGCGAGGTGGAGCGTGCGTGGTTGCAGGGGCTCGTCGAGCCGGACGACGAAATTCGGGAAGAGGGATCGACCAAGTGGCGAAAGGCTTCCACCGTGCCGTTGCTCGTCCAGGCGCGCCGGCGCGGCGACGCCGTTTGGGGCGGGACGCAGCCGGCCTGGATCGTGATTGCGATCGTCCTTGCCTCGGGAGCTCTCTACTCGATCGCCAAGGGCCACATGCTGGTCGGGCTGATCATTGCGTTTGGCCTCGCGTTGCTCTTGACGAGAGTGACGTACAAGGCTTTTAAGCGCAGCCGGCCGTAAGGGCGGGAATGGCAACGATGGCGTACGCAACGATCGCGGGAAACCGATACAACGTTCGCGTGATTCAGGACTTGGCCGACAACTGGTCTCTGGAAGTCTACCCCGCTCCGGATGAGCGACGGGTGAAGACTTTCGAGCCGTTCAAGAATTGGCCGGTACCGCTGTGCATCAAAGTGCGGGCGGACTCTCGCGAGGACGCCTTGAGCTTCGCGCTCGACCACATGAAGAAGCTGGGCAAGATAGACGACTTTCATCTCGATCCGGATGAACGCCCCAAGCCTGCTGCAGCCAAGGGCGGACCTGCGGCGCCGAAGGCGGCGGACGCTTCGGGCGAACCCTAACTGTCAGGTTGCACATGAGCGAAAGCGCCGAGAACCCGCCTCAAGTCACGCCCGCGACGGCTGCGAGCGATCAGGAGCGGCAACCGTCCGCCCCGCCGCAAGAGCTTCGGCTGGAAAAGGTCCGCAAGGTCTACGTGCGAGATCTGGAGGAGCGAGAGCGCGTGCACACCGTCTTCCTGGTGTCGCGCAAGGCGCGTAACGTCGGACGCACGGGCAAGAACTATTTGAGCCTGTTGCTGAGCGACAAAACGGGGGACATCGACGCGCGAATCTTCGACGGCATCGAGCAGGTTGAGTCGCTCTTCGCCGCGGGTGACTACGTCCTCGTTCAAGGGGAGGTGATCACCTTCCACGGTAAGCCGCAGATTCTCGTCTCGAACCTGGAGCGGCTGGACCCCGAACCGATCGATCGCAAGGAGTTTGCCTCGCCGCAGCATCAGATCGATCCGAAGCGGGTCGTCGCCCAAATCCGCGAATTGGTCGGCAGGGTTCACGATGCATACGTCAAGGCGCTGCTGCTTGCATTTCTCGAAGAGCCGCAAGTTTCCGACCGACTTCAGCGCGCGGCAAGAGGCGGCCAGGACGCGCATCGCACGTTGTCCGAGCACATCCTTTCGGTGATGAAGCTCGCAAACCGCGTTGCCGATCACTACTCGATGGTCGATCGAGACCTTCTTTTGGCGGGCGCCCTGCTCCACGACATCGGAAAGCTCCGGGAAGTCGCTTCCGAGAAGGGAAGCAGCCCGACCGATGAGAGCCGGTTGGTCGGGCACCTGGTGATGACCGCGCAAGCCATTCACCAGAAGGCTGCGCAGATTCCGGGCTTTCCCCAAGCCCTGGAGAATCACATTACCCACCTGGTGTTGTCGCATCTCGGTTCCCCGGAACACGGTTCTCCGAAGCTGCCGGTGACGCTGGAGGCGATGCTGCTTCACAGCATCGATCTGATGGACTCGCAGGTGAGCTCCTGGCTGGATCTGATGGAGAAGGATCCAAACGACAAATGGACGGAGCCCTCCAAGCTCTACCATCGCCAGCTCTGGAAAGGCGTAGTTCCGACCGCGCGCAACAAGGCCCCGGTAGAGCACCGGCCTCGCAGGCGCAATGGAGCAGATCGGCGCAAGGCTGGCGCAGCGGTCGCGTCGGCAACCGAGTCGAGAGGCGAAGGCTCCACGGACGAGGAACGCCGCGAACCCTCGTTGCCCAAGGACATGACCTTCAAACCTCTGAGCGAGATCGCCGCCGAACCCGCCGCGCCCGCCAGCTCCGACGAAGGTAATCCAACGTCCTGAGCAAGCTCAGCTCGTCGCGTCGAGGCTTGCTGCCAAGGATGCTCGGTCAGTAGCGCTCGCAGCTCGCGGTGTCATTGATCAAACGGATGATCAGCGACTCCTCTGTTTTTGCGCTTGCGCGGCCCGCTTCATTCGCTCAACCTTCGAGCCCTTTCCAACAACTGGGGGCCGTCATGGAAAAATCGCTGATCGAGTTGTCCGAAAAATTTCGCCAGGGATTGATCAACCGTCGTGATTTCATCCAGCGGGTGGTCCTTTCCGCCGGCGGCGTCGTTGCCGCAACGCATTTCCTGAAAAAACTAGGATTCGACGCTGGGCTCGTTCGCGAGGCGGAAGCGCACCAGTCGGATATCGAGACGATCGATCTCACCTACCCCAGCGGCGAGGATACGGTGAAAGCATATTTGGCCAAGCCGGCCGCAAAAGGACCCTTTCCATCGATGATCGTGATCCACGAAATCTACGGTTTGAGTGAATTCGCCAAGGACGTCGCGCGCCTCTTCGCGCGGAACGGCTACTTGGCCTTGGCGCCCCACTTCCCGGAGTCGGGGATGGGAGCGCTTACAGACGGCAAGCATTCACAGTGGATGCTCGACACGCTCAAGACGGGCGTCGCGGTGATTCCCGACGATGAGCAAGACAAGCTTCGGGACGGGTTCATCTTCCTCACCCAGCGCGAGGACGTCGATCCCGATCACATCGGCTCTGTCGGCTTCTGCTGGGGCGGCGCGCGCTCGTTCACCTTTGCCACTCGAAATCCGCAGCTGTGGGCCGCGGTGGTGTTCTACGGAAGCACGCCCCCGCTGGAAGACCTCGCCGCGATCGCTGCTCCCGTGCTGGCGCTGTACGGCGGGCTCGACAATGCATCGCCGACGAGCATCACCGGACGAGCGGCAGAAACGGCGCGCGCGATGCGCGACGCTAGCAAGCCCTTCGAGTGGGAAGTTTACAATCAGGCACCGCATGGATTCTTCCGAGCCGATGCCCCACCTGGAACGCGCGTGGCGGACACTCGGCCGGCGCTGATCGCCAAGGACTTGATGTTCGATTTCCTCAATCGCTACTACTAAACGGCGCTGGTTCTCGGGGACTACTCAACGCCGAGATTGAAGCCAAACATCGCCGCGCTGTTCTTCGAGGTGGTGAGGGCGACCTGCTCAATGGGCAGGTCCTTCAGCTCGGCGAGCTTCTTCGCCACCTCAGCGACGTAGGCCGGCTCGTTCTTCCTTCCGCGGTACGGAACAGGAGCCAAGTACGGGCTGTCCGTTTCAACCAGCAGCCGATCGAGGGGGGCAAAGCGAACTGCCTCTTGCAGAGCCTCGGTCTTTTTATAGGTCACGATGCCGGAGATCGACAGTCGCATGCCGAGGTCCAAGTATCGCCGCGCATCATTCACGTCGCCGGTAAAGCAGTGAATAACCCCCCGCCGAACGCCCTGACCGCGCAGGATCTCGTAGCACCTGAGGTGCGCGTCTCGAACGTGAACCACGAGCGGCTTGTCCAGCGACACCGCAAGGGCGCATTGCCTGCGAAACCACGACGCCTGGACATCGCGAGGCGAGTGGTCGTAGTAGAAATCGAGCCCGGTTTCCCCGACGGCAACCACTTCCGGCCGAGCGCAAAGCTGCGAGAGCAGCTCGAAGTCCTCTTCGGTCGCTTTCGCGGCGTCGTGCGGATGGATGCCCATCGTGGGTGAGAAGAACCTCGGGGCTGAACGCGCCACTTCGAGCGCACTGCCGAAGTTGCCCGGTTCGCGGAACTGCCCGACGACGACTGCGTGGACTACTCCGGCGAGCATTGCGCGCTCCATCGTCCCGGAGACCTCCTCCAGTCGCTCGAGGTGACAGTGGGAATCGACCAGCATCATGTCCATTCCTCGAGGAGCTCTCGGGCCTCCTCCCGCGCCTCGGCCGCCTGGAGCGACGCCAACAACGACTCGACGTGAGCTCGTGCCTGCGGTCCGCCGAGGCGGCAGGCGCCTTCCGCGGCGTCGAGGCGGAGGTCATCGGATTGCGCTTCATCTTTCATCACCGAAAGGAGAGCGGGCAGTGCGCTCTGATCTCCGAGTCGACCCAAGCCTCGCGCCGCTGCCCCGCGGCACTCATCTGCTTCGTTGCTTAGAATCGCTTTGAGCCTTTCCAGCGCAGTCGGCGCTTTTACCTCGCCGCAGAGCTCGATTGCGAACGCGCGATCCACGGCTCGCCGCTTCTCGGTTCGGCCGAGCAGGTATTGCGCAGCTTCGCGGTCACCCAGCTTCGCCAGAGCTCCAGCGGCTTGCGTACGCTCGTAAGGCGGGAGCCACAGGCGATTGAAAAGCGCCTGGATCGCCGGAAGCGCCCTCGCGTCACCCAAGCCGGCGAGGGCGCCCAGCGCTCGAAAACGCAGCTCGCCCTTTTGCAGCGAATCGGTGAGAACCTGGATGCCGGAGGCATCGCCAATCGCCGCCAAACCTCGCGCGGCTTCGAAGCGGATTACGGCATCGGGATCCTGGAGCAGTCGCTGCAGCGCGTCCCGACACGAAGGCCGTTCCAAATCTGCCAATGCACCAGCGACCTGGACGCGAACCAAAGCGGAAGGGTCGGTTGCAAACGGGCCAAGGATGTTCTCGGCCTCCTCCCACGCCGCGAATCGCATGGCGATCTCGATGCCGGCGCGCCTCACCTCCTCCTGAGGATCGGCGAGCATCCGCGTCCACACCGCGCTTGCTTCAGAGCCGAATCCGTCCTCCTTGGCGAGGGCGATCAGCTGCCTGGCGGCGGCGGTGCGCTCTTCCGGCCGACCGGGCTGATTCAGGACAACGAGCGCCCGGGCGAGCAGGTCCCGCCAGGGAGTCACTACTTCACCTCGGTGCCCGGGGGAAAGTTGCCTGGGTCGATCAGTGCGAGCTTCGCTCCGCCAGGCCCGGAGGTGAGGATCATTCCTCTCGACTCAATGCCTCGAAGGACGCGCGCCTTGAGATTGGAAACCACGACCACGTTTTTGCCCACCAGCGGCTCGGGCGAGTACGCCTCCGCAATTCCGGCGACGATCGTCCGCGGCGATCCCTCCCCGAGATCCACGGAGAGCTTGAGGAGCTTGTCCGCCTTGGGCAACCGTTCGGCCGAAAGCACTCTCCCGACTTTGAGGACGACTTTGGCGAATTCGGGGTACTCGATCTGCTCCGATGCGGCGAACGTCGTTTGTGGCGCACCTGTATCCGCCACCGGCGAGATCGTCTGCCCGGGAGTCAGGATCGCCGAGACTTGGGCCTCTTCGAGCCGCGCAATCAGCGGAGCGGGTATACCGATGGCGCGGCTGCGATCCAGCAGCGGGTATTTCGCGCTGGAAATCCGCTCGAAGGTGAGGGCTGGCGCGCCGAGTTGCTCGAACAGCTTGTCTGCCAGCCGAGGAACCACCGGCGAAAGCAAGCCGGCGAGCAGATAAACCACCTCCGCTGCGTCGGAGAGCACGTGCCGCGCGAGCTCAGGTTCGTTCTTCAACTTCGCCCAAGGCGCTTGAACCTGCAGAAACTGATTGGCCCCTTGCGCGATCTCTGAGATCGCCTTGATCGCTGCGCGGTACTCGAGGCGTTCGAACGCGGCCCGCACTTCCGAAGATCGGCGCAGCGCATCCTCCACCAGGTCCCGGCCCAGTCCCGGTCCCGCCGTGGATAGGCGCCGCTCCAGCGAGTTGGCGAGCATCGAAAGCGTCCGATTGGCGAGATTGCCGATGTTGTTGGCCAAGTCCGCATTGACGCGCAGCCGAAATTCCTTGAGCGATAGATCGAGGTCCTCCGGCCCAGCCCCGAGGTTGGCCGCATAGAAGTACCGCAGATAGCTCGGGTCCAGTTGCTCAAGATAGGTGCGCGCGGTGATGAAGTTGCCTCGCGTTTTGGACATCTTCTCGCCGTTCACCGTCAGGTGGCCGTGAACCACCAGTCTGCTGGGCCGCTTGAGATTGGCGACTTTCAGCACCGCCGGCCAGAAAAGCGCGTGAAAGTAAACGATGTCCTTCCCGATGAAATGGAGAACCTTCGCCTCCGACTCCGCAGCCCAATAGGCGAGCGCGTCTTTGGCTTTGCCGGTCTGATGCGCCCATCGCTCCGTTGCGGCGATGTATCCAATCGGCGCGTCGAGCCAGACATAAAAGAACTTGTTCTCTTCGCCCGGAATGGGAAAGCCGAAGTACGGACCATCGCGCGTGATGTCCCAGTCGGCGAGCCCCTTTTCGAAAAAAGACTGGAGCTGGCTGGCGATGCCGGGATTGAGGAACTCGGGATTGCGGATCAGCCCGAGAAGAAAATCCGCGTGCTTCGAAAGCCGGAAGAACAGGTGAGTGGATTTGCGGAGGATGGGCGTCGATCCGCACAGCGCGCAACGGGGGTCGATCAAGTCGGTAGGTGAATACGCCTTCCCGCACTTCTCGCAGACGTCGCCGTACTGGTCCGGCGATTTGCAGTTGGGACACGTTCCGCGGATGAAGCGATCGGGGAGAAAACGCCGATCCTTGGGGCACCAATATTGTTCGATCTCGCGTCGGTCGATGTCTCCAGCGGCCTTGAGCCGACTGTAGATGAGCTCAGCGTAGTGCTTGTTCTCCGGGGAATTCGTGGTCCAAAAGCAATCGAACTTCACGTCGAAGTCGCGAAAGTCCGCTTGATGCTGCTCGAAGAACAGAGCGACGAATTCCTCCGGCGGCAAGCCCTGCTTGGCGGCGTTCAGCTCGATCGGCGTGCCATGCGTGTCGTCAGCACAAAGGAAGATGACATCCCTCCCGCACGAGCGCAGAAAGCGGACGTAGATGTCCGTTTGCACGTACTCCACCAGATGGCCGACGTGGATCGGCCCGTTCGCATACGGCAGTGCGCTGGTGATGAGCAGTTTTTCAGCCATCCGATGGGTACCTTATCTGGAGCAGTGTCTATTGCGAATCGCCGTCAGGCAGCGACCCGCTGGCAGACACTCCATAACAGCCGCTCGAGGACCAAGCTACCCTCGGCCGACGTCTTAAGTGCCAGGTCCGCATCGGCGCAGCGGACGAGCGCGGTCAACAGCTCGCGGCGCTCGTAGCGCGCAGCGGCCTGCATTCCGACGAATGCTGCGTACGGATGGGGCGGCCGTTCATCCGCGGCCTCCGCTTCCCTCCCGATGCCGGGGAAGACGCGCGATTTAAATTCCTCGAAATACCTCGGCGCGCGCCCGCGCGCATGGCGAAGCAAGCGGTCGTGGCTTACCAACAGTGTGCGAATGATGGATGCGATCGCGCCCAGCATCTGCAGCGGATGGACCCCTTGCCCCAGGGCGTGGGCGACGTAGCGCAGCGCTGACTCCAGGTCTCGCTGTTGAAGCGCGTTGGAGAGCTCAAGGAACTCCTCCTCTCGCGTTCGGCTGATCAGCTGATCGACGTCGCTTGCCTCGATCACCGGGCCGTCGGCGTGCAAGGCCAATTTCTCCAGCTCCGTTTGCAGCAAGCGCATGTTTCCACCGCAGCGATCCTTGAGCAGCGCCTCCGCGCCGCTGCCCAGCCTCTTCTTCAGAGGGCCGAGGATTTCCATCACGACGTCCGAAACATCGAGATCCTTCAATCGAGAAGCGACCCTGCGCTCGATGATCCGCCCGCGCTCGCGAACGAGCTTGAAGAAAGGATTCTTGGGGTCGACATCCGTCGCGGCGATGACCAGAATCTGCGTCTTCGGAAGATCCTTCTCCAGCAAATCAAGGAGCGGAGAGACGTCTGAGCCGGGCGCAGAGATGTGCTCCTCTTCACAAAAGGCAATCACTTCCCGCACAAATGCCAGATCCGCCTCGCTCAGCTCGATGTTGAGCTCCTGCTTCCACTGCTCCGGGGTGGGCGCATTGGGATTGGCTGCCGAGAGATCCGAAACCCCCCAGCCGGCCTTCGCTGCCAAGCCCAGCACCCGGCGAGCCCCCTCTTTTCGCTTCCCGGAAGTCCACGCTTCCCGCGCTTTCGCCAAGCCGTCCGCTCGTCCCTTCTTCGGCGCCAAGAACTCAGGGTCGCGAACCAGCACTACTTTGCGACCGGGCAGCAGCGGCAGAGTAGCCAGGTCCTGCGCCACTTCTGCGGGAGAGGCGGCGTCCAGCACCGAGTAACTGAGGTCGAGGGACCCCTTCGTCAGCAGCCGGCCGATCAGCTCCTCGGCGCCCTTTCGAACCAGGAACTCTTCGCCCCACAGTAGGTAGAGAGTTGAAATGGAGCCCTCTTCTGCCGCTGCCAGGACGTCTTCCAGTTGATCGCTCATGCTTCTCGTCCCATCTCGATCAGCATGCGCTCGAGTTGAAGGCGGGGCGAACCATTTCGTTCGCAGATCGCCTCCGCCGCTCGCGCGAGCAGATCCCAGCGCCTGTGGAGCTCGGCGTTGGGCTGCTTGGCCGAGCTCTGATCGGCCATCTCTCGCAGATCCGCGTACCGCAGGTGGGCTGACCCGCTCTGTACGGCGACCAAATCCCGGAGCCAAACGCGAAGCACCGCAATCACCTCCTGCGCCACTTCGCGCGACGCGCCAAACGTCTCCGCGAACTGAAGCAAAGCCATCGGCTGCTGTCGCAGCGCCGCTTCGAACAGAGTGATAATCTCCTTTCGGCGGCTCAATGCGTCCATATCCAGCTCGAGCGCCCTCGACAAGCTGCCCTCAGCCATCAGCGCAGCCAGTTGACCCGTCTGCGGATCCAATTCGAGCTCCGCCTGCAACCGCCGGGAGATGAAATCCGCGGGAAGCGGGCCGAAATTGACCTTCGAGCACCGGCTTCGAATGGTGGCAAGCAGGCGCTCGGGTGAAGAGGCAATCAAGATCAGCACGCTTCCCGGAGGAGGCTCCTCGAGGGTCTTCAAAAATGCATTCTGCGCCTGAGCGTTCATCTGATCTGCAGAGGCGATGATCGCGATCTTTCGACTTCCTTCCAGCGGCCGCAGTGCGAGCCGCTCTTGCAGCATCCGGATCTGGTCTACGCGGATGTCGCGCGACGGCGTGTTGGAAAATTCGGATCGAGAAGCCAGACCGCGCGCGATCATCTCCTCTTGCGGCAGGATCCAGGTCACGTCTGGGTGACTGCGGCGTAGAATCCTGGTGCAAGTGGAGCACTCGCCGCAGCCCTCGCTCGGTTTTTCCCGGCACAAAAGTCCTTGCGCGAACCCGATCGCGCACAGCTCCTTGCCGACGCCTTCCGGTCCACCGAAGACGTAAGCATGGTGAATCGCGCTTGTCTTGAGGGCAGACCGGAGGGCCTCCACCGCCCGCTGCTGCCCAAACACTGCGGCCAGGGTCATGATCTTCTCTATCTATGCGAAGGTTCCGACACGTCAATCGAGACTGACACCCGGCGCTTGAGGCGGAGCAGCCGTCGTCCCACTCTGCACGATTGCCGCAGCGCACAGCAGGAGCAGTTCTGAAAGCGCGGGCGAGGTGGGCAAGCGCCGCTCATCCCGTGGTGGCAGAGGGCGAAGTCGAAGCGGACCGGGTCGGCAGGGTCGACTTTCCTAAGCGACGCCGTGATCTCTTCGGCCGTTTTCCAGCTCAAATCCTTTCGGCGCGTGAGCCCGAGATATCTCGCGATTCTTCCCACGTGCGTGTCGACTGGGACCAGCAACCTTGACGCCGGGATTTTTCGCCAAATGCCAAAGTCCACGCCGTCCGGCCCGCGCACCATCCAGCGGAGGAACATGTTCAGCCTCTTCGCGGCGCCTGGGCCCAAGGGAGATGGCAACAGATGATCGAGGCCGCGCTCCGGCCCAAGCTCGCGTCGAAGCGACGCCAGCGGCACCCTTCGCAGGGCGCCAGTGAAAGCGCTCAAGGCATCGTGCAAGCTCCGCTCGCCATTGAGCCCCTCCGCGAAGAGAGCTTCCAGGCTGCCGCGCTCTCGGAGAGCTCTTCCAGCCCCCATCAGCAACACGGCGATGTCCGTCCCCACGTTGAAGCGGTACACAAAATCGTCGAGAAGCCCACGGGCGCCTCGGACAGTTAAGCCCGAAGCAAAATCGGCGGGGGAAGACCCCATCCCAGACAGGAGGCCATCCAGCTTGGGCTTGAACAGATCTGCGCGGCCGTAAGCGAGAGACGCCGAAAGCAATCCCGCGACTTCAATGTCCCGCGGATGCGAGTAGCGATGGGGAAACTCTACCGGATCGAACGGAATGCGGGCCTGGTACGGCGCTTCAGCGAGCAACGCGTTGAGGCGAGTCTTGAGCTGCTCGGCGGACCTGCTCGACAACGCGCCGCGAGCCCTAGCGCGTGAGCTCGCGAACTGCATGGCCGAGCTCCGGCAAAATCAACTGGTCCATTGCAAGCCGCGCGGCTTGCGGCGAGCCGGGGAGCGCGAAGAGGACCATCCCGCGATAGGTCCCGGCAACCGATCGAGACATCATCGCCGGACTGCCGATCTCTTTGAACGAAAGGTATCGAAACAACTCTCCGAATCCGGGCAGCCGCTTTTCCAACAGCTGCTCCAGCACCTCCACCGCGTTATCGCGCCGGCCGATTCCGGTTCCCCCATTGAGGATGACCGCGCGAGCCCCGGCCTCGCTTGCGCTCTCGATCGCGGAACGGATTTCCGCCGGATCGTCGGTGACCACTCGATAGCCGCAGACGATGTGGCCGGCTTTCTCCAGGGCCGCGCGGATCGCTTGCCCGCTCTCGTCCTGCGGGGCTCGTCGGCTGTCCGAGCAGGTGATCACGTAAGCGGCGACTTGCGTCGGGGCCTTGGACTTGTGCTCGCTCGCCGCCTGCGAGCCACCTGTCCCGTGCTGCGGGTGGTGCCGCGCACCGTCGCCCTCGTGTCGATCGTGTGCCATCGCTCCTGCTCCGACGGAAGCTCTACCATTCGGGGTTCCATTCCTCCAAGAAGAGCTGGCCATCGGCGGCTGTAATCTTGAACGTCCTCTGATCGTCGCAGACGCCCGGCGAGGTCATGTTTCTGCCCGTCGCCACGTCGAAGCCCACCTCGTGGCACGGACAGACGAGCAGGTTATTAACCAGGCGACCGCCGGAGAGGAGGCAACCGGCGTGGTTGCACCAGTCGTCCAGCGCGCGGTACTCGCCTGCGACCTTGGTGACTACAACATTCGCTTTGCCAATTTCGAAGCCGCGCATTTCGCCTTCGGCGAAGTCCGCCGGCCCCAGTCGGATCCGGATCAGGGTCATTTCGAGGAAAATTGCTGTCGATCGTCCGCAGCTTACGCCAAACCGCGGCCCGATGCAGAAGAGTGATCTGTTCGACAGATTGGGTGAGGAACGAGGAGATAAAGCTGTATGTTTCTTTCGATGGCCCCCATCGATCGAGTGGCTGCCGTCCGAGCCCTTCGCGACATCTCGTTGCTCCTCCAGCTGAAGGGGGAGAATGCGTTTCGCTGCCGGGCCTATGAAGTCGGCGCGGATCGGCTCGCAGGCCTGTCCGAGGATCTCGGCTCGCTGGTGGCAGAAGGCAAGCTTGAGAACCTGCCGGGCATCGGCCCCGCCTTGGCTGAAAAAATCACCGAGATGGCGACCACCGGGCGGATTCGTTTTCTGGATGAGCTTCGCTCCGAATTTCCGCCGCGCATCCTCGAGCTGATGAAGCTTCCGGACATGGGTCCCAAGAAAGTGGCAACCCTGTGGCACGAGCTTCAAATCGGCGACATCGATTCGCTGGAGGCGGCATGTCGATCCCAGCGCGTCCGCGCGATCCGTGGATTTGGCGCGAGGACCGAGGAGAAGATCCTGGCCGGCATCGCGCTCTATCGGCGATCCGGTTCGCGGCGCCGCCTCGGCGATGTCCTTCCCGTCGCCGAGGAGCTTGAGGCGCGGGTGCGCGAAATTCCCGGCGTCATCCGCTCGAGCATCGCCGGCAGCGTCCGCCGCTTCTGCGAGACCGCTGCCGACGTGGATTTGATCGCATCCGCCGCCGAGCCGCAAACGGTGCTGCAAGCATTCGCCCAGCAACCCGAAGTGGCCCAAGTCCTCGGCTCGGGCGAAAGCAAATGCTCCGTCCGTCTCCTCACTGCGGATTTGCAGGCTGACCTTCGAGTCCTCCGCGACGAGGACTTCGCCACTGCACTTCACCACTTCACCGGCTCAAAAGCTCACCACATTCGACTGCGGGGGCGAGCCCAGGACCGCGGCCTGAAGATCTCGGAATGGGGCGTGCACCGGGGCGAGCAAAAGCTGGCGGTCGAGACCGAGGAGGCCCTCTACGAGCTTCTGGAGATGCAGCACGTACCTCCCGAGCTGCGCGAGGACTGGGGAGAAGTCGAGGCTGCCATCGATCGCGCGATTCCGACCGATCTGCTTACCGAACCGGATATCCTCGGCAACGTCCACAGCCACTCCACCTGGTCTGACGGCAAGAACTCGCTCGAGGAGATGGCGCGCGCCGCGCAGGCTCGCGGGCTGAAGTACCTCACCGTCACCGAGCACAGCCAAAGCGCATCGTACGCGGGCGGGCTCAAACCCGACGATTTGAAGCGCCAATGGGACGAGATCGACCGGCTCAACTCGGAGCTCGGCGGCATTCGACTCCTTCGCGGAAGCGAGGTGGATATCCTCGAGACGGGCGAGCTGGACTTCCCCGAGTCACTCCTCGAACAGCTCGAGGTCGTCATCGGATCGATTCACGCCCGCTACCAAATGGACGAGGAGCAGATGACCCGCCGAGTGCTCCGGGCGTTTGACAACCCTTGTCTGCACATCCTCGGCCACGCTACCGGCCGGTTGATCAACAGCCGCGATCCGTATCCGCTGCGGATGGAGCAGATTCTCGATCGAGCGGCTGAAAAAGGCGTGGCGCTGGAGGTCAACGGCAACCCGCACCGCCTCGACCTCAAAGCCGAGCACGTGCGCATGGCCCTCCAGCGCGGGGTAAAGTTGGTGGTGAGCACCGACGCGCACAGTGTCCGCGAGCTGGGGCACCTGCGCTACGCCGTAGGCACCGCCCGCAAGGGTTGGGCGCGCCAAAGCGATGTGTTGAACACGTTGCCTGCGGACCGCTTCGTCTCCGAGCTGCGGCAACGCCGCCGCGATGCGACCAGGAGCTGATAAGCTGGGCGCGGAATGCGCGCGCTCTTCCTGCCTCTGCTGGCGCTGCTCTCCGCGGACTCCGGCGATCGCCCGAGCAGCGCCGTCCTTCGTCGCACTTACGAAGGCAGCCGCTCGTCGATCGTGCAGGTGATCGGTCCCAAGGGGTCGGGCACTGGAATCATCGTCGGCGCCGGCGGCGAGGTTTTGACCTCGGTGGACTACGTCGGCCTAAACGAGGCGAAGGTCCGCTGGGAGGGCCGAGAGCTGCCGGCTCGAGTAACCTTGGCGAACGCCAGCCTCAAAGTGGCGATGATTGAAATCTCCGCGCCGGGCTCGTTTTCCGCGGTGGCGGTGAAGCTCCCCGAGTCGCTGCAGACCGGCAGCTGGGTCTTGGGCATTGTCGGCGCCGGCACTTCGAAACCTTCCGTGTTGGTCGGGACGGTGACGCGCTCGAACAGCGAAGAAACGCCGTTCGCGGAGACGAACATCGCCCTGCCGCCAGGCAGCCCCGTCTTTGATGGCCAAGGTCGGATGATTGCGCTTGCTGTTCAGCGCAGCGGCAAGAAAGCGACCCTGGTCCTACCGCTGTCCAAAATCAAGGCCCAACTGGCCAGCGCTCTTCAGCAATGACCGCCCTGCCCAGAACCTGGCGCCTGTCCGCCGTGCAGGAGGCGCTTGGGCTTTGGATGCTGGGCTTCCTCGCCATCCTGCTGTCATCTGCGTTCTTGCGCGGGTACGCCAAGCTGGTGGCGACGATCGCCTTCCTTTATCTGCCCCTGATCGCGATGAACGGCAGGGAGGAGGATTACCAGGACTACGGCGTGACGCTTCGTCGTTGGCGCGAGGACCTAAAGCTCGCCGCGGTTCTGTTTGCCCTGGTCGTTCCAATCTATTTCGCCGGCTACCTGCTTTTCGCCCAGCTGCTCTCGCACCTGCCCCGGCCAATCGCCGCGTCCTTGTGGCCGTACGGAACCCCAGTGCACTTCAAGCCGCGCCTTCCGGCCAAGCTCGACCTTTGGCTGCTCGACCAACTTTTCGTCGTGGCCCTGCCCGAGGAATTTTTTTACCGAGGGTACCTTCAGACGCGGCTTCGCGACGCCTTCCCTCAGGGGCGTTTTTTTCTGGGAGCTCGCCTGGGCCCAGCGTTTTTTCTCACCGCTGCTCTTTTCGCCTTCGGCCACCTCGCGGTATTCGAAATCTGGCGGCTTGCCGTTTTCTTTCCCGCGCTCCTGTTTGGCTGGCTGCGAGAGCGCACCGGGACGGTGGCGGGTGCCACGCTGTTTCACGCCGCTTGCAATATCTACGAGCTCGTTCTGCGGGTCTCGTTCTTCGGTCCGTGAGCGCTTAGAACGACACCTGCTGCAGACTCAAGTCGCGCCCGATGGCGATCGCTGTCGCGCTCGGAATCTCGATCCAGTTTGCTGCGCGATTGGGATGTGAAGCGAGCGCCACTGTCCTTCGGCGCCGGTGCGCGCGCACCACCGGGAGCGTCTCGAGCGTGGTCGCGTCGATGCCGCACCGCTCGCAGTCCGCGGAGCCTTCCAGCAACGTGTAGAAGAGAGGCTCGACGCCAAAGCGCGCCGCGACGAGGAGCGAGCCGTTGGTGGCGATGCAGTTCACTGTACCCAACGTCGAAGAACCCGCGTCCGCGGACATTTGCTCGATCGCGCGAAGAGTCTTGCCCAGCAGCTGGGCGACGAGCCGAGATTCGACCGACAAATCGTCCATTTTGCCCACGTCGCGCAGAAGCTTGAGAAAGAGCGCGAAGATCAGCTCGCCGCGCGTATCCCCAGCGATTTGCCTCTGCAGAAACTTTGGCAGCTGGGCGAGCAGAGCTTCCTTTACCCGAGAGAGCTCGCTCACCGCTCCGACGTGGCAAAACATCCACTGTCGGTATCGGAACGGCTGCGTGTTCTCTTCCGGCGACATCCCCAGCGGCAGTTCGCACGCGTGGTAGAGCAGCGCGTCCGATTCGCGACCCGCCCAAAGCCCGGACAGCGATTTGAGGTCTACTGCGGATCGAAAGCGCTGGAACAAGACTTGATCCTGAGCGTAGGAGGTCAGGCCGACGGCGTTGAATCGCTCTGGCGGCGAGGTGATGACCGCGTTTTCCAGCCGGAGCAACTCGCATCGAAGAAGGTTTGGGTCAGATGTAAAAAGGGCGAACGCCAACGACATCGTGCTCACACTCCGCTTTCAAGTGGGCGATTATCCCTCTGCTAAACGCGGCGAGCCAAACTGCGATTCCTGCGCCTAAATACCTGAAATTCCTACATTTTAAAGCATCCCAAGTTTGACACTCCGGCGGCTGCGCGAATACAGTTCTCGATTACTCCCGCGCTGGCCCCGGAGAATGAATGTCGGACGAGATCGCGATCGGGATCGACCTCGGTACCTCCTATTCATGCGCATCGATCGTTGAGAGCGGCCAGCCGCTCGTCATTCCCAACGAATGGGGCGAGCTGACGCACGCATCGGTCGTTTCGTTCCTTGACGATGGGACCGTCCTCGTTGGCAACAACGCAAAGAAGAACATCATCACCCACGCCGAGTCGACCGTCTACTCAGCCAAGCGGCTCATCGGCAGGTTTTACTTCTCCGACGAAGTGAAGAAGGCTCAGGCGGTGATGCCCTACCGAATCGTGGAGGGCGACAACAAGTCGGTCAGGATCTCCATTCACGACCAATCGTATTCCCTGCCAGAGATCTCGGCGTTGGTCCTCAAGGAGATCAAGGCCATCGGGGAGTCGTACCTCGGCCGTCCCGTGACCAAGGCGGTGATCACCGTGCCCGCCTACTTCAACGACAATCAGCGACAGGCGACGAAGGACGCTGGACGCATCGCCGGGCTTGAGGTGCTGCGGATCATCAACGAGCCAACCGCGGCGGCGCTTGCCTACGGCTTTGGCCGCAACGTCAATCAGAAGGTCGTCGTCTACGATCTCGGAGGCGGCACCTTTGACGTATCGATCCTGGAGATCGGCAAAGACGTCTTCGAGGTGCTCGCCACCGCCGGCGACACCTACCTGGGTGGCGACGATTTCGACGATCGGATCATGACCTGGTTGGCGGAGGAGTTCCTCAGCACCACTCAGCTCGATCTGCGGCAGAACAAGTTTTGCCTGCAAATGCTGAAGGAGGCGGCGGAGAAGGCGAAGATCGACGTCGGCCGGGACGGCGTCGCTCAAATCCTCTGCCCGAGCATCTGCCAGGACGTCGACGGCAACGTGATGGATCTCAAGAAGACGCTCACCCTCGATCAATTCAACAAAATGGTGATGGACCTGGTCCAACGGACGTTCAAGGTCTGCGACGAGGCGCTCCAGGGCGCGCGGGTCACCGCGTCCGACATCGATGCAGTGATCATGGTCGGCGGTCCGACGCGCCTTCCCATCGTTCGCAATTCAGTAAAGCACTACTTCCAGAAGGAGCCGCTCGAAGGCATCAATCCGGATCAAGTGGTCGCAATGGGCGCGGCGCTCCAGGCCCACGCGCTGCTGGACAGCGCTTCGAAGACCTACCTGGTCGATGTAACGCCGCTGTCCTTGAGGATTGGAATCGTCGGTGGCTACACGGAAAAGATCATCGAGAAGAACACGCCCGTTCCGATCGAGAAATCCAAGACCTTCACCACCAGCCGCGACGGCCAGGAGCGGGTGAAGATCCGCGTCTACCAGGGCGAGTCGAATCGGGCGGACGAGTGCGAAATGCTCGGAGAATTCGAGTTCTCCGGGTTTCGGATCGGCTTTCGCGGCGACGTGAAGATCGACGTCAACTTCGAGATCAATACCGACGGAATCGTCAACGTCTCCGCCACCGATCTCGAGACGGGCCAGAAGACTTCCACCACCATCACGCTGTCCTCGGGCCTCTCCGAAGACGACATCCAAAAGTCCATCGAGGCGAACAAGGCAATCCAGCTGTCAGGCCGAGCTGAGGAAAACGCCGCACTGCCGTCCATGGCGAGCCAATAGCGCTTCTGCTCATGCCTCAACCTCCCGACAAAGGCTCCGGCAAACCTCCCGCTGCAACAACAGGAAGCCCGCAGCGATCGACCGTTCCAACGAAGTCGCCGTTGAGGCCAGCACCGACTGCCGCCAGCGCAGCTCCACCTGGCCCGCCGAGAGCTTCGCCGCCTGTGGTTTCGCAAGCTCCGCGACCGGCAGTGCCGACCCGCTCCTCGCCCGGGGCAGTCCCTGAGCCGAAGGGACGCGTTGCGCCGGCCGCGGACCCCGCGCGCCTAGATCCGGGGGCGATCAATCACCTCAACGCCCTGGCGGCACGGCTCAAGACGCTCGACTATTTTCAGATCCTCAGCCTAGAGAAGAACGCGACTCCGGCCGAGATCAAAGCCGCATTTCACCGGTGGAGCCGCGCCTACCACCCAGACCGTTTTTATCAACTCGCGGACAGCGAGCTCAAACATCGGGTCAACGAGGTTTACAAGCGGATTACCGAGGCCTACTACGTTTTGCGCGACGACGCGAAGCGCAAGGGATACCTATCGGATATCAGCGGTCCCGACCGAGCACAGAAGCTTCGCTTCACCGAGGCATCCGAAGTCGAGACCAAAGCAGCGATCCGGAAGGAGCAAGAGGAACAGATTGGAACGCATCCCAAGGGCCGCCAGCTCTTTCATGCGGCCATGGCGGACGTCGATGCGCAGCGATGGCAGGCGGCTGAGCGAAACCTCAAGACGGCGCTGACCTTCGAACCCGCGAATCCGCGCTACAAGGAAAAGTTGACCGAAGTGCAGCAAAAGCTGCATCAGCAGTCCAAGAAGTCGAGCGAGCCGTTCAAAATCAAGTAAGGGCCGAGAGCGGCCGCATTGGGTTGGGGAGGCGTCACTGGTTCTCGATCTTTTCATTCTCTCGCTGATCGCGGTCTTTGCCGTGCTCGGCGCTTTCGAAGGAGCAATTCGGCAGATCGCGCACGTTGCTGCATTGGGGGTCGGATACGTCTGCGCCCGGCCGCTCGGGCGCGCGTTTGGACCGAGCCTCGCCCAATCGCTGCACCTGCCGCTGCTGTTCGGGGTTCTCGCCGCGACCATTTTGGTGTTCATCGTGGTGATGCTCGCGGTTCGCGCGCTGCTCGTTCGGCCCGTCCGGACGTTGATTCTGTCGCTCAGCCCGGAGCCGCGGCGAATCGATCGCGTGCTCGGATTCGCGTTGGGGGCGTTGAAAGTCTGCCTGATCGCCTACCTGATGATCTCCGCTTTGAGCTTTGTCGAGGACAACGTCGCCTGGACCGGGCGCCGGCTGGGGCTCTCCCCCGCGGATTCGATCAGCTTCGCCCTGGCTCGAAAATACAATCTGTTCGAGCTCGTCCAGTACCGTCCGGTGCGCGACCTGGTTCGGATTGCGCGTTCCCTGAATGATCCAACCAAGGCGGCGAAAATCCGAAGCGATCCATCCTTTCGCGCGCTCTCGCAGGATCCTCGATTCGCGCGGACGCTGGATGACCAAGCGATGCAGCGGGCGATCGAGACTGGCGACACGCGATCGCTGTTGCTGAGGGACGAAGTTCTCAAGCTGCTTCAATCGCCGGCCGTCGCCGATCGCCTAAAGGCCGCCGGCGACGCCGCGCAGGAGTAGCGCTTTGCAATCCCACACCCGACGCGGGCCGCCGATCCCACGCCCGCCCGTCGCCCGATAAAGCACTCGCACCTACGCCAGCGCGGAAAATCGCTGGAAGTTGTGTCGAATATCGCGGTGTTTCCTTATTATTGGTGCTTCCCTTCGGAGAGGAAAACCGCGAATGCCGACATCCCCGCTTCCGCCCCGCTGGACGGTGCCGGACGCCCACGAGATGTACTCGATCAGAACCTGGGGCGCCGGGTACTTCGGAATAAACGATCGCGGAAACGTCTGCATCCATCCCGAGGGTCCCAACGGGACGAGCCTGGATCTCAAGGAGCTGGTCGACGAGGTCAGGCGCCGCGGCATCGGCCTTCCGCTGCTGATCCGCTTCACCGACGTGCTGCGGCACCGCGTGGTTCATCTCAACGAGGCATTCAAGCGAGCGATCGCCGAGCACAATTACAAGAACGTCTACCGCGGCGTGTATCCGATCAAGGTGAACCAACACCGGTTCGTGGTGGAGACGATCGTCGATACCGGCCGGCAGTACTCGTACGGCCTGGAGGCCGGGTCGAAGCCGGAGCTTCTCGCGGTGATGGCGCTGCTCGAGGACGAGGACGCGCTGATCATCTGCAACGGCTACAAGGACGAGGAATACGTCGAGACAGCGCTCTACGCTTCCAAGCTCGGACGCAAGGTGGTGCTGGTGGTCGAAAAGCCGACCGAGCTGCCGCTGATCGCCGAAGTGGCTCGGACCACCGGCATCCAGCCGCGGATTGGGATTCGGGTGAAGCTCTCCTCCCGCGGCGCTGGCAGGTGGGAGGCTTCGGGCGGCGATCGCTCGAAATTCGGGCTTTCCAGCTCGGAGCTGATGGATGCGATCGGCTTCATGCGCCAGACGGGGTTGCTCGACAGCTTCGAGCTGCTCCACTTCCACCTCGGCAGCCAGATTTCCAACATCGGCAACGTGAAGAACGCGCTGCGCGAGGCGAGTCGATTCTACGTCGAGGTGGCCAGGCAGGGTGCGCCGCTCAAATACCTCGACGTGGGCGGCGGCCTCGGCGTCGACTACGACGGTTCGCAGACAAACTTCGCGTCCTCGATGAACTACAGCACCGAGGAGTACGCCAACGACGTCGTGTTCTCGATCATGGAGGCCTGCGATCTGGCCCAGGTCCCGCATCCGATCCTCGTCTCCGAGTCGGGTAGAGCGGTGGTGGCGCACCATGCAGTACTGGTGACCGAAGTGCTTGGCGTCAGCGAGTTCGACGTCTCCCAGGTTCCGGAGCGCCTCCCGGAAAACGCGGCCACGGTGTTGAAGAACCTGTTCTCCACGTACAAGGACGTGACGCGTAAGAACATCCTCGAGGCCTACCACGATGCAACCGAGTACAAGGAAGAGTGCCTGACCTTGTTCTCCCTCGGGCACCTGTCCTTGCCCGAGCGGGTCTGCGCCGAAAACATCTTCTGGGCGCTGTGTCAAAAAATTCAGCGAATCGCGCGCGAGATGGACGAGATTCCCGAGGAGCTGGAGACGCTCGAACGCCAGCTCTCGGACACGTACTTCTGCAACTTCTCGGTATTCCAATCTTTGCCCGACGCCTGGGCGATCGACCAACTCTTCCCGGTAATGCCCATCCATCGGCTCAACGAAAGGCCGACCCGACGGGGCGTGCTCGCCGACATCACTTGCGACTCGGACGGGAAGATCGATCACTTCATCGACCGACGCGACGTCAAAGACGTTCTCGAGCTCCATGCCCTAAATGAGGATGACTATTACCTGGGGATATTTCTCGTCGGCGCATACCAGGAAATCCTGGGCGATCTGCACAACCTCTTCGGAGACACTCACGCCGTCCAGGTATCAGTCGCACCGAGCGGCGGCTATTTGATGGACCATGTCGTCAGTGGCGATACCGTGACCGAGGTATTGAACTACGTCAGCTTCAATCGCGACGATCTGGTGGCCAGGCTGCGCAAGCTGGCGGAAGCCGCGCTCCGGGCGGGCCGCTTGACGCTCGATGAATCGCGCCACCTGCTGAGCATCTACGAGAACGGTCTTTCGGGGTACACGTATCTCGAGCGAGACGTCGACGCCAAGCTCCAGGTGTCAGCTCAACTTCGGCTCGTTGCGCCGGCGGATGCCAAGCCCGCGAAGAGCGCTTCGACCGGCTCCTAGGCAGCGGGCATCCTGCAACCATTCGACGTTTCCGACACCGTCGGCTGCGGCGACGCGCGGGAATTTCGACCTCTAGCGAACGAAAACCTGATGCCGTCCATTTTTCAGCTCTCGGCCGCTCCAATTGATCGTCTCCAGCAGCGCGGGTCGCCTTTTCTCGACATCGCGGTCAAGGTATCCGATCGCCTCCGGCAGATAATCCATCAGCCGCCGCGGTTTTCGCCTCATCTGGCGATCGGACAATAGAGCGTGCGTCAACCAGGGGAAAACCGCGGTCACATCACAGTGGACGTAAACCGAGCCCGATTGGACGGCCTCAACTGAGACCTTCCCCCAGGTGTGCCCTTCGCCCGCCGGGCAGCTCGAGAGCGCGCCATTGTCCACCGGGTCGACGCAAAACTGGAGGTCGATGTCGAAGCCCGCCGTAGGCACATTGAAGATTTGATCCAGCAACGGCTCGCCCTGGAGCGTGTAGTTCTTGGGTACGCCCCCGCCGAGGATCCAGATCGCCAGCTTTTTTGAAAAATGATGGCGGCAATAGTGCTGGATCGCGGCCATCGCGTAGATGTCGGCGTTGATGTCCAGCTCGAACTTGAAATCATCCCCCAGCAGCTTCTTCAGCTTCACCACGTTGAGGAAGATCGAGCCGTCCTGTACCGCGCCGACAAAGATCGGCACGCCAAAGCGGTGGCAGGTGGACAAGAGGGAGGGTTGCTTGACGCCCAGCGACTGCTCGAGCTTCGACATCGCGCGGCCGAGGAGATTGTGAAACTCAGGGGTAGTCATGCGGCGCTGGAACTCCGGTCCTCGAATGATCGCGGAAAACAGGCGGTCGGTGTCGAGCAAGGCCTGCTCGGCAAAGCCGAGGTCGTAGATTCGAATGATCCGCGCCAGGCGGAGCGCCAGGTCCCCGGCGTCGGGGTTTACCTCGCGAATCGCGTGGCCGATCACCCGGTGCGCGTCGTGATAAAGGTTGGCTCCGGTGGTCGTCAGCGCCGAGACGATGCCCCGCTGGATTAGAGGGATGAGGCAGCTCTGGTGCAAGCCCGCCGGAGTCATCGCTCCAGAAACGGTGAGGAAAACCGAGCAGTCCTCGGCCATCGAACGCCGCATCAATTCGAATGCGGTCCGCTCCTGCCGCCCGACGTACGCAGGGAAGGCGTGGCCAAGCAGCTCCGCCGCTTTTTCCCGCCCGGTAATCGGCTGAGGCTCGACGCGTCGCGACTTTTCATAGGCAGTACGAACGGCTCTTGCATGTGTCTTCACAATTTTCGCCATGGAGGCGGAGATATAACCCAACCCGCGAGGCTGCGGCCTAATCGCGAGCCGCAACGGTTTGCGGAGGGTAGAGAGCTCGCTCGTCTCGGGCCAGCACCATTCCGGGGTCTCCGGCCAGCCTTCCCTGAGGGCGACTTGCGTCCACTTGGCGACTCTGGGCCCGAACCTGGTCCGGCGCGCGCAGCCGTTCTTCTTGCGTGCGCAAGGTAGGAGTCTGCCTCGAGCTTCTGCAGGAAATCGACGGTTTTTGATAGGTTTTTCAACGAAGCTTTGCCCGCCGCTTGGTCTGGCCTTGTGACTCAATGGCGGGGAAGCGACTCCACCCGGTCAGGCTGAGCGTAGCGAAGCGACTCGAGAGCGCAGCCCATCACCGTGCCCGTCGTGGCGAGGTCGCCGTCGACCGATCCCGGAACGGACAGGTGTTTCGTCGGTCCGGTTTTCTGCGGTAGGAATGAAGTGGCGATGATCGACTTGCACTCGCACACCACGGCCAGCGACGGGCAGCACACGCCTACGGAGCTGGTCCGCCTCGCAGCTGAGGCAGGGGTCACGCACCTGGCGATCACCGATCACGACACGGTGGCCGGCATTCCGGAAGGGGTGGATGCAGCGACCGCGCGGGGACTCACCTTGATCCCTGGAATCGAGCTCTCCGCCTTCGTGGGTGACCGCGAGGTCCATATCCTCGGCCACTTCATCCACCCAGACCACGACGAGCTGCGCACCCTCTCCGAGGTTCTGCGCACGCAGCGACGGGCGCGCATGGAACAGATGATTCAGAAGCTCAATGCGCTAGGCGTCTGGATGAGCTTCGATCACGTGTTGTCCATCGCAGGGGATGCTCATCTGGGCAGACCGCACCTGGCGCGCGCTCTGGTTGAGCGGGGAATCTGCTCCAGCACGAAGGATGCATTCGATCGATTCCTCGCGAACGGCCGCCCGGGGTTCGTCGATCGCGAGCGAATCACCGCCGAACGCGCGATCTCCCTCGTTCGCGAGGCAGGTGGGGTTGCTACCGTCGCGCATCCGGCCGTATCGCAGGTAACTGCGGAAGAGCTGCGATCGCTGCGGAATGCGGGCCTTTCCGGGCTGGAAGTTTTCCACGCCGATCAGAAACCGGCGATGCGGGCCAAGTATCTAGCGATCGCGAACGATCTCGACCTGGTTCCCACCGCGGGCAGCGACTTTCATGGTGAGAAGGTCGCTCCCGGGCGGCAGCTCGGCACGGCAAACATGGAGATGCGCTACTTGATAGAGCTTCAGCGCCGCGCCTCGCGTTGACCAATCCAGCTTCTGCGTAAGGCGCTTTGGCCAGCACGCGATGGTGACCTCGGACTCATCCGGTCCAATCTGACCCGTTGCCTCGAACAATAGATTCAGACGATATTTAACTGAGAACTGGGTAGCGGGTTTGTTTTTGAGGAAGGAACTTCTTGGCGAGCTACCTCGAAGCATCGGGCATATTGCTTATCTCAGCTCTGGCGCTCAGCAGCGCGACCTCATGCCGTCCTGAGCTCGGCGGAAGCTCGGCACCTGCCCACCAGCCGACCGTCGGCAAGATACTGAATACTGCCGACCCCGGCTCAGTGATTTCGCCCAGCTATTTCGGAATCCACATCAACAAGCAGACCACTCCGTGGCCGACTTTCTCCACCTTCGGCGCGCTTCGCTCCCTAGGCGGCCAGATCAAGTGGGCGGACATCGAGACCTGCGACGGCGGCAGCGACCCAACGAATCCTTGTTACAATTGGACCAAATTCGATTATGAGACGAATCTCGCGCTCAGTAACGGCGCGGACGTTCTCTTCACCACCTACGCTACCCCGACTTGGGCATCTTCTCGGGGCGCCCGATGCATCGCGTTCGGAGTTCCGGATTCTGGCTGTACCGGCCCGGCCGATCGTGCCTGCGCCTTTCAGTCGCAGAACGGGCCGGGGATTTGCGACCCGCCCGACGACATCGATGCGGTGCCGGGAAGCGGCCGCGCCGACGGGACCAACCAACATTTTCGAGATTTCATCACCGCGGTACTGGCGCACGCGGGCCCAGGGGTTATCAAGTACTGGGAAGTCTGGAACGAGCCGAACATTAATTCTGAGTGGAACAACACCGTAGGAACAAAGGCTCAGCTGCTGCGCATCGCAGGTGATTTGAGACAAATTGTTCAATCGGCGGATCCCGACGCCCTGTTCACAACGCCGGCCGTCGCGAATGCGCTCTATGGTGGTTTGGTTAACTGGCTCCAGCCGTATCTTCTGGCAGGAGGCGGTGACCTCGCCGACGTAGTCGCATTTCACGGTTATATCCAGGCAGGTCAATGCCCGGCGAGCTGTCCAGTTCCGGAGAGAGAGGCAGCTTTGATCGACCGGTTGAGGACGGTGATGGCCAACACCGGACAAACCGGCAAACCAATCTTCGACACTGAGAATAGCTGGGGTGAAAAATCGCTCACGATTGATTGGAACGCTCGCGTGTCATTCGTCGGACGGATGTACCTGGTTTCGATGTCACAAGGCGTCGACCGGCTGTACTGGTACGGGTTGGATTTTCCGATCAACCCAGCCATTGGCGGCTCTGGTGAATTTTGGGCTCGGGACGGCAACCGGGACGGCTGCGACATTGCCGGCGACGGAGGCGGCGATGTCTGTCCGGCCGGAATCGCCGTTCAACAGATTTATCAATGGACTGTGGGCGCCAGCTTTTATCAGCCCTGCTCCAGCGTCGGTACAACCTGGACGTGCGGCTTGACCCGACCCAATGGCTATCAAGCCCTCGCCGTCTGGAATAGCAGCGGAATCCCAGGCGACTTTGCCGTGCCCGACGGCTACGTCCAGTACCGCATGCTCGACGGCTCACTCGTTACAATCGACCTGAACAATCCCACCATCGGGATTACAGATCAGCCCGTCCTTCTCGAGAACCAGGATCCTTAATCTGGCGCTGGTCGAGTCTGTGCCCAATCCTATGGCAACCAAGCCGAAGCTTGTCGCCCTTTCTTCGTTGCCCATCTCGGACCAGGCCGTTAAATCGGGCGGCATGAGCGCCAAGCGAATCGAGTCGTTCGAAGACTTTTGGCCTTACTACCTGGGCGAGCACCGTCGTGCCGGAACAAAGGCGCTGCACTTCATTGGGACCACAGGCGCACTGACGTTGATCATCCTCTCGCTGCTTTTGCGGGACTGGCCATTGGTCCTGGCGGCCTTGTTGTGCGGCTACGGGTTTGCGTGGATCGGACACTTCCTCATCGAGAAAAACCGGCCCGCCACGTTTCAGTACCCGCTCTGGTCGCTCGCCGCCGACTGGAAAATGTGGGGGTTGATCTTGACCGGACGGATAAGAACCGAGCTTCGCCGGCTTAACGTCTGAGTTGAACGCCGCGTCTAAGAATGCCCAAACATCGGAAGGGATGCTTCGGCGATTCTCCGCAGCCCATCGAAGTACAAGCCAAAGAAGATTACTCCGATCACCAGGACTCCGAGCAGCACGTTGTAGGAACGCGGCACGGGTATTGGCGCAGGGGTGAGCGGTTGATCCAGGAACATCGTCCGCACGATTCGCGCGTAGTAGTACAGCGACACGGCGCTGTTGAGCACGCCGATGATTGCGAGAGTAATCTGCCAAGCCCCGCCTCGATCGATCAGCGACTTGAAGAGGTGGAACTTGCCGACGAACCCCGCGAGTGGTGGAAGGCCGGTGAGGCTGAACAGGAAGATCGCAAACGCAACCGCAGCAAAGGGCGCGCGGGAAGAGAGGCCGCGATATTCGAAGATCGACTCGGAGCCTGAGAGCCTGGCGACCGCGCCGACCACCAGGAATGCTCCGAGATTCATGAACAGGTAGACCATCAAATAGATGGCGATCGATTCACTTCCCGTCGCCGAGGCAGCCGCCAAGCCCATCAGCAAGTACCCCGCGTGGGCGATCGAGCTGTAGGCCAGCATTCGCTTGAGATTGGTCTGATTGAGCGCAGCGAAATTTCCCAGCGTCATCGTCGCCGCTGAAATCACCCCGATCACTGCGGGCCAAGGAATTCCGGCGACGACGGTCGCGAGGTCCTGCCCACCGCTCTGGCTCATCGCTCCGTAGAGAATCCGCACCGCGAGCGCGAAGCCCGCCGCCTTGGGGCCGACGGACAGGAACGCGGTGAACGGCGTCGGCGCGCCCTCGTAGACATCCGGGCACCACATGTGCCACGGAACGCTGGCTATCTTGTAGCCGACGCCGGAGAGTACCAGAACCACCGCGAGCACCAGCGCGAGCTGTCCGGCGCCGGCCTGGCTCGATTCCAGATTCATCAGGAAGACGCGCTCGGTGTACCGTTGCAGCAGCGGCGCCATCGCCGCCACGTTCGTCGAACCGAGCAATCCGTAGAGATAGCTCATCCCGAAGAGCATCATCCCGGACGCAACCCCGCCGTACACCACGTACTTCAGAGCGGCCTCGGAGGATTTCCGGTTGTGTTTTCGAAATCCCGCCAACGCGTAAGAGACCATCGACACCAGCTCGACGCCAATCACCATCATCAGCATGTCGGTCGACGATGCCATCAGGGACATGCCGACCGCGATCGACAACAGCAGCGCGCAGTACTCGCCCATTCGTTCCGAGGTGATCTCCAACGACGGGGCGGCCATCCAAATCGCCAGCGCGGTGACCGCCCAGAAGATGTACTTGAAAAGCACCGCCCAGGGGTCGATCACAATCAGCCCGTAGAACAGCGCAACCGGTCGCTGCATCGGGGTGAAGCGCTGACCGTTCGCCAGGTACGGCAAACTGGATGCGTAGTAAGTGGCGATCGTCGCCAAAACCAGGACAGCAACCGAGGTAAACGCGATGATCGGAATCCGCCTCGGGTCGCGCCTGGTGGCGAGATCGAGCAAAAAGATTCCCATCGCGCCCAGCGTAAGCAGCGTTTCGGGCAGGAAGTACGGCAGACTTCGCGCGTTGTCGAGAATCGTCGCGGCGGGCGGCATGGAAGTTGGCTCAGACCCCTTTCACGCTTCGAACCAGCGCGAACAAGTCGGTGTTGATCAGCCTCAGCATGACGTTCGGATAGAAACCGAAGAGAATGGCTAGAGCGCCGAGCGGATACAGCGTCAGCCGTTCCCTCCAATTCACGTCCGGAAGATGAGCGTACTTCGGGTTCAAGTTTCCGAGGAATACGCGCTGAATCGTCCACAGGTAGTAAGCCGCGGTGATGATCACCGAGACCGCCGAGAGCGCAGTGTGCCAGGGAAGGTTCGCGAACGCTCCGTTGAGGACCAGGAATTCAGAGATGAAGCCTGCAAGGCCCGGCAGCCCGAGCGATGCAAAGAAAGCCAACCCCATCAGAGCAGTGTATTCGGGCACGACCTTGGCGATGCCACCGAAGCCTTCGATCTCTCGGTGGTGAGCTCGGTCGTAGATCACACCCACGATGAGGAAGAGCATCGGGCTGATGATCCCGTGTGTGAACAGGTTGAGAACGGCGCCCGACATTCCCGACTCGGTCATCGAGGCCATTCCGAGCAAGCTGAAGCCCATGTGAGAAACCGAGGAATAGGCGATCAGCTTCTTCAAATCCGTCTGCGCCAGAGTCACCATCGCCGCGTACACGATGTTGATCACACCGAAGACGGAGACCGCGGGCGCAAAGGAGGCCGTCGCCGCCGGAAGAATAGGCCAGTTCATCCGCAGCATTCCGTAGATGCCCATCTTGAGCAGGATGCCCGCCAGGATGACGGAGATCGGCGTCGGTGCTTCCACATGCGCGTCCGGCAACCAGGTGTGCAACGGCACCATCGGCACTTTCACCGCAAAGGCGATGAACATGAAAATCCACATCAACTTGGCGAAGGTGATTCCGGCCAGAAAGGGCCCGACCAAATCAAACAGACCTGCTTGTCCAAGCTTCGCCATCGTCAGCATGTTGAAGGTGTTGCTCGCGAAGCCGCCCTCGGCCATCCGATATGCCCAGGCGTGGCTCTGCGGATCCATGGCCAGCGTCCCCGCATCGACCAGCCGTCGAAACGCCTCCGGGTTCACGGTGGCGAGCCGCTGCAGCAGCGCTTGGTCCCCGGTCCGGTAATACAAAGCAAGGATCGCCAACAGCAAAAGAACAGAGCCGGCCAAGGTGTAAAGGAAGAACTTGATCGCGGCGTACTCTTTTCGCGGGCCCCCCCAAATGCCGATCAGGAAGTACATCGGGAGCAGCATCACTTCCCAGAAGACGAAGAAGAGGAACATGTCCAGCGCCGCAAACGTGCCGGACATGCCGGTCTGCAGAATGAGCAGCATGATCATGTAGCCCGGCACTTTGACTACTGAGAAATGCGGATGCTCAGGATCGTCGTGCTCGTCCTTGCCGCGCCACCAGGGCATCGAGGCAATCGTCGCGATGAATGAGATCAGCGTCGAAAGAATCACCATCGAGACGCTGATGCCATCGACGCCGACGAAGTACTCGATGTGCAGGCTCGGAATCCAGGTCGCGCGCTCGATGAACTGGATTTTCCCTGCGGTGCTTCCGTCGTAGACCACCCAAAGATACAAGCCGAGCACGAATGCCACGCCTGCGCAGATCAGCGCCACCCAGCGGCTGAACTGGTCGCGCTGCGGCTTGTCCATCGGGACCGCCAAAGAAGCACCGATCGCGATGACCCCGGCGATGGGCGCGAAAATGATGTAGCTCAGCAGATGATCCATGTGTTCCCTTCAGAGCTAGTGAACCAAAAAATTGATCCCAATCACCAGGAGAGCTCCGAGCACTGCCGCATACAGATAGTTTTGGATTCTTCCCGTCTGCAGTCGGCGGAAACGACCGCCCAGCTCAACGATGCCTTCAGCCAGGGCGTTCACCGCGCCGTCAACGAGGTACTTGTCGATCGCTCCGTCGATGTTCGCGACGAAGCGACCAACGACCGCCACCGCGTTGACGATGCCGTCGATCACCACGTTGTCGAAGACCGCCAGGGCTTTTGCCAAAATGCTGGTGCCGCGCAGCACGGTCGCCTGGTAGAGCTCGTCGACGTAGTATTTGTTGTAGACGACTCGGTACAAGCCTGGAAACGCGGCCGCGAGTTTCTCCGGAACAGTACTCTTGGCATCCTTGTAGAAAGCCCGCGCGATCAGCCAGCCGGCGAAGGCAACCCCGATCGACGCAAACATCAACAGCCACTCCCAAAACGTGCCGGAGGCCGCCCCGCGGGATTCGACCAGCTCGCGAGAAGGCGCGAAGGTCGGAGACAGCCAGCGCTCGAGCATCGGCTCTTGCATCCAGTCGATGTGCAACAGGTGCCCGAGCGGCGCCCAGAAGCCCAAGACGATTGTCGCAGCGCAGCCGATCGCCAGCGTTACGAGAACGTAGGTCATCGAGGTTGGCGATTCATGCGGCATTCCGCCGTGACCGTGACCTTCTGCAGCCTTGTGGTCCGGGTGGTCTGCGTGCCCAGCCGCCCCCGCCGCGTGAGGATCAGCGCCACTGTCGGGATGCCTCATGTCACGCACCTGAGGAAAATCGGTGGACGCGCGGTGTGCGTCGACCGAGCTCGAGGGCAGCGAAGCCAGCGAGCCCGTAACCAGCGCCGGCAGCAGCGGTGCATGGCCTCCCAGATGCGCCTCGCCGCGAGCGCCGCGGTACTCGCCGGTGAAGGTCATGTAATAGCTGCGCCACATGTAAAAGCTGGTCCCGCACGCGGTCAGCCAGCCGACCACCCAGATGAGCTTGCCGATCGACGGGTCGAGCATGTTCGAACCCGAGTCGAACGCCTTCCACAGGATCTCGTCCTTGGAAAAGAATCCGTTCGAAACGATCGGAAAGCCGGCGATGGCAATGCACGCGTAGAGGTAAGTCTTCGCGGTGAGCGGCATGAATCGCTTGAGGCCGCCCATCTTGCGCATGTCCTGCTCGTGGTGACACCCGAGGATGACGGAGCCCGAGCCGAGGAACAGACATGCCTTGAAGAACGCGTGCGTCAGCAGGTGATAGACGCCGGCCCAATACGCTCCTACGCCTACTCCGATGAACATGAAGCCGAGTTGGGACACCGTCGAATACGCCAACACCTTCTTGATGTCGTTTTGAACGAAGCCGATCGTGGCGGCGAACATCGCGGTGGCGGCGCCGGTGAGGGCGATCACTGTCATCGCCGCCGTCGAAAGCGCGAAGAGAAAGTTGAGCCGAGCCACCATGTACACGCCGGCCGTCACCATGGTGGCCGCGTGGATCAGCGCCGAGACCGGCGTCGGCCCCGCCATCGCATCCGGTAGCCAAACGTAGAGCGGAATCTGCGCCGACTTTGCGGTGGCGCCGACGAAGAGGAGAATTCCAATCAGGGCAAGGAGGGGGATCCCGAAGAACGTCATGCCGGTGAGCCGAGTGCGGACTCCGGTAGCATCAACGGCCAGCTGATCGCGCAGCTCGCGGAACGTGAAGGTTGGACCGACCCGAATGCCGCCCTTCGACGCCGACGCGGCCGGATCTCGCCGGTAATTCTCCCAGGTGGTGGCCGCCTTGGAAGGTGAGAGGCTTGGGTCCTTCTCGTAGAAGGTCCCCGATTGAGCTTGCGGCTTGTAGTTGGGGTCCGCCGTTGCCCAGCGCGTCTCCCTGGGCGGGATGACGTTGGCCCTCTCTACCCAGCTTCCACCCAGCGCCCAAAACAACAGGAACAAGCCCAGGACGAATCCGAAGTCGCCGACGCGGTTCGTTACGAACGCCTTGACTGCGGCCTTGGCTTTCTCGATGTCCTCGTACCAGAAGCCGATCAAAAGGTAGCTGCACAGGCCAACTCCCTCCCAGCCGAAGAACATCAGGACGAAGTTGTCGCCCATCACCAGCAGGAGCATCGAGAAGACGAACAGGTTCAGGTAGCAGAAGAACCGCCAGTAGCCCGGGTCGTCGGCCATGTAGCCGGTCGAGTACCAGTGAATCAGCCCCCCGATGAAGGTGATGATCAGCGTCATCATCATCGAGAGCGGGTCCAGCGAGAACGACAAGTTCGCCTGAATGTCCCCCGCGGTGATCATGTTCCAGAGAAAATTCACCATGTACCGGTCGGATGGCGGCAAGCCGAGCATCTGGATCAAGGCGACCATCGCCACGGCGAACGAGAGCACCATCGCGCCGACTGCGATGTAGGAGACGTATTTCTTGCCGAACCTTCGTTGAATCCAGTGTCCCGCGAGCGCGTTGGTCGCAAATCCCAGCAAGGGGAAGAACGGGATCAGCCACAGATAACCGACGGTGACGAACTTCTGCGGACCCAGCTCCTCGGCGTGTTTGAGAGCCTCGCCGGCTCCTTCGGCTCCGTGCTGCGCGGCGAGCAACACCAGATCCTTCACTTGGGAGAGAATCTCCATTGCCTATTCCTTCAGGGTGTCCGCCTGCGTCGCATCGATGGTTTTGGCGGTCATAAAGATCGCGAGCACGATCGCCAGAGCGACTGCTGCTTCCGCTGCGGCGAGCACGATGACGAAGATGCTGAAGACCTGCCCGGTCAACAGCGGCGAGGGATTGAACCGATTGAATGCGACGAAGTTCACGTTGGCCGCGTTGAGAATCAATTCCACGCCCATCAGGATCCCCACCGCGTTGGTGCGGGTGACCACGGTGTACGTTCCGAACGCAAACAGCACCGCGCCGACGATTAGAAAATGCGGTAACCCCGGTGCGAGCACGCTCTACTCCTTGATTTCCTTTCGCGCGACGACCACCGCCCCTATGAGCGTGGCCAGCAGCACCAGCGACGACACCTCGAACGGCAGCAAGTACTCCTTCAAGAAGACGTCGCCGATCGTTCGCGCCGTCTGCGCCGGGTTCGGCGCGTTGGGATTGGAGATCCACGGCGTCCTCGTGGCCACGTATCCCAACACGGCGATCAAAGCGACCGTCAGCCCGATTCCCGGCAGCACTCCGATAGAAGGATTGGTGTGAGACTTGTCGCCGATTTTGCTCGTCAGCATCACCGCGAACAGAATCAGCACCAGCACTCCACCGATGTAGATGAGCAGCTGGCTGACGGCGACGTAGTCCGCGCTCAGAAAGATGAACAGCGCGCCGATTCCGAGGAGCGCCCCCAGCAGCGAAAGAGCGGCGTAGATGATGCTTCGGCTGAACGCCACGCCGGCGCCGGAGACGATCGAAACCGCCGCAATCACGTAGAACAGCAGATCCGACGGCCTCGCCAGCTCGGCGCCCTGCGTTGCCACCGGCGCAAGCCCCGGCAGAACCTCCTTGACGAAGATCCAGAAAACGAACGCCACCACCACCACGAGAAGCACGACTCCTACGAGGACCTCGGCATGGCGGGATGGTTTCTGCAGTGTGTCTGCCACTCGTGCTCTCTCTCGGCGGGTCGCGAGATTCCGTCGCGAGTTGCCCGCGCGCTCACAGCCGCGGGCGACCACCGAGAATTACGCGTTTAACCGAATCTCGCCAGTTTGGGAAGACGCAGTTTAGGCCGGCCAAGCGCTTCCCGAAGTGCCGAAGCGGGTGCCGGCCGGAAAGTGCAGCCCGAACCAACTCCTGAGGACACGGAGAAGCTCGTCGGGCGTGTCCACAACTCGTTTCTCGGCGCTCGGCCCGCGGCGGACGACGAGCTCTCGGTTGAAAAGGGCGACGCGCTCGCCGTCATTTCCAGCGCGACTGACGATGAGGTTCTGCACGAAGCGCGACGTCGGATGCGTCGAGGTGAACCAGTTGGCGACCTCGTAGTCGACCGGGTGCTGCTGCTCGAGAGTGAAGCGATAAACGTCGCTCCAATCATCCGCGACCCGCGCTTGAAGCGCGTATGCGTCAGCTCTTCGCACGACGCGAAACGTCTCATGCGGCGTCGGCTGCGCGTCCTCCACATCGAGGCGCAGCGGCGCAGTCGGCGTCAGCCCTCCAAAGCCGACGTCGGCGAGCCAGGGCAACCCGTCGAGATCCACCCGAAGGACCATATGGGTCAGGGGCATGGGCGTCTGCGCGGGAATTTGCCAGCGTACGCGGGCGGCGAGCGTCGTGACTCGAAAACCGAGCGCTTCGAGCGCCGCCGCGAACAGCGCATTGTGCTCAAAGCAGTAGCCCCCGCGCCGGTCGGTCACGAGCTTCTTTTCGATGGATCGCAAAACGAGGCGCACCCCCATGCCACGGATCACGTCGAGGTTTTCAAATGGAATAGAAATCGGATGCAAAGCGTGAAGCGCGCGCAGCGCCGCGAGGGATGCCTCGCGGCGTCCGCTGTAGCCGATGCGATCGAAGTAGGAATCGAAATTGACGGATGGCATCAGCCATGACTCCGGCGTGCTTTGCGCTGAAGGAACCGACGCCGCCCTTATCGAGCTTCAGCTTTGGACCGCCTTCGGCGACGTCTTCTCTTGGAGCTCAACCCGTTTTTGCTCCGTCGGGTGTCGCCGGCGCGCTCGCGCCAGCAGCGCGGGCTGGGGTAGCGTTTGCTGCATCCGCCGGTGGCGCTGCCGGCTGCGCGCCGTCGCCGGTCGGAGCGACCACCTTGCCGCTCTTCCAGGAGGCCATGATGATCTCCGTCGCTCGCGTGGACTCGGCTCCCCCGGGCTCGCAGAGGTTCAATCTCTCCTCTTTGCCCGAGGCGATCGCCTCTGAGTATTCGCGGCAGGTGGGGTAGGTACAAGCGCCGCAGTCGGTGCCCGCCTGGGCCTCTTCCAGCACGACGGCGAGCTTGGCCTTGTCCGCGCCGATCGCTTTCTTCGCCAGCTCGAGAGCGGCCGCCGCCGAAGAGGCGGTGTCCTTCTTCTTGGCGGGCAGCTGCGCGGCGCCGGCGATCGGAAACGGCGGGGGCATGCTGTCCCACTTCTTGACCAACGCGCGCGTAACCTCGCCCAGCATCACCCGCGGGTACGCGGTTGCGCCCTTCGGAGGCTTGTAGGGCGCCGCCGGCTTCGCTGGGTCAACGAAGCGCAAAACCATGTTGTGAAGAGTGCGCTGGGAACCCTCGAACTCGCGGGTGTGCTGAATGGCGCCCGTCGGGCAGGGCTCCACGCACAGGCCGCAGAACATGCACTTGGCCTCGTCGATGTCGAAGCGGGTCATCACCCGATTCTTCGGGTTCGCAGGATCCTTTTCGATCTCGATCGCGATCACGTTGATCGGACACGCGCGCTCGCACGCCTGGCATGCGGTGCAGGTGGACATGTCCACTTCGAGAAACCCGCGGTAGCGCGAGGGCAGCGTGTGCTGAACGAGCGGAGCGCTCAAACCCTTCGCTGCTTCGGGGCCCGCGTACTGGACGGTCATCGGGCGGCGAAACATGTACGAGAGGGTGACGCTCATCCCCTCCCAGGCGCTCTTCACCGTGTCCTTGATGTTACCGACGTATTGCGTTACCGGCATGAGTCCATTTCTCCGCGCGCTACCAATTACTGAGGTCTACGCGATCTCCAACGATGTAGATGTTTCGGCGCGTCTTCAAAGCGAAGGCGGCGAACGGAACCAGCCCCGCCACCAGGAAGAATGCAAAGTGCAGCGTGTCTCGGATCGATCCGACCTTCGCTTGACCCTTCGCCGCCTCGCCGAACAGCTGATAGGAAAGCAGCTCGGTCACCGCGGCGAGCACCACCAGGCCCATTCCGATCGGCACCAGGTACTTCCAGCAGAGGTTCATCATCTGGTCCACCCGGATGCGCGGGAAGGTCCACCGAATCCACACGATGATGTTCACCAGCACCAACACTTTGAGCGTGAACACCGCCGCGGACGCGAGGTAATACCAGAGCGGGACATGGCCTGTAGCCTCCCAGGCGGTGAGCTTGGCCATCGAGACGAATGGAACCTGCCAGCCGCCGAGGAACAGGGTGGTGAGCACCGCGCTCATCACCCAGAGATTTCCCCACTCGGCGAGGAAGTAGTAACCGAACCGCATTCCAGAGTACTCGGTGTTGTATCCGGCGACGATTTCCGATTCGGCCTCGGGAAGGTCGAAGGGCGTCCGATTTCCCTCCGCCAAGAGGGCAGTGAACATGATGAAGAAGCTCGCGTAGGCCCAGGGCGTCTGAAACATGAACCAATCCCAGGGAGCGCCGCCTTGCGCGCGGATGATGTCGTGCATGTTGAGCGAGCCCGCCATGATGATCGGCACCAGGATCACCATGCCGGCCGGTATCTCGTAGCTCACCACCTGCGCAGCGGCGCGGATCCCGCCGAAGAGCGCCCATTTGGAGTTCGAGGCCCAACCGGAAATCAAGATCCCCACCACCACCAAGGCGGTGATCGACACCACGTAGAAAAGACCGACGTTCATGCTCGTCGCCGACAGGTGATAGCCGAAGGGAAGCACCACGAAGGTGAGGATGAAACCGGTCATCACGAAATACGGCGCAATCCGGAACAAGATGTGATCCGAATCGGTGGGGATGAGATCCTCTTTCAAGATCAACTTCAGCGCATCGGCGATGAACTGCAGCACTCCCTGAGGACCCACGCGATTCGGCCCGATGCGCGATTGGATCCGCGCCGCGATGCGCCGCTCCCACCACGACAGCAGTCCGGCGAAGATCGCTCCGAACGTCGTCAAAAGCACGCCGACCAGCATCATTCCGACGAGGTATAGGCCTTGCGCCATCGGCCACGTCTGCGGATCGTGCCCCAGTTGCTCGACAATGATTTTATCGATCAGCTCTTTCATGACTCGCTAGCGATCAATCTCAGGCGCGACGACATCCAGCGACGCGATCAGCGCGACCAGGTCGGCGATCATCAAACCCTTGGAGAGCTCTTCGATGATCCCCATCGCGAGGAACGAACCGGTTCGAGCGCGCACACGGTACGCCCGCTCGCCGCCATCGGACACGACGTAATAGGCCATCTCGCCGCGCGCGGCTTCGATGCGGCTTTGCGCCTCCCCGGCTTCGGGCTTGATTTTGCGCGGCACCTTGGGGGCCATGAACTCGCCGGGGGGAAACTTGTCCAACGCTTGCCGGACGATCGAAACCGACTCTCGGCACTCGAGCACCCGAACGTAGAAACGGTCGAAGCAGTCGCCCACCACGCCGCCCCGGTAAGCACCCGCATACGCCTTGCCGAACGGGATCTTGAAATCGAAATCTGGATACGCCCCGTACGGATGCGCTTTTCGAAGGTCGAACTCAATGCCCGAGGCGCGAAGATTGGGTCCCACCAGCCCGTAGTTGATCGCCATCTCCAAAGGAATGACCGCCAGCCCGGCGAGTCGCTCGACGAAGATCTCATTGAATGAGATCAACCGGTCCCACTCGTCGAGGATGCGATCGAAGTGGTCGAGCCACTTGCGACACAAGGGCATCCAATCGTCCGGCATATCGAAGCCGACGCCGCCGATCCGATGAAAATTGTACGTCAGCCGGGCGCCGCAGAGGGCCTCCAGCAGATCATTGATGCTCTCCCGCTCGCGCAAGGCGTAGGGGAACGGGGTCACCGCGCCGATGTCCATCGCCATCGAACCGAGCGAGATCAAATGAGAGGCAATCCGGTTCAGCTCGCACGAAATGGCCCGCAGGTACTGCGCCCGGGGAGGCACCGTCAGCCCGAGCAGCTTTTCCACCGCCAGGGCGTAGCCCTCGTTGGCGAACATCGCCGCGAGGTAATCGATTCGGTCCGTGTACGGCATGAAGCCGGGATAGGTGACGATCTCGCCGATTTTCTCGATCGCCCGGTGAAGGTAGCCGACCTGGGGAACGGCCTTCTTCATCACCTCTCCGTCGGCGTGGACGACAAAGTTGATCACTCCGTGGGTGGAGGGGTGCTGCGGGCCCATGTTGAGGATCATTTCCTCGCCTGCGGTTTCGCCGAACTTCGTCATCACCAGTTGATCGAGCGCCATGGTTACGCTCCCGGTTTGGCTGGCGGGTTTGGGGCTGCGTGCTGCTCGGGGGCTGCCGCGCTCTGCGATCCGGCAGCGGGCTGGGCGGCGGCTTGCTGCGCTTTGAGCTCGCGATCCATGCTCAGATAGAGATCCAGCGGATTGTCCCTGACGTTGGAGATGTCACGGTATCCGCCCGCTTCGCTGTAGTCCTTGCGCAGCGGCGCGCCGACCCAGTCGTCCGGCATCAATATCCGCCGCAGGTCGCTGTGGCCCTTGAAGCGAACGCCGAACAAGTCATAGACCTCGCGCTCCATCCAATTCGCTGATTTCCAGAGCTGCTCGACGCTGTCTATCTCGGAGATCTGGCGATTCACCTCAGCCTTGGCGATGAACATGTGCCGGTGGGGATAGCTGTAGAAGTGATACACGACCCGGATCAAGTTCAGCTTGGGATGATCGGTCGCGGTGAGATCCTCTAGAAAGTCAAACGCCAGGTCGGGCTCGCTCTTGAGAAACCGGCAGATCTCCAAAAGGCGGGCGGGAGCGAAGGTGCAGAACGGATCCTTCTTCGCCGGCTGCAACGGTCCGACCGCCTCGCCGAATTTGCCGGCAAGCCTTTGATGAATCTGCTCGAAAGTCAGGGCTGACATGTTGGGCTCGCCCTTGTCTGGCGACTGAAGAGCGGCGTTCGGCTAGACGGCTTCTGGGACATCGTACCCTGCGCCGGTTTCTCCGCTGTCTCGCTGAGGACGGAACTTCTGCTTTTGCTTCTCTCGTTTGATCAGCTCCTGCACTCGCAGGAAGCCTTCGGTGAGAGCTTCGGGGCGGGGCGGACAACCGGGGACGTAGACGTCCACCGGGATGATCTTGTCCACTCCCTTCACGACCGAATAGCTGAGCTGGAAGAGGCCTCCGCAATTCGCACAGGACCCCATCGAAATGACGTACTTCGGCTCAGCCATCTGCTCGTACAAAAGCTTGCAACGGATCGCCATCTTGTAAGTCAGCGTGCCCGCCACAATCATCAGGTCGCTCTGGCGCGGCGTGGCGCGCGGCACCGAACCGAAGCGGTCGAGGTCAGCCCGCGGGCCCCCCGTCTGCATCAGCTCGATCCCACAGCAGGCGAGCCCGAATAACAGGTAGAACATCGACGATCGCCGCGACCAGTTGATCAGGTTTTCGATCACGTTGGTGCTGGTGGTGATCAGCGCAGTCGAAGCGCCCGGGTCGTGCGAATATCCCTTGAGATCAGTTTCCGGCACTGGCGCTCCTTTTTAGCATCCCGCCGCTAGGCTTCAACGGTTAACCGGCGCTCCTTCGATCTGCTTGACCCACTCCAGATCCTTGCGCGCCCAAATCCAGATCAGCCCAGTGAAGAGGATGGCGATGAATGCGAGGATCTCAACCAGCGCGACCATTCCGATTCCGCTGAAGACCCAATCGCGGAATACCAACGCGACCGGGATGGTGAGCGCGATCTCCACTTCGAAAATCACGAATACGAGGGCGATGATGTAGAAGCGCGGGTTGAAGTTGAACCAGGCGCTGCCGATCGGCCTTTCGCCGCACTCGTAGATCAGCTCCTTCTCGGGATTGGGAAAGCGCGGGCGAAGCAGCGCGCCGATGAGCAGGTTCGTCAGCGCGAACCCAACCGCGGCGACGACGAACACCAGCACCATTGCGAAATCAAACTGCACCAGTCACCTCGCTTGCCACGTCAGGCGATCCCAGAGTCCATCGCAAGAACACCGATCGCATGTCAAGCAGCGCGGCGGGTGGGCAACGCATTGCCGCGCATCCGCTCGCCGAAACAAGGCAAGTGTAATCTCGATGGGCCATTGCGCACCACGCAGATTGACCGCCAGGTTGCGCAGCTTTCGCTAATATTTCCAGAAAGTTACGCTCAGCTTGCTTTGACAGGTGGGCCCGGCATCTCTAATGTTCCCCGGCCATGCCTTCTCCGCTGGAAACCTACGCGCCGCTGGGGCTTGTGCTGCTGCTCGCAGCGTTGCTGCCGACCGCCCTCACTGCAGCGGCTACCGTGCTGGGCCCCAAGCGGCCAAACCCGATCAAGGAGGAGCCGTTCGAGTGTGGTTCGGAATCGACCGGCTCGGCGAGGGATCGCTTCGCGGTCAAGTTCTACGTCGTCGCCCTGCTCTTCATCGTGTTCGACGTCGAAGCGGTTTTCCTCTATCCCTGGGCGGTGAACTTCAAGTCGCTCGGCTGGTTCGGATACGCAGAGATGATGGTTTTCGCGGCGACGCTGGTCGTCGGGCTTATCTATATCTGGAAGAAAGGTGCGTTGAACTGGGAGACGTAATGGCGGATGCAGATCTCACCCCCGCGCTCACGACCCGAAAAGAAGAGGCGGTCGGCTGGCTGCAGAAGCAGGTGTCGAAGGGCTTGGGTTGGGCTCGCAAGTATTCCCTGTTCACCTACCCCTACGCGACGGCGTGCTGCGGGATGGAATACATGTCCGTTGCGGCGAGCCGCTACGACATCGCGCGCTTTGGCGCCGAGTTTCCGCGGTTTTCGCCTCGGCAGGCCGACCTCTTGATGGTGATCGGGACCGTGAACATGAAACAGGGTCCCATCCTCAAGCGCGTGTATGAGCAGATGGTAGAGCCCAAATGGGTGATGGCGTTCGGCGTGTGTGCTTCATCCGGCGGGTTCTACGACAACTACGCCGTGTTGCAGGGCATCGATCGAATCATTCCGGTCGACGTTTACGTACCCGGCTGCCCGCCGCGCCCCGAGCAGGTGCTCGACGCCCTCGTGCTTCTCCAGGACAAGATTTCGCGGCAGCTCCACAAACCCGTGGACCGGCGGCCGGCATTACCCGTGGGCGGACGCGATTTGCTCGCGGAGACGAGCAAGTAAGCAGTTGTCCTGAAGGCCTCAGGGAATGAGGAGGACTTTTCCCGTCGTCTTTCGAGCCTCGAGCGCTCGATGCGCCTCGGCGGCGTCCTTGAGCGGAAGCTCGGCGCTGATTCGGAGCTTCAGCTTGCCTTGCGCAATCCATCCCAGGACGTCGCTCGATCGCTGCACCAGCTCCGCGCGCGTCGCGATGTGATGGACCAAGGTCGGTCGCGTGAGAAACAGCGACCCCTTCTGATTCAGCACCTGCGGATCGACCGGCTTCACTGGCCCGCTCGACTGACCGAACAACACCAGCATCCCGCGAACAGCAAGGCAATTGAGGCTTTTGGCGAAGGTGGCCTCGCCAACGGATTCGTAAACCACTTGAACGCCCTTGCCGCCGGTGAGCCTCTTTACCTCGGCTTCGAAGTCCTGCTTCGTATAAAGGATGACGTCGTCCGCGCCGGCTTCGCGAGCAAGCTTGGCCTTCTCCTCGGTCGAAACCGTCCCCAGCGCTCGGCTGCCGCGCATCTTGGCCATTTGGCAGAGAAGCAAGCCCACTCCGCCGGCAGCCGCCTGGATCAGGCAGGCATCCCCGTTTTTCAGAGGGTAGGTCGTCGTCGTCAGGTAATGCGCGGTCATCCCCTGAAGCATCGCCGCCGCAGCTTGGCGGGTGCTGATCCCGTTGGGCAGGACGATCAACCGATCTGCGGGAACAGCCGCGAGCTCGGCGTAGGAACCGAGGACGCCGGTATACGCAACGCGATCGCCAACCTTCACTTCTTTTACAGCAGCACCGACGGCGGTCACGGTTCCGCTTCCCTCTTGACCTGGGGTGAGCGGCATTGGCGCCTTGTAAGCGCCTGTTCGGTAGTAAACGTCGATGAAGTTCACGCCCGCCGCCTCGATTTTCACTAACGCCTCACCGTCTTTGGGCGTGGGTTGAGGTACGTCCTCGTAGCGCATCGATTCGGGCCCCCCAGGGCTGTGCACACGAACGGCCTTCATCGCTTCTCCTCCCGTCAGCTTCCGGCCGGCAGCGAACCGACTGAAACTTTGTTGAACCATTTCATCAAGGCACCGTCCAAACACTCGCCGAGGCACCTCTGGACGACGGTTCCATTCTTCTCGCGCACACGAGTGATCCAGCTGCTCCCGTCGAATGCTCCAAAATCCTTTTCCATCATCACCGCTCGGTGCGCCGCATCGGAGACCTCGACAGTGCCGTCGGGCTGAATCTCGTACGCGTCCAGCGTGCGCGGTGCAAGAGAGATGTGCTGGGGATCAAACGCGTCGGGCCTGGCGTGCGTGAACCCCGTTTCCGCCAGCAGGTTGAGCTTCGGCATTTGCTTGCCCTCGAGGAGCGGAACCAGGCTCACGCCGTCGGCGTCGAGCAGCGGAGGCGCACCGCTCAGATCGAGCAGCGTCGGTCCGATATCGATCAAGCGCACCAGAGCCTCGACTCGGTCTGGCTTGGACCTGGGGGCTCGGCTCGCGGGCAGCTTGATCGCCAGCAGGATCCGGTTCTCTTCCTCTCCCAGGCGAGCGCCATGAACCGGCGTTGCACCTTCCAGCGAGGGAACGTCGCTAAAGAAGCTCTCGCCGTGATCCGAGAAGACCACGATCAGGGCCTCGTCGTAGAGCCCCCGCTTCCGCAGGGCGTTCAGCAAGATGCCGAGCTGCGCGTCGGCCTGGGAAAGCAGCTCATCGTAGAGGGCCTCCGAGCCCGCTCGATTCCAATCGCCGGGAGCGTTCGCTGAGATGGGAGAGAAAAACATCCGGATGCGCCTCTGCAGCGGTTCCTTGGCATCGACGAATTTTCGATAGAAGGGATAAACCGGGTCGCCTGGAAAATGCGCCGCAGTTGCGTGAAACGCGAACAGGGCAGGTCCGCGATCCGCTTGCTGTACCAGAGAGGCGCCGAGCCTGGTGGCATAGCCAATCGGATCATGGATGCCCGCCAGCGCTCGATTGTCGACGAACTCCGGCAGCAAAGCCGAGCCAATGGCATTGTCCGCGAACATTCCCAGCCCGCGAAAGCGCATCTTCTCGAGGACGAAATTGATCGCGCCCTGCGGCGGCTGCTCGCGCAGCTCGAAGCCCGAAAGCGGGCCCTGGTAGTTGAAACGCGAGCAGTCGGTGTGAAACGAGGTTGAGTAACCCGCGCGCGCCAGGTCCGCTGCGAAGGTCGGCGCTAACTCCCAGCGCTTTGCCGCGGTGAGGGGGTAACGGACGCCCGTTCGGTAGGGCCAGCGGGCGGTCAGAAGGCTGCGCCAGGCAGGCTCAGTCTGAGCCAGCGGCGTATACGCGCGATCAAAGAGGGTGGCGTCGCGGACGAACGCTTCCAGGTTGGGTGCGACGTTGCCAGTGCCCCCGTACGCTTTGAGCCGATCAGGGCGAAACGCGTCGATGCCGATCAGCACGACGAGCGGATGTTGCCTCGCGGGGCGCTCGGGCAATCGCACCGCGACCGCCACCGCGCTGAAGGCAGCGACCAGCGCGAGCGCAGGAAGCAGCTTTGCGCCGAACCGCCAGGCCACCGCGATCGCATGCGCGCAAAGCACTCCTGCAAGGGCGAGGCGCGGCTGCAATGGGTCACCGCGCGACACGACCTGCTCGAAGACGCGCCATCCCATCGCCAGATCGTCCCACAGCGCTGGCCGTGAGATGGCTCGATCCCAGGCGAGCAGGCCGACGAGAATCGCGAACTCCGCCGCCCAGACCGCGATCGATGATGCTCTACGGCTCACCGGCAAACAGGACGCCAGCAACGCCGACAAGGCTCCAAGCACCGCGCCGCCGGCGATGTAGACGATCGCCACGCGCAACAAAAGTCCCGGGAGGAGCGGCGTGACCGCGCGAAGGAGGGCCTGCAAGGGACCCTGCACTTCCACGCCGATGCCCGCGGCGCCAGGGCGCATGATCGACGCGCTTTCGGCGGCGAGCCAGACCAGAGCGACAACCACGCCGGCGGCAGCTCCGAAGAGAAGCCGTTTGGAAAGTCTTAGCCGCAACGCATTTCACCTAAGGCGCCGATCCTACCGGCGCAAGTGAGGTTGATCGGCGAGCTGTTCGGTTTCGGTTTCTGCGAGGGCGCGAAGTGCGCAGATGACCGCGCCGCATCCGCGTTGACTGAGCTTCTTTGCGTACTTATAAAGCGATGAGCTCCCGACGGGAATTCCCTTGACCAAGTTCGCGCTGGACAAAATCGCCGCGACATTTCCACGAGCATTTCTCGATCGCTACACCGACCGGGCGGGGGGTGAATGGGCCGTGATCGACAGCGAGTCAATTCGCGACGTGGCCAGCGAATTGAGAGACAACCCGGAGCTCGATTTTAAGCTTTTTCTTTCCATCGACGCTGTCGATCGCTTGATGCTTCCGGAACGCGAGCCCAGGTTCGAAATCGTCTACTTCTTTTTCTCCGTCACCCGCGGAGAGCACGTCCGACTCAAGTGCCGCGTCCCCGAGGATCGACCCGAGCTGCCTTCCATTACCCCAGTGTACCAAGGCGCCAACTGGTTCGAGCGGTTGGTCTGGGACTTTTATGGGATCAGGTTCCGGGGTCATTCTGACCTACGCAGGATCCTGTTGTATGAGGAGTTCACGGGACACCCGCTGCGGAAGGACTATCCACTGCGCCAACGCCAATCGTTGATTCCCGAGCGTCCGATCAAGGACATCTTTCGCGGCCCGGGCACCAACCGTCCTTGAGCCCGGCACCTGGCCACTACCGATCGAACATGTCCAATCCGCCGATTTCCTCGAAGAGCCCTGCCGATGTTCAGCCGGTCCCCGCCGCATCCGAGCTGGAGGCTCATCTGCCATCGAAGCGGATGGAGCTCAACCTGGGGCCTTCGCACCCCGCGATGCACGGGACGGTCCGGATGAAGGTGGAGCTGGACGGCGAGACAATCGTGCACGCCGATCCCGAAATTGGTTTCTTGCACCGCGGTTTCCAGAAAAGCTGTGAGAACGGCACCTGGACGCAGTGCCTGCCCTACACCGACCGGCTGAACTACGTCTCGGCGCTGATGAACAACTTCGGCTTTCTCAACGCGGTGGAGAAGCTGATCGGCGTGGAGATTCCGGAGCGGGCGAAGTTCATCCGCACCATCGGCTCCGAGATCCATCGGATCGCCGATCATTTAACCTGCATTGGGGCGATCGGCCTCGAGCTGGGCGGATTTTCCGCCTTCTTGTACTGCATCGAGGCCCGCGAGCTGATCGTCGACCGAGTCACCGAGCTGACCGGCGCGCGGCTGACCACCACCTTTGGTCGGGTGGGCGGGCTCAACCGAGATCTGCCGCCCCAGTGGCTCGAGTCCGTGCTCAAGTCGCTCGAGAAGATCGAATGGTTGGTCGGCGAGGTCGATGCCCTCCTCACCAACAACCGCATCTTCGTCGACCGCATGAAGGGCACCGGGAGGATCAGTGCCGAGGACGCGCTTGACTTCGGCTTCACCGGCCCTTGTCTTCGCGCCTGCGGTGTGAATTATGACGTGCGAAAAGCTCTCCCGTACTGGATCTACGAACGGGTCGCGTTCGACGTTCCGCTCGGTCGAAACGGCGACAATTTCGATCGCTACCTGGTGCGCATCGAGGAGATCAAACAGTCGAATCGGATCGTCCGACAAGCGATCGAAATGATAAAGCCGGGTCCTGTCCTCCTCGATGATTGGCGCATTGCCTTGCCGCCCAAACCGGAGGTCTACGGCACAATTGAAGGCGTGATGGCGCACTTCAAATTGATCATGGAGGGAATCCAGGTGCCAGCCGGGGAAATCTACGACTGCACCGAGGCGGCAAACGGAGAGCTCGGCTGGTATTTGGTAAGCGATGGAAGCGGCAAGCCGTACAAAGTTCACGTGCGGGCCCCTTCCTTTGCGATTCTCTCTGGCATCGCGCGGATGGTGGAAGGACGTCTGCTCGCCGACCTGATCCCCACCTTCGACTCGATCAATATGATAGGCGGAGAGGTTGAGCAGTGAGCGAGGGCACCAACAAAGGGCCGCTGGAAGGCCAGGGAAAGCCGATCGCCGGCGCGCCCACCAATGCGCCGGGCTCCACCGGGACGAAGCCGCCGCCACCACCGCCCGGTCCTGCCAAGCCCCCTCCGCCGAAGAACCCGGGTTTCGTGACCTGCACCATCGACGGGAAGGAAGTGGTGGCCAAGCCCGGAACGAACATGATCGAGGCCGCCCGACAAGTCGGCTCGGACATTCCTTATTACTGCTACCATCCGCGCCTTTCGATCGCTGCAAACTGCCGCATGTGCTTGGTCGAGGTGTCTTCCAGCCCCAAGCTCGTGCCCGCCTGTCAAACGGCGATCAGCGAAGGCCTATCCGTTAAAACCAACTCCGGGGTGGTGAAGGATAGCCAGCGCTCAGTTCTCGAGTTCATCCTCCTCAATCATCCGGTGGACTGCGCGATCTGCGACCAGGCCGGAGAATGCAAGCTGCAGGACTACTACGCTCGATACGACTTCATGCCGTCCAGGCTCGAAGGATCGAAGATTCTGAAGAACAAGCGGAAGGTGCTCGGCCCGCTGGTAGTCCTCGACCAAGAACGCTGCATCCTCTGCACCCGCTGCGTCCGTTTCATGAACGAGGTGGCGCACGAACCGCAGCTTGGGATGTTCGGGCGGGGATCGGGGGAGCGGATCGACGTGTTTCCCGGCAGCGAGCTCAGCTCGAACTATTCAGGGAACACGGTAGACATCTGCCCAGTCGGCGCTCTGCTCAACCGCGACTTTCGATTTCGCGCCCGGGCTTGGTTTCTCTCCGAGGCGCCGAGCGTCTGCACCGGATGCTCTCGTGGCTGCAACGTCTTCGTCGACTTCTTCGGGCAGGAGACCTACCGCTACCGCCCGCGCGAAAACGAGCAGGTGAACAAGAGCTGGATGTGCGATCGAGGTCGCCTTTCCTACAAGTACGTGAACAAAGACCGGGTTCAGACCCCGCAGATCGGACGGAGCGACGATGCTCGCGAGGCAACCGGCGCCGAGGCCGTCGCCTTCGCCGCGCGAAAGCTGAAGGCCATCTCGCATCGACCCGAGCTTGCGGTGATGGCTTCACCGCTTGCCTCTAATGAAGACCTGCTGGCGTGCCTGGCGTTCGCTCGGGATGCGCTGGGGGCGAGGACCGTTTACGTCGGAGGACGGCCGCCGGGTGAAGGCGATCACCTGCTGATGACCGCGGATAAGAATCCCAACCGAACCGGACTGACGTGGATTGCCGCCGGCCTCGGCCTTGCGCTGCGGTCATTCTCCGATCTCATCGACGCTCTTGATGCCGGCGCGGTCAAAGCCCTCTACGTCATCGGCGGTGAATGGCCGATTGAGCCGGTGCAGCCTCTCGCCGCATTCCAGAGATCCGAATTGCTGGTGGTTCAGGCAACCAATCGCGGGCCGTTGACGGAGCTGGCCGACGTGCTGATGCCCGCCTCGACGCACGTCGAGGACGAAGGAAGCTTTGCGAACCTCGACGGCATCATTCAGCGGTTCCGACGCGCCTATCCACCTCTGCCCGAGAGCCAGCCACACTGGATGTGGGCCTCCCGGCTCGCCAAGGAGCTGGGACTGACCACAGCTTACAGCTCGCCTCGAGACGTCTTCCGGCAACTTTCAGCGGGCGTCAAAGAGCTCTCGACTTTCGACTGGGACAAAGCCGCACCGCCGGCTCAGCACGTGCCCGGAATCTCTCCCGCTCCGGCCGGGGCCGACGGCCGACCGCCGGGCCATCGCGAGTGGGGGGTTCCTCGAGTGAGGGGGATCTGAGATGCCGCGCGCTCTGGTCATCGTCGGCGCGATGGTCTTCATCCTGTTTGCGATCGCAGGCTTGATGGCCGCGGTGTACGCCCTGGCGGCGCTGCTTCCGAGCGCAGGTAGACTGCCCCAGATCGTCGTCTTGATGCTGGTGTTTGTGATGGTGATCGCCTCGCTGCTCACCATCGCCGAGCGGAAGTGGAGCGCGATGATCCAAGACCGCATCGGCCCCAATCGCGCGCGGATCGACCTGCCGCTTCTGCGCGACCGGCCTCTCGGCGGCGTACCGCATCTCGCCGCAGACGCGCTCAAGATGCTCTTCAAGGAGGACTTCGTCCCCAAGCGAGCCAACAATTTCCTTTTCAACCTTGCTCCCATTCTCGCCTTCGGACCCGTTTTCGCCCTGTTCGCGATCATCCCCGTCGGCCCCACCCTCAAGCTGATGGGCCGCGACGTTCCGATGGTGATTGCCACGCCCGACTTCGGAGTGCTGTTTCTCTTCGCGATCGCCTCGCTGGCCGTCTACGGAACATCCTTGGCGGGTTGGTCCTCGAACAACAAGCTGGCGCTGCTGGGCGGCGTGCGCGCCTCGTCGCAGATGATCGCCTACGAGGTCGCCCTCGGGCTTTCCCTGGTGGGGATGATGATTGCTTTCTCCACGGTGCAGGTTCCCCAGATGCTCGAGGGACAGGCCCGCTACCTGTGGCAGTTTTCGCGCGACTTCGATTTCGGCTTGCCGGCCTGGGGCATTTTCCTGCAGCCGGTCGGTTTGGTGCTTTTCTTCGCCGCCGCGTTTGCGGAAACGAAGCGGACGCCCTTCGACCTTCCCGAGGGAGATTCGGAGATCATCGGCTACTTCGTTGAATACTCGGGGATGAAATTCGGGATGTTCATGATCTCCGAGTTCGTCGAGGTAGTGGTGCTGGCGGGAGTGACCACCGCGCTCTTCTTCGGCGGCTATCACCTTCCCTTCGGTGAGCAGTGGCTCGCTCGACAGGAGCCCTTCGCAAGCTCTCCATGGTTGCTCGGCGCGATCCTGGGGACCGTGTTCTGGATCAAGGTCATCGTCCTCTGCTGGCTGCAGCTGGCAATCCGGTGGACCTTCCCACGCTTCCGCTACGATCAAATTCAATCGCTCGGATGGAAGATGCTGCTCCCGGCGGGCTTGCTCAACGTGTTCATCACCGGCGCTCTGGTTCTCTGGGATCCCTCGCTGCGAGCGATCGCCGTGGTGGGCTTGATCGAAATCGCCATCGTGGCCGCCCTGACCGCTCGCGGCACTGAAGAACATCCCGCGAAGATTGCTTCTCCCGGTGCGTCAACGCCGGACGCCGCTGCACTCACCGCTGCATCCCGAGCCGGTCACGGCTAAAGATCGACTATGGCCTACGACGCGAGCCGAGATCCCCGCCAAGATGTTCGGGAACGGATCTACCTACCGGAGCTGATTCGCGGCCTGGCGGTGACGACGCGGCATTTTTTGCGAAACCTGTTCGGCCAACGCGACACCAATGTCAACGTGTTGAACCGCAAGGGAACAAGCCTGGTCACCACGGTGCAGTACCCTGAGGAGCGCGTCCCCTATCCGCCCGGCTATCGCGGATTGCATCGACTGGTCCCGCGCGAAGACGGCAAGCCGCGCTGTGTCGCCTGTTACATGTGCGCGACAGTCTGCCCCGCCCAATGCATCTACATCGAAGCCGGAGAATACGATCCGGGCGACCCGGCCGCCGAGTCGCGGGTGATCGAAAAATTCCCCACCACTTTCGTCATCGACGAGCTGCGCTGCATCGTTTGCGGTTTTTGCGTCGAAGCTTGTCCCAAGGACGCGATCCGGATGGACACGACGAAGCACGCTCCGTCCGAATACACGCGGGAAGGCTTCGTCTACGACATTCCCAAGCTCCTCCAAGGACCGTCGGTATCGCATCCGTCGGATCCCTGGAACCGGCGCGACGGTTCAAAACCGCCGGCGCATCAGGAGTTCGAGCCGCACGCGCGGATCAGCAAACCCTGAACCGGAATCTGGAGGCGAAGCGCGGGTCGGGGCTAAAGTCGACCCGTGCGAAACGCGGGCGATCTGACGCGGCAACCGCTTCACGGCGCTCGCGGCGCACTGCAGTCGGTGGGCGACTTTTTCGCGACCCAGCGACATCTGGTGGCCGTTCGCGACGGGGTCGTCGGCGCGCTGCCGCTGGTTTTGATCGGCTCGGCATTCTTGCTCGCCGCCCAACCTCCCTCAGCTGCGCTGCAGGCATGGGTCGCTCCTTTCGCGCCCGCGCTGCTGGTTCCCTACCGCGTGCTCAGTGGAATGATCGCCGTCTACGTGACTTTCAGCGCCGCGCATTCGCTTTCGAAGTCGTACGAAATGGACGCGGCCGCTTCCGGGTTGACCGCGATGGCCGCTTTTTTCGTCGCGGCGATGCCTCCCCCCAGCATCGGCGAGCTGACGGCGTCTGGCCTCCCTCTGGAGCGGCTTGGCGCGCAAGGAATCTTCGCCGGGCTCTTGATCGCACTCGGCTCGGTGGAGCTCGGTCGGATCTTCGTTCGCCGAGGATGGACCATCCGAATGCCGCAAACCGCCCCGGAGATCGTGATCCGCTCCTTCCTCGCTTTGATCCCTGGATTCGCCGCGATCCTGATTGTTTTTGTCATCACTCAAGTGCTCAGGTTGGACTTGGTAAAGATCCTCGATTCGTTGGCGCGACCACTGCTGCGAATGACCGGCAGCCTCCCCGCCGCGCTCGGAGTCGTGGCAGTGGACAGCGGCCTGTGGCTCTTGGGCGTGCATGCCAGCGCCGCGCTGGGAACGATGAAGCCGCTCTGGGAGGCGATGCTGATCCAGAACATGGAGGCGGTTGCCCACGGAGCATCCCCGCCGCACATCGCTCCCTTGCACTTCTATCTCTGGTTCGTCTGGCAAGGAGGATCCGGGGCGGCGTTGCCGCTGGCGCTTCTGCTGCTGTGCGCCCGGTCCGCGCAGCTTAGGAGCGTGGGCAGGCTCGGAGTCCTTCCCGCGGTCTGCAACATCAGCGAGCCGGTTCTTTTCGGCGCGCCGGTGGTCCTCAATCCGCAGCTGGCGGTTCCCTTTTTTCTCGCGCCGCTCTCAAGCGCTGCTGTGGCGTACCTGGCATTTCAGCTCAATTGGGTCAGTCGACCCTACCTGGAGATACCGTGGACGCTGCCGGCTCCGGCAGGCGCTTTCTTGTCCACAGGCGGGGATGTTCGAGCGCTGGCGCTGCAGATCTTCAATCTGGCCGTGTCCTTTCTCATCTACTGGCCTTTCGTGCGCAGGTACGACCGCAACCTTCAGCTTGCCGAAGCGCGCCGAGGCAGGTCAGAGGCGACCCTTCTCAGCGGAGTACAAAGCCCGTAGCGTTTGGCTTTGGTGAAGACGTATCGCCTGGCCGTCTGCAGAGGTCCAAACTGTCGCCAGGGCGGGGCGGACCAACTCTTTGCCGCCTGCCGCGAGCTGGTTTTGAAGAGCGAGCTGACGTCGCGATGCGAGGTGTATCGCGGCGGCTGCTACGGGCTTTGTCACCTCGGGCCGAACGTGGTGCTCCGCGAAAATCCGCGCCCCAAGGATCTCCTCTCGCGCGAGGATTTCCAGCTGATGGGGTGGGAGGGCGAGTTCTATTATCCGGCGATGACGATGCAGAAGATCACCCGCGTGGTGATCGAGCACGTCGCGCAAGGGCGAGTTTGCGACGACATGGTCAGCTCGATGGAAGACGCATTGGGGTCGCCGTCGGACTAAGCACTATTGTTTGTCGGAGGCCGACCGCGGCAGCTGCAGGGCGAGCGTCTGCTTCCGCTTCTGTCGGAGGACTTCCACGGGAATCGACTGACCGGGCTCGTACGAGCGCAGGAGCCGAGCCGCCTGTGTCGGCGTCGATGGCTCTTCGTTGCCGATCTTGAGGATGACATCGCCGGGCTTGAGGGGCGCCACATCCGCACTCGTGGAGGAGTGAAGCACCAGCAAACCACGCGAGGTGCCGAAGTATGCACCCAGGTCCGGATTGATCGCCGCCAGCTCCAGACCTATCCAACCGCCCGACAACTCCACCGTACCGACACCGCGACCATTGTCGCGGAACGCGTAGCTCCAGCTCGTGCGGTGGGACTCGAGCTGAACTTCCGCCTTTCGGATCTCCTTTCCACGGCGATACTCGATCTCGATGCGGTGCCCCGGCCTGATCTTCCGCAGCAGCTTTACCGCGTGCGCAACGGTGTTCTCGTCCGTCCCTCCATCGCTCGCGTCCTGCAATTGCTGGCCGTCGATGGCGGTGATGACGTCTCCCGCCTTGATTCCCGCCTTGTCCGCCGGGCTGCCTGGAGTCACGCCCTGCACCACCGTTCCCGCCGCACCGGCGCCGCTGGGAGAGGCTTTGATCAGGACGCCGATGCGCGGGTAGACGCTCATCAACCGCTCTTGCCGCTCAGCCGTCCGCATAGCCCTGGCGGCGAGCTGCATCTGCTTGCGTGCATCCTCGATCTGCTTCTGCCACTGCTTGCGCGCCTCCTCGAGCTGCTTGCGTGCTGCCTCCATTTGCTCCGAAGCCTGCTTGCGCCAGTCTTGAACCCCCTTCTCCGCATCTTTCTTGGCTTTGTCAGCTGCCTCCGTTGACGCGTCGCGCGCTGCCTTGACTGACTCTTGAGCGGCAAACGCCGGCAACGGGAGAAGAAGGAGGAGCAGCTTTGCAACCAGCTTCGATGAATTCACGAAGTGCTTTCCTTTCGGCAGCATCAGCGCAAAAGCTGAGCGAAGGCGGGACTGCGCATGTTGGTGAGGCTTTCGAGCAGCGTAATTCTCGTCTCCCAGAGGACCGCGAGCTCCTGGCCGGCCCCCGAATCGCCTGCGAGATCTTCGATACACTCATCCACGAGGGCGATCTGATCTTCCAGTTGGACGATGGTTTCCGCGGAGCCCATGTCCAGGACCTCGGGCTCAGGGAGCGAGCGAAGCTGCTCTTCGAGGCGCTGGGATTGGCGGACCAGCTCCGCGACTTCGTCGGCCGAATTGTCGACCGCCGGCGCTGGCGGCCGAAGGATCGCGGGTGAGAACAGTGCAAACGCGATCACGGCGGCAGCCAAAGCCGCGGCGAACACCGCAGCCCGCCGCCGCTTCGACGCCACAATCCGAGCGCGAATGGCGGGCCAGCGGTCCTTCGACGGTTGCAGAACCGGCAAATCTCGCAGCGCTTGTCGTCGTTGTTGGAGCGAGCGCAGCTCACCCGCGCAGAGGGGGCAGTCCTCGAGGTGCCGAGAGAGATCGGCGAGCTGCCCACCATCCTGCAGAGACAAAAGCTCTTCGAGCGTCAGATGCCGCATGTCGGATCCTTGCCTTCGTCCGCGAGCAAAGCTCGCAAGCGGGCATGCCCGCGCGAAAGCTGCGACTTGGAGAAGCTCACCGACCGATTCAGCAGACTCGCAATCTCCTCGTGGGTGTAGCCCTCGACGTCGTGTAGCCACAGAACCGCCCGCGACAGAGGCGACAACTCGGCCAGGGCCTTTTCGATGTCCAAGCGACCTCGAAACGGTTCGGCCCCGTTTCGTTCATCGAGCGGCTCTTCCGGAAAGCGAGCGCTGCGACGCAAGCGCATCAGAGCCTTGCTCACGCAGATGCGCTTCATCCAGCTGACGAGGGGACCTTGACCCCGATAGCGGTCCAGGCTCTTGCCCACCTCGACAAAGGTGTCCTGCAGGACGTCGTCCGCATCGGCCTCGGAAGCGCACAGCCGCCGCGCCAGGTTGAAGATCGCCCCCTCATACAGGCGATAGAGAGCCTCGAGCGCGGAGATGTCGCCGGAGTGGACGCGTCGAAGCAGCGCCTCGTCGGCGAAAATCGCCATCGGCGAGAAGGTCACGCAGGCTAGATGCACCAGTGACCCAGAGGGTCGCAAGGACAGCGGCACAACGCCGGTGCTTGCCCGCCGGGTCCAGCCAAGGGCATCTTCGGCTTCGGCTTCAACCCACAGGACAGCGGCGGCAATCAGCCCGGCGACGATCCATGCTCTCACGTCCGGTCCTCCGCACTGACTCCGGTCGCGGAAGACCGACACCGGCGCCGTGCTTACTCCAGATGCACGGCGCGCGAATAACGTCGCAGCTCAAAAGCAGGCTGCGATCTGCGAATCAAAACGCCCGGGGCCGGTCGGACGACGCGCCCTCGGCGGACAGGTTGTCGCCGATGTGCTCGCCCGCACCCTGGAGCCGGTTGCGCAGATCGTCGCGCAGCTCGCGGCCCGGCTTGGGAGCCAGCAGCAACCCAACTCCAGCGCCGACCAAGACTCCCACGCTGAAGATCGCAATCGTGGGCAGAAGCGAGTCGGCGATGCTGCGCCTCGTCTGCAGACCTATCACTTTCAACAGGTCGTCCTTGTCCAAATCCCTCAAGCTTCTCAGAGTCATGGTTTACCTCCTTTACCTGGCTGGGATCTCGGCCCTTTCGACTTTCAACTATTGACCTTCAACTGCTTCGTTTCTACCCAGTGCTCTAACTGCTTCGTTTCTACTCAGTGCTCTCTAGATTCCCGACGCTCCACTGGTCGAAGAAGTCTCCGCGCTTGGTTTTGGCTCGGAAGCGCGAGCGCTGAATCCCGAAAGCGTGTTCTGCGCAATGTTGACCAGCTCCTCCTTGATGAAGGGCACCGCGGCAATCTTGACGGCCACTCGTATCAATCGGCCCGTCAAGGAGGTGAGAAGACCTCCGCCGAGCACATAGCCCACTGCAGCGGCGGCCGTGAGCATTGCGTAGGGGTGGCGCTCCATTCTCCCCTTGATGTCCAGCGTCCGCTGCAAATCGGCGACCGCGTCGCGCGCCTCGGTGAATATCTCCTGCGCGCTGCTGCCGATGTGGTCCACCCGCTCGCCCAAGCCGGGCCGGTGGTTGCCGTGGGCTCCGTTCCCAGAGTGCTCGCGCTCGCTCATTGCCCGATCTCTCAATCGTCAGCGCCGCGAAGCGATTCGCCCTACGATGAAGCCGAAAGCGAGCGCTCCCAACAAGCACATTCCCGGGCGCTCCCGGATGAACGATTTGATGCGCGTGTTGAGATCGTTCAAATTCTTCTTTGCCTCTTCGATTTGCGGACCCAACCGCTCCTCGACCTCGCGCGCCTTTTGCTTCAACTGCTGCGTGGCTTCCATCTAGATACCTCCTGACTGCTGCGTGAATTGCCGGTCTATGTCAAACGCCTGGCGATGAGAAACCCGGCTGCAAAGGCTCCCATCAGAAAAAGGGCAGGTTTCCGCCTGACCCACTCTCTCCAATCGGTGCGCACGGCGACCTCATGTCGCAAGGCCTCCGCCGAAGATGCGATCTGTTCTCGAGCGCGCTGGATTTCCGCTCGGACCTCCGCCGCATCGCGCTTGGTCTTTCGCTCAAACGCGTTTGTCATCCGCGACCTCCAAGCCATCCGTGCTGGCGCCCGGGGACAGCACTGCCGCGCTGCGCTCCAGCTGATCAAACGTCTCGCGCATCACCGGGCGCGTCGCGAACCTGCGAAGACCCAGGGACGCACCGATCGCTCCGAGGAGCAGATTGCCTCCCCCGACAATCGCAAGCGCTGCGGCGAGCGGCATCGATTGCGCGGACAAGACGGCGACCAGAGCGGCGCACAAAAAGACATAGCCGACCAAAACCAACGCGAGGAATGCGGCGGTCACGCCCAGCGCCTTCGCCAGCACCGCGGCGTCCTCGCTGAGCTCCAACTTCGCAAGCGCGATATGCTCGCCGACCAATCGGCCCAGACCGTCAGCGATGTTGGTCAGCAGTACAGCGATCTTGCCGTTGCTTTCCGATTTCGTCACCGAGGGCATCGCTTCCTCGACCGGACGTCGCCGCCAACGAGTCACCCTAGCCAGGCTGTACAGCGGTAGCAACCGGGGGCTCGCGCGTATGTTAGAGCACCTGCAAGCACCGCTCTACCACCGCGCCGAGAGTATGCTCCGGGTAGTCAACAACGTCAGCTCGAACGAAAGTTGGACGAGCCGCAAGCTGGCGCGGCCAAACTCGAGCATTGACCGCGACATCGCCTCGAGCTCTACCCGGCTCTCCTCGAGCACTTGGAAGGCACCGCGCGGCCGTGCTGTATCGGCGGAAGGCACAACGGGCGCCGAGGCTTGAGGGGGAGCCTTCGCGGATTGGGCTTCGCTCAGCCCTCCCGCGAGCGGAGAGCGCGGCGTCGGTTTGACTCCCTCTACGCCAGGTGCGCTGCCTGGCGTCGCATTCGACTCTGTCTCCCGGTGGCGCTTGCCCGAGTGCAACCCAGCCTGGGTCATCTCCACCATCTTCTCTTCCTCCTCTGCTTTTGAGACCCTCTGTTTCCGCATCGAGGACCCTCCGCGTCGCGTGGCCGACGTCGCGCCCGGCGCGACATCCTTCTATCGCGGGCGCAAAAGCTCCTTCCAGCCGGCTGGCGGCCGAGCGCAGGAACGGCGAGCTAAAGTGATAGCTGACGAACGCTTAGAACTCCGGCCAAGCGGCGAAGCCCGTCCAGCACCGATTGAGGAACCGGGGTGTCGACGTTGATCAGTGAGAAGGCCTCGCCATGCTCTCGGTCTCTCGACAGGTGAATGCGGCCGATGTTGACGCCCGAATCTCCGAGCAGCGTTCCAACGCGGCCTACGACCCCGGGCACGTCCCGATTGTGAATGGCAATCAGATGGCCGAAGGGAACCGCTTCCACATCGAATTGATTGACCCGGACGATGCGCGGGTGCCGCCGGCCGAAGACGGTCCCCTCGACCGAAAACTCGGACTTGCCGCGCAGGCGAAGCGTCAGGCTGGCGGCGAAATCCTGATGCTCGCCTCGCCGCTGCTCGATGACTTCAATGCCCCTCTCCTTCGCCAGCGCCGGCGCGCTGACCTCGTTCACCGTCTCTGCGCAGATCTGCGAAAGCACGCCCTTGAGCGCCTGAACCGTCACCGGCTTGATCGGGTGTTGATTGAGATCTCCACGGGCCTCCACCTCGATTGCTGTCAGAGCCTCGGGGCAGAGCTGGCCCGCCAGCGCACCGAGCTTGTGCGCGAGGTTGAGCCATGGACCGAGCTGCTGCAAGACCTCGCGCGATACCGAAGGGACGTTCACCGCGTTGCGAATGTTCCCATTGCACAAGTAGTCGACCAGCTGCTCCGCCAGGGCGATGGCGACATTTCGCTGGGCTTCCTCGGTCGAGGCACCCAGATGGGGAGTGCAGATGAAATTCTCCAACCGAAGCAGCGGATGGTCCGGCGGAACGGGCTCGGTTGCAAACACGTCAAACGCCGCGCCGCCGAGGTGCCCCGAGGTGAGCGCTTGGTGCAGCGCCAGCTCATCGACCACGCCGCCTCGCGAGCAATTGATCAGAAACGCGCCCTTCTTCATTTTGCCCAGCGCCTCTTTCCCGAGCAGGTTGCGGGTCTGCTCGGTCAGGGGAACGTGGATCGAGACGTAATCCGCCCTCGCCAGCAACTCATCGAAGCTCACCAGCTCGCAACCCAGGCGCCGCGCGGCATCGGCGGAGATGTAGGGATCGAAGGCCAAGACCTTCATCTTCATCCCCAGGCAACGTTCGACGACCACCGATCCGATGTTTCCGATTCCAATCACGCCGAGCGACTTGTTGAACAGCTCGCGACCCTCGAACTTCTTCTTCTCCCACTTTCCGTGCTTGACGCTGGCGGTGGCCTGTGGAATGTGCCGCGAAAGGGCCATCATCATTGCCACCGCGAGCTCGGCCACGGTGATCGTGTTTCCTCCGGGAGTGTTCATCACCACCACCCCTTGCTTGGTGGCTTCATCCAAATCGATGTTGTCGACGCCGACACCAGCGCGGCCGATCACCTTGAGCTTTCGCCCGGCGCGAATCACCGCGCCGGTCACGCGCGTTGCGCTGCGTACCGCAAGGGCGTCGTATTCCCCCATCGAGCCTTCGAGCTCGCTCGGCTTAAGTCCTGTCCTCACATCCACCGAGAGCCCCGGACCCCGACGCAGAATGTCGATGCCCTCGGCAGACAAATCATCGGCAACCAGTACCTTCATTGCCTCGCCTCTTACCGTAAAGCTGTCGGTTTCGCGACCCTCGGTCGGACCGATGCGTCCTTGACGCGAGAGTTGGCGAGGTCAATCCTGTCGCCAGATCGCCGCGTGACTTCCCACCGTAACTCAAGACCAGGCGCCCACCTCGCTGTCCTCCGAGCGATCGCGGCCGGTGCCCTCGTTTGCTCAGCCAGCTCCGCGGCTGCGCTGCGCGCAAGTCCATTGGTTGAAGTGCAACCGGGGACCGCGAAGCCTGGAGATGTGGTTCTCATCAGCGTCAACTGCGAGCGGGCTCCGGCGCGCGGCAGCCTCGGAGAAAAGTCCTTGGCCTTCTTTCGAACCGCGCGTGGGTTTGAAGCAATCATCGGAATCCCGGTGGAACAGCCACCTGGAGAGCTGAGCCTGACACTCCAGCTCGCGCCGGGCGACGGAAGAACGGATCCGTCTGAGGTCGCGTTGACTGTCGAGGTGATCGAGCCAGGCTTTCCCAGCCGGGAGCTGCAAGTGGCAAACCGCTACGTCAACCCGCCACCCAAGGCAAGGCGCTGGATGGCGCAAGATCAGATCGCCTTCCGCCACGCGTACGACCAGCCCTCGAGCGGGCTGTTGTTCAGCAAGAGCTTCGCTTGGCCTCGGGCGCCGCTGATCACCTCGCATTTCGGCGACCTGCGCCTGTACAACGGCGAGAAACAAAACCAGCACTTCGGAACGGATCTCAATGGGCGACTCGGAGAGCCGGTCGGCGCCGCCAACGACGGGGTCGTGGTGCTCGCGCGCGCCTGCTATGGCTCGGGTAACACGGTGGTGATCCACCACGGAGGCCGTCTCTTCACGGCCTATTTTCACCTCTCCAAGATGCTCGTGGCGCTGGGGGCGAAGGTGAGTCGCGGGCAGCGAATCGGTCTGGTCGGGAAAACGGGCAGGGTTACCGGCCCGCATCTGCACTGGGCCGCAAAAGTGAACGACCTCTATGTCAACGCGGAGTCATTGCTGAAGCTCAGGTTCAACTGAACGAACGGATCAAATTCCAAACAGTTTCAACGCGCGAAACGCCGAGGTGTGTGGGGTTTAGGTGCCCCCGCGTACCAAATCCACGCACACCTCGTCGAAGTGCTCGTTGTCTGGCTTATTGACCGAGACGACCGCGTCGACGATTTGAACCCCCGCTACCACTGCTGTGGCAGGCTGAGCACCTGCCTGGCCTCATCGGGACTCATTGGCTCGCGGCCGACATCGCGCGCCATCCGCGCCGCCTTCTCCACCAACGGTCCGTTTCCCTTCGCCATCTGCGTGCCGGCAGCATCGAGGTAGAAGTTGTCCTCCAACCCGACGCGGATGTTGCCTCCCAGCACCAGCGCGGTGGCGAGAAGATGCCACTGCACCTTCGAGATACCGATCACTTCCCAAGTGTCGTCATCGGATATCTGCTTGGACATATGCGCCAGCGTTTCGGAGGTGGGTGGCGCACCGCCCAGCACTCCGAGCACGAAGCTGTACTGCAGTGGCGGTTTGAGTGCGCCCATCGCGACGAGGGGCTCGGCGTTCTGCACATGTCCGAGGTCGAAGCATTCCAGCTCGGGTTTGACGCCGCCCTCGCGCATCGCCGCCGCGACCAAAAGAATGTCTTGGAATGGATTTAGGAAAACAAAATCGAAGACGAAGGCGCGCCGGCGCTCCGAGTACTTGGCGTAGTTCATCGACCCCATGTTCAGCGCGGCCATCTCCGGCCGCGTCTTCCACACGTATTCGATCCGCTTCTTCTTCTCCTCCTCGCCGTCGACGCCCATGTTGAAGCCGCCGGTCGAGAAGTTGATGATGATCGGGCAGCGCTTCTGCACTTCTTCTTTGATTTGGCGATAGATCTCCGAGGACCACGTCGCATCACCGGAGGTCGGATCGCGGCCGTGGATGTGGACCACCGCGGCCCCAGCGTCGTACGCTCGACGCGCTTCGTCGCCGATCTCCGACGGCGTGTACGGGAGGTAGGGGCACTGTTCGCGGTTGGCGACGACGCCGGTGACCGCGCAGGTGATGATCACCCGGTCCTTTGGTTGCGCCATCGCAGGCTCCTAGCGATCCTTCCAGTGCGGCTTGCGCTTCTCAAAAAAGGCGGAGACTCCCTCGGCTGCATCGTCGATCGATGCGTTCACCGAAAGCTGCGCCGCGAGATACTCCAGGGCAGCCCCAAAGGGCATATCCTCCGAGGCGAAAAAGGCCCTTCGCCCCAGCCGCAGCGTGGCCTGACTTTTTCCGGCGATCTTCCCGGCCATCTGTTCGACGGCCGAATCGAGCTCATTCGGGGGCGCCACCCGGTTGAGCAGACCCAACGCCAGCGCCTCGTGAGCCGACAACCGCTCGCCGGTCATCACCAGCTCGAGCGCGCGCTTGCGGCCGAGGTGGCGGTGCAGCAGGGCCATCACCATCATTGGAAACAGCCCAACGTCGATCTCCGGCGTGCCCAGCTGAGCGGCTTCGGCGGCGATCGCCAAATCGCAGGCCAACGCCAATCCCAACCCGCCGCCGAGCGCATGCCCATTTACGCGGGCGATTGAGGGTCGGCTGCACTCCTGGAGCCTGCGAATGAGGCCGGCGTACGCCCTGCGCCCTTCGTGAGCCGCGAGGAACCCGTCGCCGCCCATGCCCGCCAAATCGGCGCCCGCGCAAAAGACCTTGTCGCCGGCACCGGTGAGGACGATCACCCGCACCGACCCATCCGCTTCAGCCGCATCGATGCCTTCAGCCAACTGCTCGAGCACCTGAAGCGACAGCGCGTTTCGAGACGGCTCCCGATCGATGGTCAGGATCGCTTTGCCGCCCTCGACCCGGTAACGGACTTGCTTTCCTTCCATGAAAGCTCCGCGCCTGAAGCGAGCACGCCCTGGAGAAAGGACTCGGTGAGCTGCGCCTGGGCGCGCTCAAGTGCATGTTCGCTGCGCGTATCGACGAGCTCGAGGACCAAAGTCGTGAGCACCATTTCGATCGCGCCGAACAACTGAGCAGCGCACAGCAACGGGTCCAGGTGCGACTTGAGCTGGCGACTGCGCTTGGCCTCGATGAACATCCGCTCGCTGACGCGGATCACTTCCATCAGCTCGGAGCGGCGGCGAGCCTGCTCCAGAGCTGGACTGCGGGCGATCTCCAGGATGATGACTTTGACTGCTTTCGGGTCGTGCCGGTACGCCTCGAACGCAATCTGCGCGACGCGCCGAACCTTGTCATCGAGAGGCTCGCTGCTCTCGGCGACCTCGCGAACGCGAGACAGAAAGCCACCCCAACCGACATCGAATACTGCTTCGAGCAAAGCCTCTTTGTCGTGGAAGTAGTGGTAAACGAGGCCGTACGCCACGCCCGCTTGTCGCGCGACGTCGGAGATGCGGCATCCGTGATAGCCCTTCTCAGCGAAGACGTCGATCGCCGCGCGTAGAATGGTTCGGTAGCGTTCCGTGTCCTGTCGGCTCGCTGCTGAGGATTTGCCGTTTCGCCTCAAATGACCGGCACCTTTCTTGCTCGAACGATCGGACAGTAAGGGCCGGGCCGCTGAGCGGTCAAGCGCTGGCAGCTTTAGCTGGCAGCGATTTCGAAGAAGTCGGGAACTGCCGGTTCAGCTTCTTCCGTTGAACATCGCCCTGGCGACACCCAGGAGCTTTTCAACATCTCTTGAGCTGAGGCGCCGGCTTCGACAGAAGTCCGAAAGCGGTCGGACCAAGTCGGGCGGCCCGCTGGGTTCCCGGTCGATGCCCGAGAACAACTCCGATAGGGGAACATCCAGGGCATCGGCGAGAGCGGCGAGGGTTTCTACGTGGGCGACGCGCTCACCGCGCTCGATCATCGAGAGGAACGAGACGCTAATCCGAGCCCGCTCCGCAAGATCCTCCTGGGTCCAGCGTTCAGCGCGTTGGGTTCGTAGCTCGCGAATACGTTGACCTAATCGCTTTCCTATTTCAGACATGTTCCCTCAGTCGAATCGATGGTGTCGCCAATCCCGCGATACAAGAAAACGGCCGTGATACGTAACAAAATCGTCATGCGCTGCCAGCGACAGAGAGTGAACCTGGCGCTCCGGAAATTCGGCCGCGCAGTTATATAGCAAGGCGGCTCGTCGGCCGCCCCCCTGCGGAACATCGCTGCGATGCCTGAAACAGAGCTACTGGAGGCCGAAAGACCCGAACCGGGAGAGGGTGAGCGTGATACCGAAGTCTATCAATGGACCACTCGACGCCTGGAAACCGGGGAGAATGTACTGGCGCGGGAGCAGAGCGCGCACGTCCAGCCGCCAGCAATCGCAGGACGGGTTGATGGAAAGAGTCACCACTTGTTGTCGGATGGTCCACGGCGCGGGAAGTGGGTTTTGGGAGCAAAAATCGGGGAGAGGCGGTGCGTTGGGATCTTGACTGGGCAGGCATCGGATGTCGTTTTCTGGTGAGACAGTGATGTCGTAACTCAATGCCAGACCGAACTTGGACTTTAGTCCTATGTGCGCAGTAAGCGTCTGCGCCCGATCAAATGGCTGTCGCGATGGATCGGTGGCGGTGGCCGGCGGGCCGACGAGCTCATCGATTCCTCGGCGCAAGCTGTCGGGGCCGGCGAGAATCAGGTTGTCATACTGGAAAGAAAAGGCGACGCCCTTCCCTGCGTCAAAACCGGCGTTGGCTGAGAACTGCGCGAGCCGGCTCGCCCGCGTGTCGTAGCGAAACACCACCGCAGCGTTGAGAGGCACTGCGACCATCGTCGCACGCGCAAAGGTATCTGCAGCCGATCCCGCCTGAAGATCAAACCCCTGGCCGATATCGAGTCGAATGAAGCGGCGGGCTCCAGTTCCATCGGTCTGCACGAGCTTTTGGCTGAGCTGAGCAACCCCGTGGAGAAAGCTTCTGGTCGATGGCGTTACCGCCCGGTCGATCTCATCGTACGTGTCCGCAGTCGTTCCGAAGACAGACCCGAACACCTGCGGCACGTAGCGGACTTCGAAGGATGGGGCGATGCTGTGGCGCCAGCTCCCGCTGCTCGTCGGAAACACCCTGGAGATCTCTGTCTCGATGATCGCGCCAGCCAATGGATACCCGCGGGCATGGGTGGAGCCGGTGACTTCCCCGACGTAAAAGTCCTGGCGATACCACGCATAGGGAGTGAGTCGAACGAAGCGACCGAGCTCGAGTGGGATGCTGAGGCGGGGACGAAAGTCAATGCGGTCCCTGGCCTCATGGGGCGACGGATCGTACCCATAGGGTTGGAATGCTGGGTCAGGAGAAAGAGCCGGATCGATCCCGGTGCTTCCCTGAAGTGGGTGAAGGCGACTGAACTCGATGCGAAGGCTTCCGTAGAGCCACCTGGACAGCCGCGCTTCGGGAATATCGAATATCAGCTCGGGTAACCGCTGAAGAGGATTCGGTCCGTGTGCGGGGAAATCCTCCGGCGATGTTGCCTGATCGAGGAAGCCGTATCCAAACCGCAAGTCCTGTCGGACAGCGACGTTGAGCCCAGTATAATTGTCCGCGGTCCGGCGGTAGACAGTTGCCGTCGATTCAGTGAATCCGGTTTCGCGAGTCGTCAGGTCCGCGCTCAAGCTCTGCGGGAAGTAGCCATCCGAAACGAACGAAGCATCGACGCGACCGAAGAATCCATCGCCAAGATCCTGGGCGTGGCGCAGAGAACCCGCCCCGCGCAGCCCCCGGTGCGCCGTGGGGTCCCGGATGATGCTTGAATTCAAAGGGTCCAGCGGCGGCTGCAAATCGTAGACGAGGTCCAACGTCGCCCGCCCGTAAGGCTGGATGCGCGCGCTCGGGGCGTATTCAAATTCGGTTTGGAGGCGCGGGCCCTTGACCGACAAGTAGTCGCCACCTCCGAAGTAGTACCCCGGGGTAAGCGTCATGTCGTAGCTGCGCCCCATGGTCACGAAGACCGGCTGTTGAATGAAGAAGCTGCCGCGCGCGCTGCCGGGAATGGTGAACAACAATCCCGTCCGGCGATCGGACATTGGCAGGTACAGCCAGGGAAACGCGAGGATAGGAACTCCCTGAACGTAGATCACCGGCAGCGTCAGCAGGGCGCGCTCACCCGGAATGAGGTCGGCGCGCAGCGAGCGAATTCGCCAGCTCGGCTTCACCGGATTGCAGTCGCACGGGGTGAACGCGATGCTGTCCACCAAGAAATGGTCCGGGCCGATGCGCTGAATGTGGCTGCCGGCCGCTGACATCGAGGTGGAACCCAGCCTTTCCACCTCTTCGCGCGTCTTCGCCTTCAGCAGCGCGTCAGGCGACACATTGGCTTTTCGGAGGACGGTTCCTTCAACGAGCGTGGCCTCGCCGGTCTCCAGGCGGACGTCCGCTTCCTCGGCGAAGGCGACCAGCGTGCCTTGGAAGAAGATCACGTGGCCGCGCGCAACCGCTCGCTGCTCCTCGGGATCGAACGTCATCTCGTCGGCGCGAATCTCGATGGTGGTTGTCTTTAGAATCGCGTCGCCCTTGGCGTGCCACGTTCCCGTTCGCTGGTCGAT
>DATFTC010000019.1:0-34227 GCA_035262305.1 Myxococcaceae bacterium | reverse complement strand
GAGCCTCCAGGCCTCCGGCCAACCCAGCCAGCACAGCGCCGAAGACGAACATCGATAGCTTAGCGGCCGTCGTGTTGATGCCCATCGTTCGCGCCGCGGCCTCATCCTCGCGGATCGCCTCGAGGGCATAGCCCATCCTGGATCCGCGTAGGCGAGAGAAGAAAAAAAGCGCCATCGCCAGCACCAGATAGATCGTCCAGAGACGCGCGCGCTGAGGGATGGACACGAGTCCGAGCGCTCCATTGGTATAGTCCCAGTTGACCAGGCCGAGCCGCACCACCTCGCCGAAGCCGATGGTCGCGATGGCGAGAAAGACGCCGCGCAGCCGCAGGACGGGGAGCCCCAATGGAACTGCGATCACCGCTGGAGCAAACGCCGCGGCAACGAGAATAGCGGCGAACGGAAGCTGCGTGTGGAGCGTGAGGAGTGCGGCAGTATAGGCGCCGATGGCCATGAAACCGGCATTGGCGAGGGAGAGCTGGCCGCACGAAAGCGTCGCGTAAACGGAGAGCGCGAGCAGAGCGTCGATACCGACGAAGGCGATCGCGGATTGGTAGGTGAGGAAGAAATCCTCGAGCGCACCCACTAAGCCTCTCGCAGAGCAACTCGTCCGAAAAGCCCGCGCGGCCAGACGATCAGGACGAGGAAGAGCACGGCAAAGGAGACGGCGTCCCGGTAGCTCGACCCCCAACGCGCCACGGTAAACACCTCGATGAGGCCGATGGCAAATCCTGCGATCACCGCGCCCGTCACACTTCCCATTCCGCCCAGGATGATCACCGCCAACCCCTTCAACTCGACGCTACGGCCCATGTCGGGTGAGAGACTGTTGAAGGCGAGGCCGAAAAGGACGCCGGCGGCTCCTCCCAGCGCCGAGGAGATAAAAAAGGATGCAGCGATCACCCGATTGACGTTGATCCCCAGGATGCGAGCGGCGCGCGGGCTCTCAGCCACCGAGCGAATCTGGCGGCCGAGTCGCGTCTTTCGGAGCAGGTAGGTGAGAAGAACCATCAACACCACCGAGACGGCGACGATGGTGAGCTGAAGCGTCGAGACCACCGCGCCGGCCACGCGAACCTGGCGATCCGGAAAAGTGCCAAAGGGGAAGCGGGACACGTCCGGGCCGAAGACCTGAAGCGCGATCGCCTCGAAAATCGTCGCTGCGGCAATCGAGCTGATTAGGCCGGACATGTTCGAGTGCGCGCGGCCCCGCAGCGGGCGGAAGGCAAGGCGGTCAAGCAGTATCCCCGCCGCTCCGGAGAAAAGGATGGCGAGCGGCAGAGCCAGCGCGAAAGAAAGGTGTAGCCCGCCGACGAGCGCGAGCGCGCAAAAGGCGCCGAGCATGAAGACGGCCTGATGCGCGAGGTTGAGAATGTCCAGAACGCCGAACACGAGGGTGTAGCCAACCGCGAATAGAGCGTAGATGCTGCCTAGGAAGAAGCCGTTGATGACCTGCTGTCCCATGCGGGCGTCGCTCTACTGGAGGATCTCGAACTTGCCGCCCCTGACTTGCTGCACGCTTGGCTCGTGTTCGGCGTCTCGCGAAGGAGTAAAGGAGAATTTGCCGAGCGGCGTGGGCAGATCGTGCACTTTGGCGAAGCCAGCCCTGATGTCTTCACGCCCGACTTTCATCCCCGCCTGTTTGATCGCCTCGGCGATGATCACCACCCCGGCATACGCCTGCGCGGTGAACTGGTCGGGAGAGACGCTGCGCTTCTCCATCGACTTGCGAAAAGTCTGGTTCGCAGGATCCTGACTGGCCGAGTTCCAAGAGGTCCCGACGAGCACGCCTTCCGCCGCCGGCCCCGCGTTCTTAATGAAGGCTGGGCTGTTGAAGCCATTCCCGCCGAGAATCGGACCCGTGTACCCAAGCTGTCGGGCTTGGCTCACGATTGAGGCGGCGTTGTCGGCCAGCGCCGAGACGAGAAGGATGCCGGGGTTTTTGCTCTTCAGCGCCGTCAGCTGCGCGTTGAAATCGCGATCGGACTTAGCAAATGTCTGCGTCTCCAAGATCTGTACCCGCTCGCTCTCGAGCGCCTGCTTCATCACGTCGTAGCCCGCTTTGGTGAACACATCGTCATTTCCGTAGAGGACGCCAGCGGTCTTGAAGCCCAGCTTCGCGCGCGCCTTCTTGACCGCCCCGGGGATCACCTGCCGCTCGGTTAGCGAATCGCGCCAGATGTATTCGCCGATATCCGTGATGCCGGTGGGAGCGGTGTTGGAGATGGCGAGCACCGGCACCTTGGCCTGCTGCGCGATGGGGTCGGCGGCGGTGGCGGTCGTGGAGAGCGTTGGACCGATGATCGCGCTGACTTTGGTTTGGTTGATGAACCTCTGGAAGACGTTGATTCCCTGTTCCTTCTTGGAAGCATCGTCCTCGAAGACGACTTCTAGACGGAGCGGTTTGAGTGAGCCGCTCCCGTTGACGTCGTCGACGGCTGCCTGGATGCCGCTCTTCTGCGCTCCTCCGTAAACGGCCGCCGCACCGGTCATGCTGAGCGCGGCGCCGATTTTGACCACCGTGGGAGCGCCGCCTTCTGCTGCATAAGCTCCAAACGACGCTGCGGCGGCAAGGGTCACCAGCTTGAAGAACCTCCCTGTGGCGTGCATGTCCCTCCCTCGTGACGAAAGATGATTGGCCCGCTCGTACAACACCAAACCCACCTCGGCAAGGGCCAACTCGCCCACGTATGGAGCGCCCTTGGCTGCTTTCAGCGGCCATTCTCAAGAGGGTCGCTCTGCCAAGGCAGACCGGGTCGTGACGCCTCGTTGATACAGTCGAGAAACGCCCGAAAGAGAAGTGAGAGCTCTCGTTTACCAGGGGAGACGACGCTGACTTCGAGGAAAGGCATCTTCCATTCGGGGACCGGACGAGGCGTCCGCCTTGGCCGACGTCGCGAGCGTCGCGACCCTCGCGCTCGCGAATCCGGACCTGGTCGCGCGACCCAAGGCCAACGCCGGTTCGAACCTCAGAACAGGGCAGCACGACGCGGTAGTCAGCGGGTCGGGACGGTGCGGGACTAGGCGTGACTGCGCATCAGGCTAGCTAATTCGCTCCGTACGGCGCGAAGCCGCCTCGAACCGCACTGTCATGGTACATGGGGGGCACAAGAAACGGGGTCTACTGACACCGATACGAGCAACGATACGCGTCGTCCGCATTCGCAACGCCGTATGACGTGCCGCTGTAATAGTTCCAAGTAGTGACCACCGCCCGGCTGCCCTGGCCGCAACCGATTAGGTCAGCTCGACGAGGGGCGCAATATTGGAGGGCTATCTCGTCGAGCCTTTCCTGACTGCCGTACTTATTCCGCGCGACTGTGATCATTCCAGCGTGTCTGTCGAATCCGACTACGTCGTAGTGAGCGCAACCGGTCAAAAGCAGAAGCGCCAAAAACGAAAGAACGCGTTTCATCGCGATAATTTTAGCCCCGCTCGCCCCTGAGTCGCGCCAGAGCACTGGCGTAGAAATAGGCCAGCTTGGCGTAATCTTCTGGTTGGCGCGCTTGATTGGGGGGAAACAGCCCCTCTCCATGGTCTGGGCTGCCGAGTATGGCGGCTAAGATTTGGACTGCAGCCTGGTCCATAAATGCATCAAACGTCTTCATTGCGTCGAGAGATTTGAGGTTGCTACGGTCCACCGTTTTCCTCCTCAGTCTTGTTTTGTGAATCCGTAGTTAGGGCGAGGTCCAAACCGAACCAGCAGCTTCGCTATCTTCTGCTGGTCATCGCTCTCCCAAACCTTCTTCTCGTTGCCGTGCTCCCAGCCCCTAGGCGTCAAATGCCACAGCGTCCATGCTCTGCTAGCAGACATTCCGCGATCGTATCCGCAAACACGCGGAAACCATCAAGTATTGGGTGTGTTGAATTTAGCCGAAAAGTAGGCGCAGCCAGGCCTAGAGGATCATCGCGCTAGCCGCAATGAAAACGAGCGACTCGGTATAAGCGGGCCAGACGGCATCGCGCCTGGTTATCGCTGTCATTCGATGCCGTGCTGACAGAAACTTCTTAGAGTCGGCGTCGCCCCCTACGGGATTTCTAAGCTCTATGAGGTATCCAAAACCGCGCGGCGATCTTCGACGGCCTTGCCCAAGGGCTCGGTGTCTCGGGCAAGGTCAACGCTCTGCCCTGTCGCGATCTTGCAGCTCATCTGGTTTTGACAAGGCGCGGCGGCTTGACGGAGTCTATGTTTCATGAAGCCCAAGCGCCTGGGTCTCACGCCGCTCGTTCTCCTCTAAGACGAGACGCGGTACCAACTTAGTTGTAGACAAATTGGGCTACGCTGATGTTTGGAGCACGACGTCCAAAGGCATCATCGGTCGTATGATGTCTATGTTTCATGAAATCTGACCGGTCAGATTTCACATTCGCCGCCACCCTACGGCAAGGCGAAATCGGTCGGCTTGTGTGGCATCTCGAGCTCGCGCCCGAATGTGCTCTTCATGCAGAAGCATTGGGATGTGATGCGCAGCGACGATGGCGGCGACTCCTGGCGCGAGCGTGCCCCGCCTGTACGCTGTTGCCTCGCGGCTGGCCGTCGGCTGCGCCGCCAGCTTTAGAGGGAGAGGCTCTCGTTTCGGTCGCTGGGCAAACCGCCTTCGGCCCCAAGTCCGAGCGCCGGGTCGGCGGTCCAGCCAAATGGACGCCGCAAGATTGAGCGGTGCGTTCCAGCTGCTCGATGGCATAGGGCCCTTGCAGAGGTTGGCACTGGGCACGCCCCCTGCAGCTAGGTCGCGCCCGATGACCAAGCGACTGAACAAACACGCCGCGCACGAAGAGCTTACTCCGTACGAAGAGCTCCGGAGGCTCGCGCCGTATGAGAAGGGCGAGATCATCCAGGGCGAGCTCATGATTGCGTCGCATGAATCCGAGCACGACTATCTCGTGGATGTCCTCTCCGGACACCTGTGGAGTCCCTTTGTTGAAGGGCGTGACCCGGCGAAATGGCAGATCCTGAAGCACATCGAAGTTCACCTGGACAAGGACATCGTCCAGCCAAACCTGGCCGGCTGGCGGAAGGCTCGCTTGCCGAAGCCGCCTTCCGAGCGCGAGCGATTCGTTACCCTGGCGCCCGATTGGCTATGCGAAGTCCTCATGTCATGGACCGCGCGGACCGTTCGGAGCCTCAAGTTGCCGCTGTATGCGCGCGCGGAAATCCCCTACGTGTGGTTGATCGATCCCCGGGCGCGGACTCTGGAAGTGCTCCGCCGGCAGAACGAGCGCTGGCTACTGCTGGCGACCTTTGCCGGCCAGGACCGAGTCCGAGCCGAGCCCTTCGATGCCATGGAGCTGGATCTCGACGTGCTGTGGGCGGTACACGAAGGAAGAGATGAGTTCAGGTGATCGAACAGCTCGGTCTCCGCAGAGAGCGGTAGACGGGGTTCGAACCCGCGACCCCGAGCTTGGGAAGCTCGTGCTCTACCAACTGAGCTACTACCGCGTTAACGCTAAAGGCGCGTCAGTATGGGTCGGAAAGTGGGCGTCCGCAAGCGGGCACCGTTTTGGGTGAGGTGTTTCGGCCCGCTGGCGATCAGCGGACGTTGAGGTGCGCCCAGTCTACAAGGATGGTGAGAATCCGCTCGGAGTGGTCGCAGAGATGGACCGCGAATGGTAGAAGGGAAGTGGTCAGCCATCGGGGCAGTCGTGAGGACATTTGAAGCTGCGTCGATTTCTGCGCTCGTGCTGGCCGGTATTCTCCCGGCATCCGCGCAAGCGTACAGCTACATGAACATCGTTACAGCCGGTCCTGGTCAGGGCCTGAGCCTGTACCCGGCAGTCAACTCCTACGGCGTTGTCGCCTATGTTATCTCGCCGAGAATCGGCCAGGTGCTCGTGCAGACGGCAGACGGGGGAGCGCCCACTACGATCGCCGATCTGCGGGGCGACCTGTTTAGCATCTCCAGCGTGAGTCCGCCTTCCATCAATGTGGCAGGCACCGTTGCCTTCTCCACCGTTACCCCTGATGGCAACGGACAGATCATTTACACAGGGGATGGCGGACCGCTGGTCAGTATTGCCGATACGAGCGGAATTATTCAGACCTTCTTTGGAATTCCCTCCATCAACACTGCCGGCGAAGTCGCGTTTGGAGCCTTCCGCCGCGACAACACCGAAGCGCTGTATGCGGCGAGCGGCGGCACGTTGACGCCGATCGCCGAGACCGGGAGCATGTTCAGCTCGTTCCATAACAATGGTGGTCCGTCGCTCAACGATACGGGGGACGTCGCGTTCAATGCCGATCGCGGCGGCGGGTGTGGCCTCGCGATCTTCATCAGCAGCCAAGGGGTCATCTCCCTCGTTGCCGGGAGCACCGACGACGGCAGCTTCACCGTCATCGAAGGACGCCCGGCCATCCCCACCTTCGGAGCGGTAGCGTTCCTCGCCTTTTTCCGCGCTGACGACGTGTCAGGCGCTGGAGTTTTCGTCGGCGACAGCTCCGGTGCCCCACCGACGCTCGTCGCCATTGCCAACGTCTCCGGCACTCCAGCGATGAATGGAGCCGGGATCGCGGCTTACATCGACGTGGTCGAGGGCGGCAACGAGGTCATCTACACGAAAACGGGGCCTGACGATCCGGCTGTCGAAGTGGTCCGGACCGGCACTCCGCTGTTCGGCTCCACGGCGACACTGCTTGGCCTTTCGACGTACGGCTTCAATGAAAGCGGTCAGCTCACGTTCGGCGCCCAGCTGGCAGACGGACGAAGCGTCATCGTGCGCGCGGACCCCGGCGACCCCGAACCCTAGCCGCTCTCCTCTACGGTGAGCAGATCTAAAGACGAGCAACCCCGGAGGCGTTAATGTCGAAGTTAACTCTAAAATGCTCTCTTAGAGAGGAAATCGGGCGATCGAGGTACAGCTCAACTTCAATTGTCGATCAGTACGCGAGCGCGCGGCGGGTTCACTCGCCTTCTTCCACGGTGAGCTGATAGGAATCCTGGAAGTTCGATTCGCGGTTCTTCGAATCGCGGACTTCGAAAAAATAAACGGCCGGATCGGCGCTGTAGTGGATGATCTCCGGAGCGTCGCCCTTGGCGCGATCCGCTGTTTGCACCAGCGACAACCTTCCGTCCTCCTGCATGCGGTGCAGGTAAAGGCCCACGTGCAGCTTGAGGACGCCGGTCACCGAAGCGCGGATCGCCGTCTTCACCGGCTTGTTCGAGAGGTCGAGGCGAAAATAATCGACGTCCCTCTTCGGGTGGACGGTGCCGCGAATCGGGTGGTTGAGCGCGATCGGCGTTGCCGTTTCGGGCGTGTTGTTGGGCTCGCGCTCTTCGCTGCCGTTGTCGGGGATAACGGTCGCGGTGAGTCGGTAGGGCTGTTCCGCGTTTTCGTAATCTCGAACCAGCTTTCCATCCACCTTGCGCAGCGCGCCCTCCACCTTCAGCCAGCACACGCCCGGGCAGTACACGTTGTTGAGAATCTCGGGCTCCTTCACGCCCCCGTCGTTGGCGCGCAAGAGAACTTGCTCTCCCTTCCCATCCTCGGTCGGCTTCACCACCGAGAGCACGAGGTCCAATCGCTCGACTCCGGAGAGTTGGAACTTCGCCAGGACCGGTTGTTCCGTCCTCATTACGTAATAGTCGAGGTCTCCCTTCGGAGAGATGAAGCCCTCGCGGAAACTGTTGGGCGAGAGCGGCGTGGCTTTTCCAATTTCGTCGTTGGGCTCGAGCTCGGCGTTCGCGCCCGCCTCTTCCCTGCTGACGGTTAGCGTGTACGGCTTCTGCGCGTTGTAACCGCGCCTCGCTTCTTTGCCGCTTCCCGACCAAGCGCTGCGGAGCACCAGGTAGATGATTCGATCGGTTGCCCGCACTCCGATGTTTCGCAGTGAAAGGCCTTCGCCGTCCTTGCCGCGCGCTTGAAAGAGCGGGGCTTGCGCTTCGGTCAGCACCTGCAAATCGTACCGGACCCCTTCGACTCCGGTAAGCTCGATGCGCAGCGCGATCCGCGGCGCCTCGAACGGAGCTGCGATCTGAGATAAGCCCGAGTCTGCGTCGACCGCGCCCGCATCGGCTCCTGCGGCTGCTTCGGGAGGCGGAGGACTCGAGGCATCTGCGGATTCGGACGCCGGCGACAGCTCGTATCGGTACCAATCCTCGTCCGCCGAGTGAGCGATGAACCCGGAGATCGATTGCCCCAAGGCGACTGCATTTGCGTCCGCGGCGCGGTCGTTCGGTTCGAACTCAAACCCCGGTGCAGGGTCGCTGAACAAGGCGGTGAGCGAATACGCTCCTCCGGCGCCCCGCTTGACCGAGAAGACTTTGATCAGCAGCTTCGACTTGACGCCCAGATTGGGGATTCGCTCAGGCTTCCCCTCGCCCTCGCTGTTCACCATCGCGAGGCGATTTCGGTCGGCGTCGTAGACCTCGATTGCCACGTCGGCGCCGGGAATACCGCTCACGGTCACGTCAACCGTCTTTGGCGTTGCGGGCGCCAGCAGGTACCAGTCCTCGTCGGGCTTCGACGGATCCGCCGAAAGACTGGCAGCCACCACGGATGAGTCAGTCAGGACCTGGGCCTGCTCCGGCCGATCGTTCGGCTCTCGCTCGGTCAATTGCACAGGACCAGCGGCCACTTGCCCGGCATCTTGCACGATCTGCGGCTCCCGAGAGCAGCTGGCTACAAGCACGCAGATCGCAATCCGACGCCAAGCTGTCATGGCTCTCCAGCCCGTTGTCACCACCGGGGCCTCGGTGTCAAACTCTACCCACAACACCGCGCCATTCCCTTTCATCCCCGAGGGCTGGAACGCGCCAGGCATCTCGTTGCATCATGCGCTCGCAATGAACCGCCTCTGCTGCTTTTTGTTGATCTCTCTGCCGGCGACGGTCGCGGCTTCGCCGCAGATCGGCTACGCACAGGCTACAGGCTACTACAAACAGGACTCGCGACCGACACTGTATCAGCCGCTGAATTTGCTCGACGGCCGCGAAATCACGAGTTGGTGCAGCGCGACCGCAGACGTGATGGCAGAGACGCTGACCTTCGGCTTCAAGGGCATGGCGACGATCGACGAGATCCGGATCTACACCGGCAACGGCTTCGACGATCGAACGTTTCAGGAATTCGGGCGAGCGAAGAAGTTCGTCCTGCGCAGCCCCAGCGGCGCGCAAACCCTGACGGTGAGCGACCGGCGAGGCCTACAGGCGATTGCGCTGAGCCCGCCGATGTCCGGGATCGAGTTCATCATCGACATCGTCGATCAATATCCGGCCGAGGACCCGGAGATGCCGGTTTGCATCACGGACATCGTCTTCTATTCCGAGGGCAAGCCGCTCAATGGCTCGTGGCTTACTCAGAAGCTGAAGTACGACCGGAACCAGAATCCGCTTTTGGGAACTTGGTTCGCCGGGCCCGAGGGCGCCGCGGACCGCTTTCTCTCCTTCTTCTTCGACGGGACGTATCGCTTTGCTTACGAGCCGTACGATCCGGAAGCGAAACGACAATCGTTCATGGGTTTGTACGAAGCCTCGGGCGCTCACCTCACGCTGGAGGTTCCGGGCAAAGGAAAGATCTCCGCCCGTCCGCACCGCGAGACGAAGGAGCAAACGCCGGGGAATGTCCGCCGAACGCTGGTGCTGGACGGCGATTTACCCGACGGGCTCAAGCAGGCGTATCGAGATCGCCTGTAAGCCGCGAGTCGCCTTCGACTAAATGGCGGCGCTGCGTTTTCTTCCGCTGAAGCGCTGGAAAAAGTCGACGATCTCGCGAAACGCGACCTTGATGTCGGTGGCGTCCTTGAATTCGGACTCGAGGAAAATTCCGCCGCAGGATTCACACGTATCGTATTGGAGCGGATGCTGGCGCTGCCCCCCATCGACGCTGACCAGATCGACCTGACATTCTGGGCATTGGCCGGTGAGCGCTTCGGTATCCACCTTGCCGCCCAAGCTCTCGAGGCCGGGCAAGTTGTTGTGCAGCAGTACCCTGTTCAGGTCGGCGACGTCGATCCACAAGCCGCCGCACTCACCACACTTGCGTACCGTGGTTCCGTCCCCCTCGAGCTCGGCCATCTCGACGTTACAGCCGGGGCAATCCATCAGAATTTCTGCTCCTGGTTTGGGATGAGCTTAGCTCTCCGTCTGAAATCATAGGTCCTCGAAATTTTGCGTTGCAACCCGACAGTGGCCACCCGTGGAAATAGTTCAACTCATGCCCTGGCGCGACGAACATTTGCACCCAGGCTTCTCAGCTTCCGGTCCAATCTCTCGTAGCCCCTATCCAGGTGGTATACCCGGTAGACGTCCGTCCGACCATGGGCCCTAAGGCCGGCGAGGATGAGGGAGGCCGAAGCCCTCAAATCCGTGGCCATGACGGGCGCGCCGGAGAGGCGCTTGACGCCTCTGACCACGGCCGTCGACCCCTGAATCCTGATGTCCGCACCCATCCGCCGCAGCTCGGAGACATGCATAAACCGGTTCTCGAAGACGTTCTCGGAGATCAGGGCCGTCCCATTGGCAACCGACATCAGTACCATCAATTGCGCCTGCATATCCGTCGGGAAGCCAGGGTGGGCGCTGGTTGTCACGTCGACCGAATGAATGTCCCTCGGGCCCCTGCAGCGCAACCCCCCAGCGCAAATGATCTGGCATCCTGCTGCGCGAAGCTTCTGAACGACCGCATCCAGGTGCTCCGGCACGGCATTCCTCACCAGGATATCGCCCCCAGTAATAGCGGCTGCGACTAAAAGTGTGCCGGCCTCGATTCGATCCGGCAGGATCTCATGCTCGGCCGGCTTGAGTGCATCGACCCCTTCGATGGAAATCGCGCTCGTGCCCGCCCCCGAGATGCGGGCGCCCATCTTGTTCAAGACCTGCGCCAACTCTTCCACTTCCGGTTCGCAGGCGGCGTTCTCGAGCAGCGTTCGTCCTTCTGCCAGCGACGCAGCCATCACCAGATTCTCAGTCCCGGTCACGGTGATCAAATCGAACGCAAAAGGGGCGCCGCGCAGTCGTTTGGCGCGCGCATCCACGTAGCCGCCATGCAACCGAATGTCTGCGCCAAGCGCCTTCAGACCCTTGAGGTGCTGATCGATCGGCCGAGCGCCGATCGCGCAGCCCCCCGGCAAAGACACCCGCGCCCGCCCATAGCGAGCGAGCAGGGGACCCAAAACCAGTACGGAAGCGCGCATGGTCTTTACCAGGTCGTACGGCGCCTCCGGCGACACAGTAGAGGGTACCGTCACCTCGCATTCGTGAGCTCGACGTCGCTCCAGCCGCTCCGCCTCACAGCCCAGCGTTCGGAGTACTTTGAGCATCGTCGCGACGTCCACCAGATTGGGCACGTTTCGAAACACGTGTCGCCCTTCCGCGAGTAAGGACGCCGCGAGTATGGGAAGCGCTGCATTTTTCGCTCCGGAGACCGAAATCTCCCCGGACAGCCGGTTTCCGCCTGTGACGATGATCTTGTCCATCGCGCGCTCGGGCTAAGGCTTGTAGCCGAAGACCAGCCGATCCAGCCGAGACAAGTCCTTGCGCAGCCCGGCCCTGACCAATCCGGCGGACTGCAAAAGCCGCAGGGCTTCCGGTCCCTGGCCCTCGCTGATCTCCACTGCCAGCATTCCTCCGGGCTCGAGCCAGCTGGGCGCCTGGTCCGCGAGCCGGCGCGTGATTTCCAAGCCGTCTCGACCCCCGTCCAAAGCCATCCTCGGCTCTCGACGAACCTCCGCGGCGAGAGCCGCAATTTCCTCAGAGGGCACGTAGGGCGGATTGCTGACGACGACGTGAAAGAGGCTGCCCCGCTCGAGCGGGCCGAAGAGATCTCCCTCCAAAACGCGCACGCGGTCGCCCACCTTCAACGTTGCCGCGTTGCTGCGCGCGACCTCGCACGCCGCCGGCGATAGCTCGGTTGCAAAGACGGTCGCATTCGAGCGCTCGGCGGCCAGCGTCACCGCCACGCAGCCACTTCCCGTGCACAGGTCGAGCACTCGATACGGCGCATCTTTCGGAATGGCCTCCAGCGCTGCATCGACCAGAAGCTCCGTCTCCGGGCGCGGAATCAGCACCCGAGGATCGACTGCGAAGGGCCGGCCGTAGAACTCGCGGGTTCCAGTGAGGTACTGAGTGGGCTCGCCGGAGATGCGGCGCTCGATCAGCGCGCGGTACGCCGCCAGCTCCTTCGGCTTCAGCGGGCGGTCGAGGTCGACGTAGAGCTGAACTCGCGTGCCCTGCAGAACGAAGGCGAGCAGCACCTCGGCGGTCAGCCGCGGCGCATCGACGCCGCGCCGATTGAAGTAGTCCGCGGTCCAGCCGAGGACGCTGCGGATGGTCCAGGTGTCGTTCATTCTTCGGCTTGCGCCTGCTTCGGTTGTGGCTCGCCCGCCGCCTGTCGAAGCGCTGCGGCCTGGTAGTAGGTTCGGCAGGCGTCGATCACGTCGTCGAGGTCGCCGGCAAAGAGCGCGGCCAGGTTGTAACGGGTGTAACCGATGCGGTGGTCGGTCATTCGGTCCTGGGGAAAGTTGTAGGTGCGGATTTTTTCGCTGCGGTCGCCAGTGCCGACTTGGCCCTTGCGCAGGCTGTCGCGCTCGGAGCGGATCCGGTCCTGCTCCACCTGAAACAGCTTCGCCCGCAGCATTCGCATCGCCTGTGCGCGGTTTTTCGTTTGGCTCTTCTCCTGCTGGCACTTCACCACGATGCCGCTGGGAATGTGCTTCAACCGCACCGCCGAGTCCGTGGTGTTGACGCTCTGGCCGCCGGAGCCGGTGGATCGCATCACCTGAAGCTCGACGTCTTCGTCTCGGATTTGGATGTCCACCTCTTCCGCCTCGGGAATTACCGCCACGGTGACGGTGGAGGTGTGGATCCTGCCCTGCTGCTCTGTCGCCGGCACGCGCTGAACGCGGTGCACTCCTGATTCATACTTCATCGACGAGTACACGCCATCGCCGCTGAGCGTGACGATCACCTCTTTCATCCCACCGACATTGCCGGGGTTCGAGTCGGCGATCTCGGCTTTCCAGCCGCGCTTGGATGCGTATCGGAGGTACATCTGGAGCATCTCTTCCGCGAAGAGGGAGGCTTCGTCTCCTCCGGCCCCAGCCCGGATCTCGAGGATGACGTCCTTTTCATCGTTTGGATCCTTGGGGATGAGCAGAACTTTGAGCTGATGCTCGAGTTGCTCGCGCCGCTGTTTTAGCTCGGGCAGCTCCTCGCGCGCCATCGCCTTGATTTCGGCCGCTTCTGCGCTTGCCAAAAGCTCCTCGATGTCCCGCAGCTCACTCGAAACCTTCTTGTAGGCGCGGAAAGTCTCGACCAGCTTCTCCAGGGAAGAACGCTCCTTGGCGACCTTCTGATACCTAGACGAATCCGCCAGCACGTCGGGATTGGACAGCTCCGCCTCGAGCCGCTCAAACCGGCGTTCGACTTCTTCGAGCTTGTCAATCATGATGAGATCCATGAAGGGGAATCGGACCAAGAAGAAGCTGCGCAACCGGGCCAAGCCGAAGCGAGCCGCGCTCAAGCGCGGGCGGATCCGCCGCCGAAAAGCCGCCGGGAGATAGTCGCACGCTAGGGCCTCTGGCCGATGAGCTGCGGCAGCGGCTGGGCGAAGCCGCGCGAGTATTCCGCGAGATGATTCAGCACCGCGGCCGCGGGCTCCCCGTCCACGAGGACCGGCTGCATTGGGAATTGTGGGTAGCGATCGATCCGCAGTGGAATCACCTCACTGTCAAGATATCCTGCCGGCGAAAAGCGCGCCTTAAACAGCGCCCCTTCCTTGTTCTTGGGATCCCAATTGCCGCCGAAGACAAAGTTTCCGAGCGAGTAGACGATCGGCGCGCCCCGGTAGAGCTCCATGCCCTGGAGCACGTGGGGATGCGAACCCAACACCGCCGCGGCTCCGGAGTCAATCGCCGCCCGGGCGAGGCGAATCTGGTACGGCTCCGGGAAATGGCTTCCCTCGCGGCCCCAGTGAAAGAACGGAATCACCAGATCCGCGTGCGCCTTCGCCGAAGCCACATCCTCGCGCACCATTCCTTCGATCAGTCCTGCATCGGAATGGTGGCCCGCCACGCCGGGTTTTGCGTTGGTGGCGACGACTTCCGCCGGCTCGATGTTGTTGTCTCCGAGGAAGAAGTAGCCGAGAAACGCGAGCCGCAGGCCGTTGCGCTCAATGATCGCCGGCTGGCGGGCCTCGGCGAGATTGCGCCCGGCGCCGAAATGGGGCAGGTGCGCTTGCTCGAGCGTCTCCAGCGTATCCAACAGCCCGAGCGGTCCGTAGTCCATCAGATGATTGTTGGCGAGGCTCACCGCACCAACGCCGCCCGCGAGCAGGGCGGACACCAGCTCGGGACGAGCGCGGAAGTTGAAGTTCTTCGGGATCTTGTCGCCGCGCCGTGTGAACGGGCATTCGAGATTGACCACGAACAGGTCCGTCCCTTTGACTGCGGGCTGAACGCCTTGGAAGCCGTACCCGAACATTGCCTCGCGGGACTGGCCCTTCGAGACCTGCTCGTCGAAGTACTCCTCGAAGTGGTACCCGAGCGTGACGTCGCCGCCGGCAACCAGAACGACCACCCGTTGAGGCGTCGCCGAGGCTGCCAAAGATGGAGCTTGGGCTTCGGAAGCGTCACGGACCGGTGTCAGCGGGGCGCCGCGGTCCCCATCGGCATTGCTCGGTTGGCTGTGCGCAGCCTGAGGAACGACCGAGCTTGGCGCCGCGCAACCGAAGGCGAAAATCGCTGCCCAGAGGACCGATCGCTTCATGCTTGAAAGTCCACCTTGCGTGCGAAGATCCACGACGAATAGGATTCTGCTCAGCGGATGGCACGAGAGAAAGACAATATCGCCTTATCCGACGAGCACAACTCGCGCGGGATCGAGCTGGCCGATCGAGGCTGGTTGGACGAGGCAATCAAGGAGTTTAAAAAAGCGATCGACCTCGATCCACACTCCGCGCACGCGCACGACAACCTGGCCACGGTGTACGCGGAGAAGAAGCTCTTCCGCGAAGCGCTCGCCGAGTACCTGACCGCGATCAACCTCGAACCCGACAGCGCCACCGCGCACTACAACCTCGCCTGCTTTCTCTCCACCCACGGGACGGACATGGCGATCGCGGAATACCGCGAAGCGATCGAGCTGGACCCCGAATACCCGGACGCGCACCTCAATCTGGGTCTGACCTACGCGGATCACGGACGCATCGAGGATGCGATGAAGGAGCTGCAAGTCGCCATCGATCTCGAGCCATCCGACGCCTTCCCGCGGCACGAGCTGGCAGCCTTGCTGATGGACGAGGGCGACTATCGCTCGGCAATAACCCAGCTCAAGGAAGTGACGCGCCTGGAACCAGACAACTTCGAGGCCCAGCTCGATTTGGGCATTTGCTTCGCGCAGAAGGGCTTCTACGCCGAAGCTGAACGGGCTTACGACAAGGCCCGCTCGCTCAACGCCGAAGATCTTCTTCTCAACTACAACATCGCAGCGCTCAACGCCCTCTGGGGGCGCTCCAAAGAGGCGATCGCGCACTTGAAGAAGGCGATGGCGCTGGACAAGAAGAAGGTCCAGGGTTGGATGTCCACCGACCCGATGTTCGATTCGCTCAAGGGCGAGCCCGAATTCGAGAGCCTCGTCTAACGACGATGGGACTCGGGCCGATCCTCCTCGCAATTTTGCTCGTTTTTGCCAACGGGTTCTTCGTGGCGACCGAGTTCGCCATGGTCAAAATCCGGCCCAGCCGCGTGCAGGCCTTGCTTGAGGAGGGCAGGCCGGGCGCGGCGAGCGCTTTCAAGCTGCTGCAGCGAATGGACGTCTACTTGTCGGCGACGCAGTTCGGGATCACCTTGGCATCCCTTGGCTTGGGGTGGATCGGCGAGCCTGCCTTCGCCCGGCTGATCGAGCCCGCTCTGCGCTTCTTCTTTCCGGCAGGCGACATCTCCGGCTTGACCCACACCCTCGCTCTGGCGCTGGCTCTGATTTTCATCACCTTCCTGCACATCGTAATTGGCGAGCTGGGAGCGAAAAGTCTGGCGCTTCAGAAAACGGAGGCCACCGCGCTTGCCCTCGCCTGGCCCATCCGCGCCTTCCACTACGTCTTCTTCCCCATCATCTGGCTGCTGAACGCCTTGGCGCGGCGAGTTCTACGGCTGTTCGGACTGCAGACGGCGAGCGCAGCCGCCGAAGCGCACAGCGAGGAAGAGCTGCGCGTGATTCTTGCCAGCTCGGCCGCCGCGGGAGCAATCGCAGTCCCTCGGGCTGAGCTCCTCGAGCGCGCTCTGGGCATGCTGGAGAAAACCGCGCGCCAAGTGCTGGTTCCTCGAAATCAGATTCGCTACCTCGATCTGGAGGAGCCGCTTGAAAAAAACATCGCCGACGCGAGGGCCTCGGCTCACACCTGGCTGCCGGTTTGCCGTGGAAATCTCGACCGAGTGGAGGGAGTGGTCAACGCCAAGGACCTGTTCTTCCTGTTGTCGCGCGGCGAGCTGAAATCGCTTTCACAGGTGCAGCGCCCGGTGCTCTTCGTCCCGGAGAACGTTTCGTTGGAGCAGCTTCTCTCTGAGTTTCGGCGTCGCCGCGCGCAGATGGCGATGGTCGTGGACGAGCACGGCGGCACCACTGGGCTGCTGACCATCGCCGATGTGGTGGCGGAGCTGGTCGGCGAAGTGGCCGAGTTGGAGAGCAGAACCGAGGAGGTCAAGACGCTTCCGGGCGGACGCTGGGAGCTTCCCGGGACCGCGCAGCTCGACGATCTGTCGGACCGGTTGGGGATGCACTTCGACATCGAGAATGGCGAGGTCACCACGATTGGCGGATTCCTAATGGCCAAGCTGGGGCGAATTCCCGAGCGCGGCGACCGTTGGTCCCTCGGCGACTACGACGTGGTGGTGGAGACAACGGAGGGCCCGCGCGTGCTCAAAGTTCGGATCGAGCCGAAGAGAGATGCGTTGGCCACCCGAGCACCCTCGGCCTAGCCTCGCGCGCCAACGGTAAGGCAACGTATGTTAACGTCAAAAATATTGTCGCCAGAAGTTGGACGTGCTACATCCGCGCGGCGATAACCGGCACGATGAGTAACAAACCGCGGCGAGCCAGCCGACCGCCTCGCGCCTAAAGCGGAACAGATGCGGATCCAGCGGCTCGATATCACCGGTTTCAAATCCTTCACCGATCACGCCGTCTTCTCGTTCGCGGATGGAATCACCGGCATCGTCGGGCCGAACGGCTGCGGAAAATCGAACGTCGTCGATGCGGTTCGCTGGGTGATGGGCGAGCAGAGCGCGAAGAACCTGCGCGGCCGCGCCATGGAAGACGTCATCTTCAGCGGCTCCGAGTCGCAGCCGGCGCTCTCCATGGCGGAGGTCTCGCTGACGATGCGGATCGACGAGGGGGATTCGCTCGCACCGCCGTACGCCGGCCGCGCCGAGATGACCATCACCCGCCGGCTGTTCCGGAATGGTGAATCGGAGTACCTGATCAACAAGACGCCGTGCCGCCTGCTTGACATCACCGAGCTGTTCCTCGGCACCGGCGTCGGAACGCGCGCCTATTCGATCGTCGAGCAGGGACGGGTGGGGCTGATCGTCTCCGCCAAGCCCGAGGATCGCCGCGCATTCATCGAGGAAGCCGCCGGGGTGACCAAGTACAAGGCGCGCCGCAACGTCGCCGAGCGCAAGATGGAATACACGCAGCAAAATCTGCTGCGCGTCCTGGACATCATCTCCGAGCTGGAAAAGCGCCTCGAATCCCTCGCTCGCCAGGCGAAGAAGGCGGACAGATACAAAAAGATCAAAGCGCAGATGCGCGAGATTGAGCTCCACGCGGCCTCGCACCGTTTCCTCGAGCTACAAGCGAGGGCAAAGTCGCTGGAGGAGAAGCTCGAGGCGCTCGGCGCTGAGGAGCGAAGCAGCTACCAGGCGGTTCGCAACCTCGAGGACACAATCGAGCGCGACCGCCGCTTGCTGGAGGCGGAAGATCAGGCGCTGCAGCTGCTCCAGCAGGAGTGTCACACGCTCGTCAATCGGGTTCAGCTTGCCGAGGCTCGGCTGAGTCACTGCGCCGACGACGCTCAGCAAGCGCAGCAGCGAATCGGACAGGATCGGCAGGAGCAGCGCGCCCTGGACCAGCGAAAGGTCGAGCTGGAAGACGCCATCCGCGGCCGGCAGGCCCAGACGCAAATCGATGACGCGAAGTGCAAGGAGGACGAGCTTTCGGTGCGGGCTGCGCAGGAGCAGCTGCGGCGACTTGCCCAGCTCGAAACCGAGCTGCTCCAGCGCCGGGCGCGCGAGCAGGAGATCCTGGTGGACATCGCCTCGCGGCTGGCGAACCAGGAGAGCGATTTGGCGAATCTGGCCCGGAGACGAGCGGAGCTGCACTCCGAGGCGACGAGAATTCGCTCGGAACGGGACGATCTCCGGGCGGATGAGCTCGTCCTCGAGAAGACGCGCCATCGGCTCGCGCAGAGCATCGCCGATCGGCGCCTCGCGGCAACGCAGCTCGTCGAGCGCCGCGGGCTTGAGGAAATCGGATTGGATGAGGCGCGACAGGGATTCGCCGACAACGAAGTGAAGGTCATCTCGCTGCGTGAAGCGCTGAGCGACAGGCGGGCGCGACTGAGCTCGCTGGAGCAGATTAAGCGCAACTACGAGGGCTTCGATCGCGGTGTTCGGTCGGTGATGCTAAAAGCCGGCGCCGCATCTTCAGAATCGGGTGTCTACGGTTTGGTTGCGGATGTGGTTTCCGCTCCTGCCCAACTGGAAAAGGCGATCGAGGCGGCGCTTGGCGAGCGGATGCAGAGCGTCATCGTCGAGGACACCGAAAAAGCGCTCGAGCTGATCGAGTACCTCAGATCCACCGCCGAGGGCCGCTCCACGTTCTTGCCTCTGCGGGCGGCCAGGGAGTCGAATCGGAGATCGCCGGAGCTCTCTCGCCCGGGGGTGGTTGCGGTTGCCGCCGATCAAGCAAGCTGCGACGAGGCTTTCGCGCCTCTGGTGCGCTCGCTCCTCGAAGACGTGGTCATCGTCACCGATCTCGTCGCCGCTCGCGACTTGGCGAAGGACGGTGCCGCGGGCTTCACTCTGGTGACGCTCGGAGGCGAGGTTCTCAGGCCCGACGGCGCGATCACCGGCGGCGCTCTCGAAGGTCCGGCGATGGGCGCGCTCCACAAAAAGCGCGAGATCGCCGAGCTGACCGAAGAGATCGCCACTGCCGAGCGGGAGTACAACGACTTCCTGACGCGCCACTACGCGCTTCAAAAGCGGATCCAGCAATCGGAAGGCGTGCTCAAAGGTCTGGCGAAGACGCAGCATGCCGAAGAGCTCGGCCTGGCGGCGGAGGAGAGAGATCTCCATCAAGCTGTCGAAGATCTATCCCGCATCCGCAGGCAGATCGCCGCCGCCGACCAGCGGCTGACGGGGATGGACGAAGCGCTCCGCGCCCTGGCCGCGGACGAGGAGGACGCCGGAGGCCGCTTGGCTCAGCTGCAGCTGGACCGCGCCGGCAAAGAAGAAGCGATCCGTCAGGTGAGCGATGAGCTGGAGGCCCTCAAGAGGCAGACCGAGGATGCATCGAATGAGCTGACCCGCGTGCGCGTCGACGTTGCAGCACACGCGGAGCGCCTTCAGGCGGCGCGAAACGAGCTGAGCCAGTTGTGCGCTCAGCTCTCCGACGCCGGGGCGCGCCAGGGCCGCCTCGAGTCCAGTATTGAAGAGGCAGCGAAGAAAGCGGAGGACATTGCCTGCTCGATCCGCCTCATCACCGCCGAGCGAGACGAGCACGCTGCCAAGCTGACCATGCTCGAGCAGAAGCTGGCGGAGAAGCGGCAATCACAGGCGGAGTTCGCCGCGCGGATCCGGGCGGATGAAGGACAGCTGCGCGAGCTGCGGCGGAGGTTGGACGAGCTGACGCAGGGCTTATCGCAGCTTTCGGTCGAGGAGCGGGAGCTGGCGATGGAGCTCGAGCACCTGATGGAGCAAGTGCGCGAGCGCCATCAGCTGGAGCTCTCCGAAGAGCTTCACCGGTTTCACTTGCAGGCGTTGCCCTCGGATCACGAGTCGCGGCTCAAAGAGCTGCGGTCGCAAGTTGAGCGGTTGGGCGAGATCAATCTTACCGCCATTGACGAGCATGCGGAGGTCTTGGCCCGCTGCGACTTTCTACGCAAGCAGGAGAAGGACTTGGAGAGCTCGCTGCTGCAATTGCGGCAAGCAATTGCACGCATCGACCGAACCAGCCGGCAGCGATTCACGAAGACGTTCGAGCTGGTCGATGAAAAGTTCCAGCAGATTTTCCCTCGGCTCTTTGGCGGCGGTCGCGCGGCGCTGATGCTGACCGACAGCGACGCGGGCGGCGAGCCCGGAGTAGAGATCGTCGCGCAACCCCCTGGGAAGAAACTTCAGAGCGTCAACCTTCTTTCAGGCGGGGAAAAAGCGCTCACCGCGGTCTCGTTGATCTTCGCCATCTTCTTGATCAAACCGACGCCCTTCTGCATCCTCGACGAGGTCGATGCGCCGCTGGATGAGGCAAATGTCGGCCGGTACAACGACATGGTTCGGGAGATCAGCAAGCAGTGTCAGTTCATTCTGATCACCCACAACAAGCGGACGATGGAGGTTCTCGACACGCTCTACGGCGTGACGATGGAGGAACCCGGCATCTCCAAGCTGGTGTCGGTGAGGATGCGCGACGCGATCGTCGCCAACGAGAATCAGGCAGCGTGAGCCGCGCCGCGCGGTGAAACGCGCGCCGCGACGCTCCGCTCCGCGCCCGAGCGGCCGAGGGCAACAGTTTGAGTCGGCGGCCACCTCCACTCACCGTTAACCATAACGACGGTGTCGGAAAATCAAGACCTACGCGTTCTGATCATCGGCGACGATCCGCTGGCTCGCAGTGGTTTGTCGTCCCTGCTTTCCGCGCATCCGTCGATACAGGTCGTCGGTCAGATGGTAAGCCCGGACGAGGTTCCTCTACCGAGGGGACCGTCCAACCCGGACGTGCTGCTGTGGGATCTGGGACAGGATGCCCGCGCAAGCCTCGACCGGTTGCGCGCCTTGGGCGATCGAGATCTGCCAATACTCGTGCTGTCGCCAGATGAGGCATCCGCGATCGATGCGCTGGGCGCCGGCGCGCGCGGCGCGGCCTTGCGCAATGTAGGCCCGGATGCGCTCGCCGCCGCGCTTCAGGCGGTCTCTCGCGGGATGTTTGTTCTAGACGAGAGCCTGGCGCGCGCGGCGCTGCGCCCGCGCATCTCGACCGCGCCGCCGCCGGAGCCGCTGACTGCCCGAGAGCTCGAGGTTCTAGAGCTACTCGCGCAGGGGTTGTCCAACAAGCTGATCGCGGATCGGCTCGGAATCACGGAGCACACGGCGAAGTTTCACGTCAACGCCATCCTCGGCAAGCTTGGCGCGCAAACCCGGACCGAAGCCGTCGTCCAAGCGCTTCGGCTTGGCCTCGTCCTCCTTTGATCCAGGCGGAACCTGCCCGATCGGAGGGGATGCCGTCTGGCCCATCAGCGGATGCGCGGCAAAAGCGCGCCTGGTTAGCCTGTCTTCGAATGGAATCGTTGATCACCGCAACCGAGTCGAAAGGGATTGCAGACATGAGCAGTGCCACTGATCTTTCGGAAGCGCTCGCTTCCGTGGTCGAGAAAAACAACGCCAGCGTTGTTCGCGTCGAAGCGCGCCGCCGGGTGCCTTCCAGCGGAGTCGTCTGGTCCTCGGAGGGGCTGGTGGTCACCGCGCACCACGCCGTCGAGCGAGAAGAGGAAATCCAGATTGGTCTATCGGACGGAAGGGCGCTGGATGCGCAGCTGGTGGGCCGCGATCCCGGCACGGACGTGGCGGTGCTGCGCGTTGCAGCAACCGATCTAACTGCCGCTGCCTGGTCGCAGGGCGACACGTTGAAGGTTGGCCATCTCGCGCTTGCGGTGGCGCGCCCGGGGCGCTCGGCGCGCGCATCGCTGGGGATCGTCAGTGCGCTGGGAGGCGAATGGCGGACGCACAGCGGCGGGCGCATCGACCGCTATCTGCAAACGGACATTTCACCGCAGCCGGGCTTTTCTGGGAGCATGCTGGTGGACACGAACGGATACGCCCTGGGCATGAATACCTCGGGACTGTGGCGCGACCACTCGATCGCTGTGCCAACCGCAACCCTGCGCCGCGTGGTGGGGACGCTCGTTGCTCACGGGCGAATGCGGCGCGCCTTCGTCGGAGTGGGCAGCATCCCAATTCGATTGCCTGCCAAGTCTGCAAAGTCGAGCGGACAGGAAACCGCCCTGCTGGTGATCGCCGTTCAGCCGGACGGGCCCGCCGACAAGAGCGGCATTTTGCTTGGGGATGCGCTCTTGGGCGTCGACGGTCGGCCGCTGGCTCAAGTGGACGACCTGCAGGAAGCACTCACGGAAGAGAGCATCGGCAATGAGCTCAGCTTCAGGATTCTCCGGGCGGGCCAGGTGCGCGACGTCGCCATTCGAGCGGGCACTCGAAGCTGAGCTCGGGCTCAGCAGCGAGGGAGGAAGCAAATGAAAATGCTGAAGCAGCTTTCGCAAGAGTTGGAGGAGCTGGTCGCGAGCACCGCTCCCGCCGTGGTCGGCGTCGAGCATCGGCGAGGTCAGGGGACGGGCCTGGTTCTCGCCAAGGATGGTTACGTCTTGACGAATGCGCATGTCGTGCACGGCTTCGACGAGCTGCGCATTCGCCTCAACACCGGCTCAACGGTGAAGGGCGAGCTAGTCGGTGCAGATGACCGGACCGATCTGGCGGTGGTCCGAATCGATGCCGATGGTCTGGTGAGCTTGCCGCTTGCCGATGCCCAGCACCTCAAGGTGGGCCAGTTGGTGGTGGCGATCGGCAATCCATTCCGCTTCGAGCGGTCGGTCAGCCTGGGAGTCATCAGCGCGTTGGATCGCTCCCTACCGGGGCCGCGCGGCGGATTGTTCGAAGGATTGATTCAAACCGACGCCGCAATCAACCCCGGCAATTCCGGCGGGCCCCTGCTCGACGCCGACGGCAACGTGCTCGGAATCAACACTGCCATCATCCCTTGGGCCCAGGGCATCGGCTTCGCCATCCCATCTCCCACCGCGAGCTGGGTTGCGGCGGTGATAATTCGCACCGGTGAAGTTCGCCGGCCATTCCTCGGTATCGCCGCCAAAGGCGAAGAGCTGTTGCCAACCCTTAGCCGCGGCGCAGGACAGGCGCGGGCGGTCCGAATTCTCGGCGTCGGCGCGGGCAGCCCGGCGCAGGAGGCGGGGCTCAAGAAGGGCGACCTCGTCCTCACCGCGAATGGGAAGCCGATTGCAAGCGTGGATGACCTGCAGCGGGTAATGGTGCTCGCGGGCCCGGGAGAGGTGCAGCTGGAGATCTACCGCGGAGAGAACCGCCGCCGGATGTCCGCCTTCCCGAAGCCGCAGGCGGAAGCGGCGTAGGACCGGCGCGCCCCCATTCGCTACCGGCTGGCGCGCCAAATGCCGCGGCGCTTGAGCGGATCCCTCTTGTTCATCGTCTCTTGGATCAGCTTCGCCGCGCGAGCGCCGGCGAGAAACTCTCCCTCGAGGCCAAGGCCGGGCAGCGTCTCCCGGCTGGCCAGGAAAAGGTTCTTCAGCGGCGTCTGCTGCGTCAGCCCGGTGATGCCGAGAAAGTCTTCGGTGTCCACTTCGTACAACGGATGGGGCAACAGCCGCGCGCCCCGGACGCCGCCGGCATCGAGGTAAGGTGCCGACGAGAGCAACAGGTGATCCTTGGCAAAAGGCATCAGCCGGGCAAGATGGCTGCTCATCCTGTCCGCGAGCAATTTCAGATAGCCCTCCCCGAGATCTCGCGCGGTCGCTTGAACGAAGACGCCGGACGTCACTACCCGCAGCGACTCATCTTCCGCCTTGCTGCCGATTCGCCGGGCAGGGTGCACTTGAACCAGGAGCGGCTCGAGGTCCAGATCTCCGGTGTCAAACAGCAGCAGGTCGCCCATTCCACGCGGAACCGCGTCCGCGGTGACCACCCAGTTCACCGTGAAAAGGAATTGTTTGACGACCGAAAGGTCGAGCAGCTCGATCAGCTTTCGCTGGGTCTTCTTGTCCGGGATGAGCCGGCGCAGCGCCGCAGAGTCCGTCGCGACGATCATGTACGAAGATCGGTAGAGGTTCTCCGAGCGTAGAATCTGGACGCCGACCAGCTTGCCTCCTTCGAAGGCGAGCGACTCGACGATCGAGCTTTCCGAGCTTTCGCGCCACAAGAGGTCACCGCCCAAATCGATCAGCCGCCGGCAAAGCAGCTCGCGCAAGCCCTCCCGCGAGCCCGGATACCGGGTCGACGATTTCAGAACTTGCGAGAGGGTTCGGGTCAGGGGCAACGGACCGCGAGGCGCCGCGACGTAGGTGACGAAGGGCAACAGCGCCAGCAACAAATGCGAGACGGGATCATCGCCGTCTTGGATCGAAAACGAGGCATCCAGATGCGGGTGTTTTCGCAGCACCTTTTTCAGCCCCCAACCTTCGACGAAGCTGTTTGGCGGCAGATCCGGTCGGTCCTTGAAGAATGCGTCGGTCTGCTCGTGCTGGACAGTCGCGCTCTTGAAGAGCGCGTTCAGTGACTCCGCTCTGGCCGCCCCGAAGGCGCGCGTCAGCTCCGCCAGCCTCCTTCCCTCGTCGTGCGGAAAGTCGATCCGGTCCTTGGGCAAGATCAGCTGCAGGTCGGGAATGTTGCTCTTCAAAGAGCGCTGAATGGTGGTGGTCAGCCCCAACTCCGCGAATGCCTCTTCCACCAGGGGCATGGTCCTCAGCTGCTGCGCGACGAAGGGCGCGTAGGGCAGAAGGTAGTCGCCATGCTCGTAGCCATGACCCATGCCGTCGTGCTCCACGAGCAAAACGCGGTAGCCTCTCTTGGCGAGCAGCGCCGCGGACATTGCCCCGGCGAGCTGTCCGCCGACGACGATCACATCGTAGACGCGCCGCGAGGGGCCGGCGGCGATCTTCGGTCTGGGAGGTAGAAGAGGCATTAGCTCAGTGGCGGGTTCCTGGTGTGGCGTTCAATCGCTCACCGCCGGCGCGATCAAGCCTCGGAGTCGGGGGCTTGTCACGGAACTCGCCTCCCCGGGTTGCGCAAAGCATGATCCGAAAACTCCGGCTCGCCCTGGACCCGCACCATGCGGCCGTTCAGCGAAACCGCCCCTTCGGCGACCCAACGAACCGCCGTCGGGTAAATGAAGTGCTCTTCTTGCAGGATGCGCGCCGCCAGCGCAGCTTCGTCGTCGCCCGGAAGCACTGGCACTGCAGCCTGGAGGATGATTGGGCCGGTATCGGTGCCCTCGTCGACGAAGTGCACCGTGCAGCCGCTGATCTTGACGCCGTGGGCGAGCGCTTGCCTGGGCGCGTGCAGGCCTGGAAACGACGGCAGCAGGGCGGGGTGGATGTTCAACACTTGTCCTCTGAAGAGGCGCAAAAAACGCGGACTGAGAAGGCGCATGAAGCCTGCCAAGCACAGAAGCTGCACGTCGTGTTTCTGCAGGGCCTGCAGGAGCGCATCCTCGAATTGGTCCCGCGTGGCGAAGCTGCCATGCTCGAGCACGATGGTGGGGATGTTGGCTTGCTGCGCTCGCCTGAGAGCGAACGCGCTCGGGTTGTTGGAAATCACCAGCGAGATTCGCGCCGGGTAGTCAGGCGCCGCAGAGGCATCGATGAGCGCCTGAAGGTTGCTTCCGTTGCCCGATACCAGCACTCCGACGCGGATCGGTTGGCTCACGGCTCGATCGCCACCGAGGCTTCGCCCTCGCCCCGGTCGATGCGCCCCACTTCCCAAGCGACCGCGTTTCGCTCGCGCAGCAGCTGCAGCGCTGCTTTGGCGTCGTTCGAAGGGACGACCGCGATCATTCCCAAGCCCATGTTGAACGTTGAGAACATCTCCTCGCGAGCAACACCGCCTTCCTGTGCAATGATGTCGAAAATCGGCGGCTTCTTCCAGGCGCGCTCCCAAAGAACGGCGCGGGTGTTCTTGGGCAGGCAGCGAGGGAGATTTCCGGGGATGCCTCCTCCGGTGATGTGAGCGAGGCCCTTCACCTCGAGCGCTCGGACCAGCGCCAAGGTCTCGGCGACGTAGATGTGCGTCGGTTCGAGCAGCTCGTCCCCCAAAGAGCGCTTCAGCGGGCTGAGCGTCGACGACAGGGACAGCTGAGCCTGCTCGAGCAACACCCGGCGGGCGAGCGAGTAGCCATTCGAGTGAAGACCGGCGGATGCCATCCCGATCAGTGCGTCTCCGGGTGCGATTGTACGGCCATCGATGATGCCCGCTCGCTCCACAACGCCCACACAGAATCCCGCGAGATCATACTCTCCGCCGGCGTAAAAGCCCGGCAGCTCAGCGGTCTCTCCCCCCAACAGCGTGCAGCCGGCCAACTCGCAACCGCGGGCAATTCCCTCGATCACTTTGGCCGCCTGCTCGATGTCGAGGCGCGAGGTGGCCAGATAGTCGAGAAAGAAAAGCGGCTCGGCGCCGGTGGTGAGCACGTCGTTGACCGACATCGCCACCAGATCGATCCCGATCGTCGAATGGCGCTCCAGAGCAAAGGCAATCTTGAGCTTCGTTCCGACGCCGTCCGTGCCCGCCACGAGGACCGGCTCGCGGTACTTGCCCGGAGGCAGCGCGAAGAGTCCGCCGAACCCGCCGACTCCGGACAAAAGCTCTGCTCTGTGGGTTCGCTCCGCGATGGGCTTGATCCGCTCCACCAGCGCATCCTTTGCCTCGATGTCCACTCCTGATTCCTTGTACGTGGTCACGCTGCGCCTTCTACCGGCTGCAGATTCGGTTGTCATCGGCTCGCTCAGGGTCGGCCCAGGTGGGAGCCATACCTTCCCAAGGCGTCCAGCGAGCCGCTGCGCTTTTGACCGGCGTTTCAGCGTCGAGCAGACTTGCCCCTGAGAAGCTGCTCCCTCCATGGCCGCCGCCGAAGAAACGCTGTTCCAGCGGTTCGGAAAAGAGTTCCGCAAGGGCACCGTCTTGTTTCGCGAAGGGGAACCGGGCAAGGAGATGTTCGTCATCCAGTCCGGCAAAGTATCGATCTCAAAGCGAGTCCGCGACGTCGACAAGGTGCTGGCCATCCTCGGGCCGGGGGAGTTCTTCGGAGAGATGGCGATCATTTCCAACAAACCCCGCAACGCCGCCGCCGCGGCCACCGAGGACTCTCGGCTGCTGGTGATCGATCCCAAGACGTTCGAAGGGATGATTCGCGGCAATTCCGAAATCGCCATCCGGCTGATCAAAAAGCTGGCGGAGCGTCTCTCCGAAGCAGACGCCCAGATCGAGAATCTGCTGCTGACCGATCCCTCCAGCCGCGTCATTCACCAAATCCTGCAGATCTGCCAGACTCGCGGTCGCGCGATGGAGGAGGGGATTGAGATAGAGTTCTCGGTCAAGGAGCAGCCTCGAGAAATCGGGGTTGGCGAGCCCGCCATCCGGCTGATGTTGTACAAGCTCGAGCGCGCTGGACTGATCGAACGCACTGGCGATCGGCTGACCGTCTACGACGCCGCTCGGCTCCAGGAGTTCTTGCGCTACCTCGAGATGCAATGGAAGTTTGGAGACCTCTGATTGAACCTCCAGGTTCTTGGCTGCCACGGCGGTGAGTTGCCCAATTGCAGGAGCACTTGCTTCCTGATCGACGGAGTGCTCGCCCTCGATGCCGGCGCCCTGACTGGGTCGTTGCCGCTGGAGAAGCTGGCCAAAGTCGACGACATCCTCGTTTCCCACAGTCACTTCGATCATGTGAAGGATTTGCCTCTCTTGGCGGACTTGATGTTGAGCCGGCGCGATCGCCCGATCCGGATTCACGCCTCCACCGAATGCGCGCGAACCCTCCGCGAGAACATGTTCAACGATTTTCTGTGGCCGGACTTCACCCGCATCCCCACCAAGCGAAAGCCGGTCCTCCAGCTCAAGCCATTCAAAGCCGGGAGCTCCCTTCGCGTCGGAAAGTACAACATCCAATCGATTCCGGTCAGCCATCCGGTGGAGTCGTGCGGGTTCGTGATTTCCGACGGCGGCAGCGCGATCGCGATGAGCGGTGACACGGGTCCGACGGAACGGCTTTGGCGGGTGCTCAACCGCACCCCGAATCTCAAGGCCGTTCTGCTGGAGACGAGCTTTCCCAACGAGTTTCAAAAGCTGGCGGACATCTCCGGCCACCTCACTCCGCGGACGCTCAAGGCCGAGCTGTCGAAGTTCGAGCGCAACGGCGCCTGCATTCTCCTCTACCACCTGAAGCCGGCTTTTCTGCAGCAGCTGACGGAGCAGCTCCGTGGGCTTCCCGCCGAGGTCCTCAAGCTGGGAGATACCTTCGAGCTCTGAGCTTCTGTTGACTGCGGCGAGCACTCGCATTACGCGGTCCAGATGGCCTGGTTTTCCAAGAAACCTCGCGTTGCTCCGGCAGATCCCGAGGGCGATGACAAGCAGCCCTCTCGGATGCAAGGGCTGTGGAGCAAGTGCGAGGAGTGCGACGAAATCGTCTACCGCCAGGAGCTCGAAAAGAATCTGAATGTCTGCCCGTCGTGCGGGCACCACATGCAGTGGCCGGCGCGAGCCCGGCTCGAAGCGGTGATGGACGAGGGGAGCTTCCACGAGGCGGACCGCCAGCTGTTGCCGCAGGATCCGCTCGGGTTCGTCGACTCGAGGAAATACCGGGACCGGCTCAAAGCGACGGCCAAGTCCGTCGGTGAAAACGACGCGTTCATCGCGGGGATGGGTCGGATCGATGGCCATCCGGTTTCGGTGGGATGCTTCGTCTTCGATTTCATGGGCGGCTCCATGGGCTCGGTGGTTGGCGAGAAGGTCGCCCGCGTATTCGAGAGAGCCTCCGAAAATGCGTGCTCGGCTTTGATTTTTTCCGCTTCCGGAGGCGCCCGGATGCAGGAGGGAATCTTCTCCTTGATGCAGATGGCCAAGACGTCGGCCGCGCTGGCGCGTTTTCGCACCGTGCGCAAGCCGTACATCTCGGTGATGCTCAACCCCAGCACAGGGGGGGTGGCCGCTTCCTTTGCCTGGCTGGGCGACGTGGTGCTGGCGGAGCCGAAGGCTCTGATCGGCTTCGCCGGCCCGCGGGTGATCGAGCAGACAATCCGTCAGAAGCTGCCGGAAGGCTTTCAGCGTTCCGAGTTTTTGCTCGAACACGGGATGATCGACGCCATCATCCAGCGCAAGGATACCCGTCAAAAGCTCGGGCAGTTGCTTGGGCTGATGGCATGAACGAGCCCGTGCTGCGCAATCCGATCCGTCCAGAAGAAGGTCTTCGATTCCTTTCGACCCTCGGCGCTTCGGGCATCCGCATGGGATTGGACCGGATCGCCCTGGCGCTCAAGGCGATTGGCAATCCTGAGCGGAGCTATCGAATCCTGCATGTCGCCGGAACGAACGGAAAGGGATCGACCTGCGCTTTTGCGGCCAGTTGCCTCGGCGCGCAGGGCTATCGGGTTGGCCTCTACACCTCGCCACACCTCGTTCGGGTCAATGAGCGCATTCAAGTCAATGGCGAGGAAATCTCCGATGCGCGGTTGGGTGAGCGGGTCCTGGAGGTGCTGAGCCGATATCCCGAAGCCCAGCAGGCGCCCTACCCGCTGACGTTTTTCGAATTCAGCACCGTCGTTGCGCTCTGGCATTTTTCCGTGGAAAGGGTGGACGTCGCCGTCCTCGAGACCGGGCTGGGTGGACGCCTCGACGCCACCACCGCTGCTGAGCCGACGGTCACTGCGATCACGCCGATCGCATTCGATCACATGGACTACCTCGGGCACAGCTTGCCCGCGATCGCTCGGGAGAAAGCCGGAATTCTCAAGCCCGGAATTCCGGCGGCGATCAGCCGACAGCCGCCGGAGGCGATGGACGTCCTCCAGCAAGTCGCCAAGGGGCTTGGGGCTCCCATCTACATCGAGGGGCGGGACTTTGAGATCGGAATAGCCGCCGGCGGCCAGCTCCAATATCGCGGAATGCACTCGAGCTTGAATGACCTTCGCCTCAGCCTTCGGGGCGGCCACCAGTCCCAAAATGCCGCCATCGCCCTCGCCTCGCTCGAGCTTCTCGCCCGCGAGCTTCCCGTCTCGGACGGCGCGATCCGCTCGGGGCTCGCCCACACGCAATGGCCCGGCCGCCTCGAGGAGCTCGGCTCGCACCCCGCTGTTCTGCTCGACGGCGCTCACAATCCGCTCGGCGTGGAAATCCTTTTGACCGCGCTGCGCGAGCTGTACCCAGGACGGCGCATTCATCTGGTCTTCGGGGTGCTGGCGGACAAGGACTACCATGCGATGATCGAGAAGCTGTTCCCCAAATGCGCCTCGGCGAGCTTGGCGCCGCTGTCGAGCCCGCGATCGCTCGCGCCGGAGAGTTACTGCGCCGAAGCGCGCAACTTTTGCCCGCGCACCAGCGCGTACAGCAGCGTCGCGGAAGCATTGCAGGCGGCGAGGGCCAATGCGTTGCCCGACGACCTGGTGGTCTGCACCGGGTCGCTCTTCCTGGTAGGTGCAGTGCGCGAGTTGGTCGTCCCCCCTCGCCCACTCGCCGCCAGTCCCTGAATTCCGCGCCTTGCATCGTCGTTCATTTCGAAATGGCGCGATCCGGCGACAGCACTTAGAGTTCTCCTCGTGGCCATTGCCGATCGGAAGCTGCTCGCCGAGCCCATCGCGAAGATGCCGGCGGTGGACGAGGTGGAGTTTCAATCGCTCTACCGCAAGACGAAGTACCTGGTTGAGACGGCAGATGGTTGGTCGCTGGTCATCACCAGATACCGCCCCGCGCCCCAGCCCTTTCATCAGCCGCTGTTCGGGGAGCCGCTGCTGCTCGTCCACGGGTTTTCGCAGAATCGGCATGCTTGGACGTGCGGCGAGTTCGTCAAGAACCTTCTTCTGTTCGGGATCGACATCCACATCCTCGAGCTGCGCGGACACGGGAAAAGCTCGATCGCGTTTCAGCACGAGCGATCGAAAAAGCTGGGTCGCGCGCTTCCGGCGGACATCAACTACGGTTGGGACATCGACAGCCATTTCCTCTACGACCTGCCGGCCGCGGTGGCGAGCGCAAAGCGCATTACCGGGCGGGACAAAGTGTTCTATTGCGGCCACTCGATGGGTGGGATGCTCGGGTATGGATACGCCGGCATCCACGATGACCTCGAAGGGTTGATCACCATCGGAGCACCGGCCGACCTCGGGCGCGGCTTCCCCTTTCTGCGCGCGCTCGCTTTCACCGGGCCGCTGCTCGCCGCCGGAGTCGACCTGGCGTTTGCTTCTCTCAATCTGGAGCGCAAGGCGAAGAGCACCAGCCGCTCCGTCCTCGCGAAGGGGCTGTCCATCCTCACCCGGAAAACCCAGCGGAACGGCGTCCCCAAACAGCCTGCTCAGCTGCGCTACCAATACCTCCCCGTCGACCAGTGGCTGCGAATCGGCGAGCAGCTATTGCGCAAGGCCGACACACGGCCGCTCTACGGCAAGCTCAACGCGGTCAACATCCTGACCAACACCTCAAGGGTCCGCGCGTCCGACATTCGCTGGCTTTTGCGCGAAGGCGGGGAGCGCGAACCTCGCAAGGTGATCGAGCAATTCGCCCGGTGGATCCGCCGCGGTGAGCTGCGCTGCTATCGCACCGGCTACGATTTCAAAGAAGGTTTCTCCAGGATCAAGGTTCCGATGGCGATCATCTTTGGCGACATGGATCCGCTCGCGTCGGTGGAGTCCACGCGCAGCGTCTACCGGGCCGCGAAGAGCGAATACCTCCTCTGGCGGCCGGTGAAGGGCAACAGCCACATCGAGCTGACGATGGGGCACGACATCCGTCAGATTTGCTACGACATCAAGAACCTGATCGAGTACGCGCGGATGCATCGCGCCCGACGCCCCGTTCTGCCGCGGGTCCGATGACTGAATACATCCGCCGCGCCGCTGAGCCCGCTCGTCGTCGCGTTCGATCCCGCGAGTTGGCCAGCAGATCGTTGTGTTGGTAGCATTCGGTCGTATCTAGCGGCCGCGCAAGAAGTCATTCCCGCGCTGCTTTTCCTTCCGGAGCCTCCGAATGAAGCGATGGGACGTGCTGTTCCTGCTTGGCATCAGCGTCCTCGCCTACGCCGCGTGGGCGCAGGACAAGGGGGACGCCAACACCATCACCAAGGTGGAGATACGGGGATCGACCGTGGAGATCATCGGCACTCGGAAGCCGAGCTTCACGTCATTCACCATGACCGAACCCGCGCGGTTGGTGATCGACATCTCGGAGGCCGTCTTCTCCGGCGTACCTGAGCAGATTCCAGGTGGCGGAACCGTCAGCTGGATCAAAACGGCCAGCTACGGCTCGGATGCTTCGGCAATCGCGCGCGTTCTGATTGGCTTTTCCAAGGAAGTGGAGACGGATCTGGCGAGCGCGGGCAATAAGCTGGTGATCAAGATTCTGGACGGCGCTCCCGCCGCAGTTGCCCGTGCGGATAAATCATCCGCGGCTCCCAAAGCGGCGAAGGAAGCCGAGCCGGCGCCGCAGCTTGCGCTGGCCAGTCCACCGTCAGGCGATGCAGCGGCGGAGGAGGCCTTGGCGCGAAAGAAGCGGGAAGAGCGGGCCAAGGAGGAGGCTGCGAAGGCTGAGCAGGAGCGCATCGCGCAGGCGAAGGCCGAAAAGGAAGCTGCGAAGCGGGCCGAGCTGGCTCGCGAGGAGGCGCGGAAGGAGGAGGCGGAGAAAAAGCGCCTCGCCGAAGAAGAGCGAAAGCGCAAGGCCGAGGAGGACCGATTGGCCGAACAGCAGCGGCGCGCCGAGGCCGAGGAAGCGAAGCGACAGGCCGCCGCGGAGCAGAAACGCAAGGCGGATGAAGAGCGTCTTGCGCGTGAGCAGGCAAAAGCCGAAGCCGAGAACGCCAAGCGTGCCGCCGCCGTCGAACAGAAGCGCAAGGCAGAGGAGGAGCGCCTTGCGCAGGCGAAGGAAGCGGCCGAAGCAGCCGAAGCGAAGCGGCAAGCGGCCACGAAGGCTGCGGACGAGAAGCGGCAAGCGGCCGCGAAGTCTGCGGACGAGAAGCGGCAAGCGTCCGCGAAGGCTGCGGACGAGAAGCGGCAAGCAGCCGCCGAGGCGGCAGAAGCAAGGCGGGAGGAGGCTGCGCAGGCGGCAGAAGCGAAGCGGCAGGCGGCGGCGCAAGCGGCAGAAGCGAAACAGCAAGCGGCGGCGCAAGCGGCAGAAGCGAAGCAGCAAGCAGCGGCGCAAGCAGCAGAAGCGAAGCGCCAAGCCCTCGCCGAGCGCAAACGCAAGGCCGAGGAAGAGCGCCTTGCGCGGCAGAAGGCGCGCGAGGAGGCGGCGGAGGCAAAGCGGCAAGCCCTTGCGGCCAAGCGCGAGGCCAAGCTCGCCGCGAGCCCAGGAAAACGGGCGACGATGACCTTCGTGGGCTTCGAGCGCGCCGCCGCGAGCTCGCGCGTCTACGTTCGGACGACCGGGCCCGTCCGCTACTCGGTCCAAGAAGATGGCGACAAGAAGGTCGTCCTAGAGCTGGAGAACACGCGCATTGCGCTGCGCAACAACCGCCGGCCGCTGGACACATCGTTCTTCGACAGCGCGGTGGCGATGGTCTCTCCGAACCCCGATGGCCATCGGGCGGTCCGCGTGGAGATCAAGCTCAGGGAGACCGTTCCGTTCCAGGCCAAGCAAGAGGGAAACGAAGTCTCGGTCGAATTCTCGCGCTCAGCCAAATAAACCGGATAAAAGTGCACCACCCGGCGGTTGTAGTGGGCCAAGTAGGGCCGGAACGCGGCGACCTGGGTGGTTGCGATGACCTCGCTCGTGCCGTTTGCGCTGGCCTGGCTTGCGACAGGTCAGCTTCCTGCAGGAGCGCCTCCCGCCGGCGAGGGCGAGACGGGGATTCGCTCGCACAGCCTAACGATCGACCAGCGAACGGGAACGTGGCACGCCAAGGGCGACGCGATTCTAAAGACAACCACCATCGAGATTCGCGCCGACGAGATGACGTTCGATCCCGAGGAGCAGCGAGCGGTTGCGCGCGGCCACGTGCTCTTCTTCCAAGGCACGCTGGTCGCCTTCGCACAAGAGGCGGACGTCCGGCTGGAGACCGGCGAGGCCACGCTCGTTGAAGGAACCGTCCTCCGAAAAGCCAACGTCTCCCCGGACGCGTTGCTGAAGGCGAAGACGCGCGAAGAGTTGGAAAGGCTGGGTTCCACCTCGATGTCAGCGACCGGCCGCCACATTCAGCGCGTCGGCCCCGACCATTTCTTGGTGGACGGCATCGCGTTCACCCCGTGCGACTGCAATCCGGTGAAGCCGAGCTGGCGAATTCGCTCGCTGCGCGC
>DATFTC010000018.1:0-6163 GCA_035262305.1 Myxococcaceae bacterium | reverse complement strand
CGTCGGTGATCGCCGCCATGTGCGGATGGGTGTAAGAATGATTGCCGAGCTCAAACAGCGGATTGGCGGACAACTGCTTCACGTGCTCTGGCTCCTCGGCCGCCCAGCTGCCGCCGAGGAAAATGGTCGCCGGTGTTTTCGTGGCGATCAGCTCCTTCGTCACCCGCTCGTCGTACTTGCTCACGTCCCGGGTGGAGCACGCGTCGAAGGTCAAGGCGATTCGCTTCTCGTTCCGCGGACCGTGACTCACGACTTCTGGCGTAACTTGCGCGAGCGGCGGAGGCGGCGCCTTGGTCGCGCTGGCCAGATCGCGTTCCGCCTTCGCCTCGGCCGCCGGCGTCGTATGACCCGTGGGGCCCGGCCTCTGCTCGTGGCCCGTCGGCCCCGGCTTCTGCTCGCTCTCGACCGACACCCGAGTGCAAGCAGCCAGCGCGATCGCAAACCACAACCGGCGGTGGATTCGCCGCCGCGTCCAACCTCTTGGAGGGCCGTTCAACATCATCGAGAGCTCAATCGGGATCGGCCGGCTTCACGCCGGAGCAACAGAACTCTACTACCGTCCGACGCGGCGCCGAAAAGTTTGTTCAAATGGAGTAGTCAACCGTCAGTGGCGCGTGGTCCGAAAAGAATACCTCGCGATAAATGGCCGCGGTGCGCGCTTGCTCTGCAATGGCAGGAGTGGCGATCTGATAATCGAGGCGCCAACCCAGATTCCGTTTTCGCGCCCCGCGGAAATTGGACCACCAGGTGTATTGACCCGCTTCCGGGCCGACCAGCCTGCGGAAGACGTCGACGAAACCCGCGGCGAGGAAACGATCCATCCACGCTCGCTCCTCGGGGAAAAATCCACTGGTGTTTTCGTTGCGGATTGGATCAAACAGATCGATCGGCCGGTGCGCGATGTTGAAGTCGCCGCAGGCAATCAGCTCGCGCCCCCTCGACTTGAGCGCAGTAAGGTATTGCAGGAAGGCATCCAGGAAGCGCATCTTCTGCACTTGGCGTTCGCCGCCCATGATTCCGGAGGGGATGTAGACGGAGAGAACGCTGAAGCCGGAGAAATCGGCTCGCAGCACGCGGCCCCCGCCCTGGAAATTCGGGTTGTCGATTCCGCACACCACCTGTTCCACCGGCCGACGGGCGAGCAAGCCTACTCCGCTGTAGCCTTTCCGCTCGGCGCAGTGCCAAAAAGCGCGGTAGCCTTCGAGCGTGAGCAGCTCCGCCGGGAGCTGATCCTCCGCGGCGCGGATCTCCTGAAGACAGATGATCTCCGCATCCTGTCCCGCCAGCCAGCCGACGAGACCCTTGCCGGCAGCCGAGCGGATGCCGTTGACGTTGAGAGTGACCAGACGCATTCGTGAGCGATGGAGGATTGCCAGCCCAAATCTTAACTCGCGATTTCTCGTTCCGCCGCTGTCGATCGCAAAGCCGTCGCCGATACTACGTCCGCCTCAATCACTTTCTTCTTCGCCGGGACGGCTGAACGCGCGGCGGCTCATCGGCCTGTTTCTCGTAATGCGGCGGCCAGGGAGCTTCGCCCTGCCCTGCTGCCTCCTGGTGTTTCGACAATTCCAGCAGCGATTCTAGACTGAAAGCGCGCCCATCGATGCCCTGGCCGGGGTCGCCCAGCTTTGCGAACCGAGCAGGTACGGTGTGCACGGTGAAGTCAGCTGGGTTGACGTCCGGCACCTCCTCCCAGCTGACCGGCGCTGACACTCGAGCATCGGGCGTCGGCCGAACCGAATAGGCGGAGGCGATGGTTCGATCTTTCGCGTTCTGATTGTAATCAATGAAAACGCCGTGTCGCTCTTCCTTCCACCACTTGCTCGTCGCCAGAGCCGGTATCCGTCGTTCGACTTCTCTCGCCAGCGCGAGCGCGGCCCGGCGAACTTCCCCGAAAGTCCATCGACGCTCGATCCGCGCGTAGATGTGCATCCCTCGGGAGCCTGATGTCTTTGGGTATCCGGTCATCCCGTGCTCGCCGAGCACCTCGCGAACGATGAGCGCCACCTCCCGTACCGATGCCCAGCTCGCTTCCGGCGTGGGATCGAGATCGACGCGCAGCTCGTCGGGATGATCGAGATCATCTCGCCGAACGGGATGTGGATTGAGGTCGATGCATCCCAAGTTGATCACCCAGGCAAGCCCAGCGACATCGCTCACCACGATCTCGTCGGCGGTACGCCCGGAGGGAAATGCGATCCGCGCCGTTTCGATCCACTCCGGCCGCGGGGTGGGCGCGCGCTTTTGGAAAAAGAAATCGGCGGAGATCCCATTCGGATAGCGCTTCAACGCCATCGGGCGGGCTGCGATTCCGCGCAGGGCACCGTCGGCCACCGCCAAGTAGTATTCAATCAGCTCGAGCTTGGTGATGCCTCGCTCGGGGAAAAAGATCTTCCCAGGATTCGAAATCTTCACTTCTCGGCCGGCGACGATCCGAGTGATTGCATCCTGGGGCATCGGTCGAGCATAAGCCGTCAATCGTCGGCGCGCCCGGAAGCTGCCGCAAAATGATCAATCCTTGTTCAGGTTTTGAAGGCCGCGAAGTAGAAGGCAAGCCATGCCCATCCTTCTCCTTTCCGCGCTCATCGCCGCCGCGCCAGCGGCTGAGCAGGCCAAACCGACGCCCCCTTCCGAGCTGACCGTCGATGAGTCCTTTGACCCGGCCATCGCGTCGCCGGCGTACGAGGCCGGCAAGGGCCCTCTTATCCTGGTCGATCAGCAGCATCGGAACGTCGTGTCGCTGGCATCCTATTTCGGACCCGTCGGTCGCTTTCTTGCCAAGGACGGTTATCAGGTGAGGCCACTGTCCGAGCCGCTGCGCGAGGCGAGCCTCAAAAATGCGCGAATTGTCATCATCATCAACGCTCAGGCGCCGCAGGGCTCGCCCGAAGACGCGTCCGCATTCGGCGATGCCGAAATGGCGTCGCTGGATGCGTGGGTGCAGCGAGGCGGTGGGCTTCTCTTCGTTGCCGACCGCGCGCCGTTCGGCGGACCAGCCTCGGCGCTGGGGAAGAGGCTCGGCGTGGCGTTCGATGACAATACCATCCTGCGGCACGGGCCAAACGGCAAACCAGACGGAGTGCTGTCGCTCGACGTCAAGGTCGATGGGGACCCGAAGCATACGACGCTGCAGGGCATCTCTCGTCTTGTATACGTCGTGGGCGAGTCGCTTCGCGGACCGGGCCCGATCCTGAGAGCTCCGAAAGGTACGTACAGCGGTCCGACCATGAATACGCCGGATGGCCCCGCAGCCGTCGGCAAACCACTCGCTCTCGCCTTCTCGCATGGGACGGGACGAGTAGTGGTAATTGGAGACGCGGGAATCGTGTCCGCCTTCGGCAGCGTAGAGGGCCCTGCTCACCGCGGCATCAGCGAAGCCGACAACGCGCTGTTTCTTCGCAACGTGATACGGTGGCTCGCCCGGTAGCCGACAGTTGTGATTGTATCTAGTCGCTCGGTCGCCGGGATAATAGCCGGACCCGGATCGCGCTGGTCCGACGGCACGTTGTCACCGATGGCGATCTGCCCCGCCGCCGGCAACGCGCAGAGAGCAGCGCCCAGGTCATGAGCAGAAAAGCGCGACTCGGCCCGCGCGCACCTCGATTCGCCCCCCAGCTGTCCATCGTGGTCATGGCTCCCCTCCTGGCAGGTCCGCATCGCCCGCGTTGCGGTGAGCGGTGCGGCTTCGGGCAAAGTTTTTCACTCCGCGGCGATGCGCAATTTGCGCTTGTGTCCACAAAGCGATCAAGGGTCGGGGTCGACGTGTGTTCGCTGAACACTTTCGACAGGCGTTTCCCACTCCAAGCGACACCACAGTTCGCGGATTTTCGGAATCCTCACTGCGCGATCCTCGGGTGCGACCCATACCGCCCGAGCGCGTGCGTTTGGCGGTAGTGCGGGGCGGGTTTTTAATTTTGCCCAATCGTGCTCCAATCCCCAGTGGGTTGAGAACCGGCTTCGCCACCGAGCAGCCTTCGCCGAAAATCCTGGTGGTTGATGACGATGCCCTGAACCGGGCATTCGCACGCGACCATCTCGAGGAGGCCGGCTACCTCGCCGCTTGCGTCGAGGACGGCAATCGCGCGCTCGCCTATCTGAAGAGCCACGCCGTCGATCTCGTGCTGCTCGACATCGTCATGCCGGGCAAAGACGGATTCGAGACGCTCAAGGGGATCCGTCAGCTCGACAATCAGCCGGAGATACCGGTCGTCTTTCTCACCGCCCTCAACGACGCCGAGACCCACAGCAAGGCGATGGAGCTGGGCGCGGACGACTTTCTCACCAAGCCGATCAAGCAGGTGGAGATGCTGATCCGGGTGCGCTCGCTCATTCGACTCCGGCAGTTGCGGGAGCGCGATCGCGCCAACACCGAGCTGATTCGCGCCCAACGCGATGAGCTCCAGCGTTCGGAACAGCGAAGGCGCGAGCTGATCAAGCTGGTGATTCACGACCTGAAAAGCCCTCTGTCGAGCGTCGTCTCCAATCTGGAATTCATCCGTCGTACCGAGAGGCTTTCCGATGACGGCGCCGAGGCGGCGCAGGACGCCTTGAATTCGGCGAATGCGATGTTCGACATGGTCTTGAACATCCTGGACATCAGCAAGAGCGAAGACGGCAAGCTCGTCCCCAAGCTTCAACACGTCGATGTGGGGGAGCTGCTCTCGGAGTTGCACCGCTCGCTGCGCCAGCGACTGAGCACTCGAAAACAAACGATTGAGCTCGCCATCCAGCCTGCGAGCAGCGACTTGCTGGCGGATCGAGAATTGGTCCGGCGACTGCTGGAGAATCTACTCGACAATGGGATTCGACATTCTCCCGAGGGCGAGACGATCCGCGTTGAAGTCATGCCCACGGACGACGGCTTCCTCGAGTGTCGCGTCCGCGATCTCGGTCCGGGAGTGCCGCCGCACTGGCGCGACAAGATTTTCGACCAGTACCTTCAGCTCGAGCCCGACGCTCGGTCCAATGGCAGAACGTCGCACGGCCTTGGGCTTGCGTTTTGTCGCCTCGCCGTGCATGTCCACGGCGGCCGAATTTGGGTCGAGGACAACCAACCGAGAGGAAGTTGTTTCTGTATCCGACTGCCGCTGTCCGGACCTGGCGTCCGGCGGGACGAAGCCCGTCCTCCGCTCCGGCTGAACGCCAGAGCCGAAGGCGAGTAGCAGACCCGCGTCGATCTCTCGGCTCTAAGTCGCCTCCGCCTCACCTCCAGGCCCATCGCATCGAGCCTGGCAAGAGCCGCTGCGACACCGCAGCTGGGAGGGGTCGATGCAACAATTCGACCCAATCGGTGTCATCTAATCGCGCCGACTGCACATTTCCTCGTCGGCCTACCGTTGGAGGAACACATGCATCTGAGAGAATTTGTATTCGCAGCCGCGCTGGCGCTGACGGCCTGCGGCGGGAGCAGCGGCAACACGACGAAATTCACAGCCACGCTCAACGGCGCCAGCGAGACTCCGGCGGTCGCGACAGCTGCCACCGGCACCGCGACGTTCACCGTCTCAGGCACCATGGTCAACTACAGCATCACCGCCTCCGGTTTGTCCGGCAATGCGACGGCGTCGCATATTCATGTCGGGCCGACAACCGTCGCTGGACCCGTGGTTCTTCCCTTCAACAACATCAACAACGCGCCCGGTGGGTCAGTTACCATCTCCGGCACCTTTACGTCGACCGACGTCGTTCCTCAGACGAATCCGCCGATCAACAATCTCGACGACCTGCTTGCCCAAATGCGCGCGGGAAATACTTACACCAATATTCACACCGCGGCGCATCCCGGCGGTGAGATTCGCGGCCAGAATTCCCAGCAGTAAGCGCTCTCTGGGCTAGCCACTTTGAAATCGCTTCACAAGAGCGACCCCTCGACGAACTGAAACCTCGGTGTTTTGCATCGAGTGTGAAATTAAGCTCGGTTTCCGAGTTATTTTTACCACTCGATGCAATCAGTGTGTATCTCGAGCAGAATCAGGTGGTGGCGCAAGGTACCCAACTCGAGGCAAGCGAGACGCTTGCTGGGTGCGGAGCAGCACCGTGTCAATTTGACTTGCCTTCGTTCTGGGAACGGGTACACAAGCACCCTCGATGACAGGGGCATCAAGGGAGACCGAGGTCTGCTCTGTCGTGGGAGGTAACATGAACAAGATTCGAGTGCTGACCG
>DATFTC010000017.1:0-3766 GCA_035262305.1 Myxococcaceae bacterium | reverse complement strand
TGACCTCCTGCAAATAATGTTGGCTTATATATGGATGCGTCGGCGTAGATCCGCTCCGCTCGATCCAGATGCGGGCGGAAGCTCACCTCGACGAGACGCCACCAGTCTCTCGTACGGTCGCCCTCTCGACATTCGGAATCTCGGCAGCGAGCACCGGAACCAGGTTTCCGTCGGGATCCCAGGCTGACAACGGCTCGTAAAAAATTCCCGCCCCTTCCACATCCTTAACGCCCACCGCGAAATGCGGATTGAGTAAGGTCGGCGCCTGCCAAAATAACGTTCTGAGCGCCCCGCCACCGCCTGCTCGGGTCGGTTTGTAGTCGGCCGGCTTCGGTAATTGCGCGAACCCGGCATGAACCAGCAGCTGGCCTGCCAATGGAGCAGTGAGGCCGAGACCTGCCATCCTGCGTATGAAATCGCGACGCGAGAGCCGGCCCGCTTGTACCCTCGCAATGAGCTTCCGCAAGTCTTGCTCAAGCATCGAAACAACCTTGGCAACCTACATCGAGGGCGACTTGCGGTTTGACGATGAGACCGCGCCAGCTGAGCGTCCTGCGTGGATGGCGCGCCAGACCCGTTCCGGGGTCGCCGGCATCTCAATATGACGCGCTCCGAGCTCACCGAGAGCGTCGACTATAGCGTTGATCACCGCAGCCAGCGCGGGTGTCGTGCCGCCCTCGCCGCCGGAACGCACGCCTAGCCGGTTCGTCGGCGCGGGAACTTCGCTGAGCGCCGTGGCCAAGAACGGCAATGTGTCGGCGCGCGGTATTGCATAATCCATAAAACTCGCCGCCAGCAGCTGTCCGCTTTGAGGCTCGTAATAGCTGTTCTCGAGCAGCGCCTGGCCGACGCCTTGGGCAATTCCGCCATGCGTCTGACCGTGCAGGATCATGGGATTTATTGCGCGCCCGACATCGTCAACCGCAGCGTAACCTACGATTTCAACCTCACCGGTTTCCGGATCCACCTCGACTTCACATACCTGCGTGCCGTAAGGAAAGCTTGCCACAGGAAATGTCTGGTCCGAGATAGCAGCAAGCGGCCCTTGCAAATCCTCCGGTAAGTCCTTCCGAGTGGCGGCTGCTGCAGCAACCTCGAAGATGCCGACCTCTCGGTCCGTGCCGGCGACACAATACCGACCGCGCTCGAACTCGATATCGATCTCGCCAGTCTCCAGAAGAAAGCTGGCGATCTTGCGCCCCTTGTCGATGATATCGTCGGTTGCTTGCCCGATGATGGTCGTGGCCAGTTTCATCGAACGGCCGGAATGTGATCCGCCGCCAGCGCCCACCCGAGTCGTATCATGCGCGACGTACACGATGCTCTCGAAAGGCACGCCAAGCCAGTCTGTTACGAGCTGCGCGAAACTGGTTTCGTGTCCTTGTCCCGAGGACATCGTGCCCATCACGAGCTCCACCCGTCCTTCGGGAAGCACGGTGATCTCAGTGCGTTCACGAGGGGCACCGCTGGTGATCTCGACGTAATTGGCGACGCCGATGCCGCGCAGCTTGCTATGTTCCCTTGATTCGGCGCGTCGGGCGGGAAACCCATCCCAATCCGCGAGCGCCAGTGCGGCATCCATTGCGTCTTCATAGCGCCCGCTGTCATAGGTGATGCCGAGCGGGTTGGAATAGGGCTGGGCAGCTGGCGGAATCATGTTGCGACGGCGCAGCGCGACCGGATCCACGCCCAGCTGGTCGGCTGCTAAATCGATCAGGCGCTCGATGACGAAGATCGCCTCGGGCCGGCCAGCGCTGCGATAAGGGGTAGTCGAGACCGTGTTGGTTACGGCCCCGCGGCCGCGGAAGTACCCGACAGGAATGCGATAAACGCTCGACATCAGACCGAGACCCTTCTGTAACGACACGAACGCAGCGGCGTGTCCACCGAGGTTGCTTAGGTTCGAGCCGCGCACGGCGAGGAAATTCCCTTCTTTATCGAGAGCCAGCTCCGCCTCGACGGTGAGATCGCGTCCCTGATAATCGCTGAGAAACGCCTCGCCTCGTTCGCACGTCCATTTCACCGGGCGGCCTACCCGGCGCGCGGCCCAGGCGATGAGGGCGTATTCGGGATAGAAAAAGTTTCGCGTGCCGAAATTGCCACCCATATCCCCGCACAGGCAGCGGACCTGCTCCGCGGGGACACCAAGGACTTGGGCAAGATCGAGCTTCAGCTTCGCGACGCCGCGGCCGCTCCCCGAATAGAGCGTGTAATTTCCGGTGTTCGGGTCGTAGTCGGCGGTCGTCGTGCGCGGCTCCATCGGGACGCCGGTGACGCGCTGCGCCCAAGTATCGAAGCGCACAATATGGGCGGCCTGTCCGAAAGCCTCTGTGGTGACTCTCTCGTCCCCAACCTCGATGTCGACGCAGACATTATCCGGTGCGTGGTCCCATAGGCGTGGGGCGCCAGGCTTCAGCGCGTCGGCCGCCCGAACTACCGAAGACAGCGGTTCGTAGACGATCTCAAACAGCTCGGCCGCGTTCTTAGCCTGATCGACGGTTTCCGCTATGAGTATTGAGACGGGCTCGCCGACAAAGCGAGCCTTATCGGACGGCATCGGGTAGTCGCGAGTTGTTATCGGCTCGGAACCGCGAACCCGCACGATGACATCGGGTCGGCCCATAAGCCCTGCACCATGCGGTATCGGACCGAGCCCATCGGCGATGTAATCCTGACCTGTGAGGACAGCGAGAACACCGGGCGACGCGAGAGCCGCTGATTTGTCGATGGACGTGATGCGTGCATGGGCATGGGGCGAGCGCACGATCACGGCATGCGCCAATCCCGAGAGCCGGACATCGTCCGCGAAACTTCCTTGGCCAGTGAGGAGACGGAAATCCTCCTTCCGACGCACCGGCTGACCAATGCCGTTCCCCATGCTGCGCGAAGAGTTCATGCCTAATAGTCCGACAACGCACCCCAAGGATTATCGGCCTCAGCTCGCACGCGCAGCTTTGCTAGGGCATTCCGATCGGGAACGTTCATCACGCGTGGTTTCCGCTCTCACGACGTGCCAAGTTCCGGAGCGGTCAATAATTCTGCGATGATGGCAAATTGCCGAGTGTGCTCCGCGGCTGCCGCAGGGCTCTCGAGGCTTAGCGCCTCCTCCTCCAGCTGCTCATCCTGTTCATCGAACTCGTCGTGCCTGCTGATGTAGGCCTCGTGTTCCCGCTGCTCGCGTTCGATCCGCTTTAGGTGCGCCCGCATCTCCTCGACTGTAAACAAGCCCCTCACATGCGCGACAAACCCAGGAAGCTCTTTCGCGAACTCAGGATGTGTTGTGGCAGCATCAGCAAAATTCAGCAATTTCTCTGCGACGAGATAATCGAACGCTGCCCTCAATCCATAGCGCCGCTTGATTTCCTTAGCCGCTTCGCACTGCTCAATCCAAATTTGGTGAAATTTCCGCGATCCCAAGATGGGCTCCTTCTCCATCGCGTTGCCTCTCGATCCTCGGCTGGCGTCATTATCAAGTTAAGCCCGAATGGAGCTGACGGTCAGCCGGCCACGTCGGCGGCGAGGATTGCAGCAAGGCGGCGGGTCGAAGCCATAGCTCGGTTGGCGGTAAGGTGCCTTAGCGAAGTCTACCTTGAAACCGGCGTGAACCCCTAGCGTCCAGGTCGCCGGAGGGCTTAGGGCGGATCAACCCTTCGGCCTCGCCGGCTACATACTGCCACCACCGCCATCCCCTCCGCCGTGCTCGGGCCTAATGCCTCCGTTCGTGGCTACCAGAAGCGCGCGTCCGCCTCCGACTTAGGGGCGTGTG
>DATFTC010000016.1:0-2141 GCA_035262305.1 Myxococcaceae bacterium | reverse complement strand
CCACAGCGCTAGCTTACGGCTCTTGGCGCCTGCGGGACCGCCGCTCACCGGAGAATCGAGCATCGCGACGCCTTTTGCGGTGAAGAGGTCGTGCAGGCGCCGGACCACCGTCGGCGAGTTGGTCGAGAGGTCGAACCAGGCCGTGCCTCGACGCATGCCGACGAGCAATCCATCCTCGTCGAGCGCCACCTGTTCGACCTCGCGAGGTCCCGGTAGCGACGTGAAGACAATATCGGCTGCTTCGGCCACTTCACGCGCCGAATTGGCCCACCCCGCGCCGGCCTGTAAATGCGGTGCGCTCGCCTCACGCCGGATGTCGTTGACAACCATATCGTAGCCTGCCGCGCGGACGTTGAGCGCCATGCTGGAACCCATGGTCCCTAGGCCAATGAAACCCACTCTCATATGCGCCTCCTTTCGGTGCTGAGCGTCGGATCCAACCTATATATCTTTTTCTTGTCGCCGAGAACACTGTTAGCGTGCCGCTGTACGGCCTAGCACTGCGCCAATGACGCCTTTAAGAATCTCTTGATTGGAATGCTCCAATGATTGAAACGCCTGGAACCGACTCGTTTTTCAACGATTTGAACGGAGCGTAGCGGTTGAACGGCTTGAACGTTTTGAACGAGTTCCGCTACTTGAATGGCTTGACCATTTTGAACATATTTATCCGATAAAGAGAGTTTGAGTCGGATCATGAACAATGCCCTGCAACAGGTTGAATGGGAGTCGTGCCTGCTCGAGCCCTCTCCAGACCCGGCGTTACAGTCCTACGTGCGGCGAAGGTGGGGGATTCCGAACCCGATGATCGCCTACTTCGCGTCCGTTCCCTGGCTGGCACGGGCGGTGATTGATCTGCATCCCGAGTACGGGCTGCTGATGCACCTCGATCAAGCGGTCGCGGACCTCGTCGTGCTGGTGGTAAGTCAGGAGAACTCGTGCCGTTTCTGCTACGCTGCCGTGCGGGCGTTACTGTGGGCTCAGGGAATGTCCTGGACGCGCATCCAGCGCATGGAACAGGACCTGACGCGGGCCGATCTGCCGCCGCGAACCATGGCGGCAGTCGCCTTCGGGCGAAGCCAATCGCGCTCGGGTCCTGCAGGAGCGCGAGCTGCCCGTGAGACTCTACGTCGTTCGGGCTTGGGGGACGATGAGATGAAAGAAATCGCGTTCACGGCCGCATTGACGGATTTCAACAACCGCGCCCATACGATCCCCGCGATCCCTGCGGTTCCCATCGAGAGCATGCCCGATCGCCTTTACGTACGGCTGCTCCGGCCCTTGCTCGGTCTGATCGTTAAAAGACATCGTTATCGCGGGCGGCCCACCGTGCTGGAGCCCGTGCCGCCCTATGCCTACGGCCGGCTCGTGGAAACCTACGCGGGTTCTCCGATCGGCGCAATATTGGCGCGAACGCTCGCTGAAATGTGGGCCTCTCCCCATCTCACGCGACGCTGCAAACTTCTGATGCTTGCCGTCGTCGCGCGCGGGCTCGGGTGCGAGGTCTGCGCGCCGGAGGTGAGTGAAGCTCTCCGGAGAGAGGGATTGAAGGAATCGACGCTCGCCCAGGTCCTGACTCATCTCGACGCGCCCGAGCTCGACGAGATCGAAAGGCTGCTCGTGCCGTTCGCGCGCGAAACGATCTGGTACGAGCCCGCGCCGCTACAGCGCCGCGCCCGTATGCTCCGCGACCACCTCTCGGATCCGCAGCTCCTCGAGGCCATCGGTGTGGCATCGCTGGCCAATGGGCTCTGCCGGTTGGGCGCGGCGGTGATGGACCATCATTTATGACTGGACCCTTCGTCGTAGTTACCCTGCTGGTGCTCCTGGCGGGACTCGCCGTCACAATCTATCGACAATGGCGGCAGAACACGACGCTGAGGTCCCAGCTCGAAGCGATCGCCACCGACCTCCAACATCTCCAGCAGTCCTGCTCGCGGCTGGTTCCAGCCGGTGTGCTGCAGCACCTGATCGCCGACGGCGTGAAGTCGGGGATCGAAGCGGCGGCCCCCGAGCGCAAAGTGGTGACCGTTCTGTTCGCCGATCTCGTCGGTTCCACCGCGATGAGCGACCGGCTCGAGCCGGCCGTCCTGGCGCGTGTGCTCAACGGCTACTTTCAGCGCATGAGCGATGCCATCCAC
>DATFTC010000015.1:0-3023 GCA_035262305.1 Myxococcaceae bacterium | reverse complement strand
AGGCGGTCATCTTTGCATGCGTAGAGAACGCTGGTCGTTCGCAGATGGCGGCAGCGTTCTTCAACCAACTCGCGAATCCCGCCCTGGCGCAGGCCGTCTCGGCGGGCACGCGACCTGCAAGCCGCGTTCATCCGGAAGTGGCGATAGCCATGCGTGAGGTGGGCATCGACGTCTCAGCCGCGAAGCCAAAGCTACTCACGCCGGAACTCGTCGAGGGGGCGTATCTCCTTGTTACATGGGGTGCGGAGACCAGTGCCCTGTTGTTGCGGGCCTGCGGCGTGACGACTGGACGCTCGAGGATCCCAAGGGACGGCCGATATCCCAAGTGCGGCAAATTCGCGATGCAATCGGTGATCGAGTCAGAACGCTTATCGAGCGCGAAGGATGGACTCGACGCGTTCGTTGACGTCTGTCTCGAAAGGCTCGCTCGCTCCTTCTACTGGCAGGAACCTTCGGGTATCCAGTCCTCAAAGGATCCGTTGAAGTCCGCGAATTCATCGTTCCACATCGACTCAAACTGGTCGCGGTACGAAGTGATGAATTGCGGAGTATCTCCCAGCGTTTTGATGATGATGGAATTCTCGTGGTTGAACTGAACTGCGGACGTCGTGAAGTTCGCGCTCCCGGTAATCAGCACGTACTCGTCGATCAGCATGAATTTATCATGCAGCAGGTTTCTCGAGTCCAAGGGGACGTAGCCCTTGATGGGGATTCCGGCATTGTACAAATCCACCGCGGGGCAACTGGGCACATCGTTAAAGAACAGGCCGGTTTTGTCCGCAAGCACGCGAACGTCGATCCCTCGGCTCTTGGCCTCGATTAACGCGTTTTTGAAGGGCTGAAGAGTAAAGCTGTACATCGCCACTCGAATGGACCAGGTCGCATTTCCCAACTCCCGGATCCAGGCGTCCTGAATGGGCCGCGCTCCATCGCGATTTGGCGAGAAGTGAGTCTCGATGGTCACCGTGACTTCTTCTTGGGCATTGGCCGGAACACCGATGGCCGCCAGTAATGGGACGGCGGCGAAGCAAAAGAACGCGTTCCGCTTTTCGGTTGCACGTGCCGCAAATCCTAATTCGCTCCTCATCTCACCCTCGCTTCCCCCTATTGATGATCCGCGGTGCAGGATCGCCTACGCCCCTCTTCCGACAGTGGCACAGCTCTACCGAAGGGAACAGGGCGCGTAATCAAAGATCGCGTTCAAGCTCTGGCTCGACGTAAACATCGCGGTTCCGTCGTGGCCCACGCCAGGGACGATGTCCAAAGAATGTCGAGTGACGATTTCAGGTCCGTAAAAGTATTGAACGTACTCGTAGAAAATGGAGCCTCGCTCGAATCGATAGCCGCCCTGCAGCATGGCCGCGCAGCCGCCGTCGGGCGGAGGACTTCCAGGTGGTGTGGTGCACTGCTCGTCGGGTTGGCAGATGTCCTGATCGCCGAGCAAATACGCCAATCGCCTTTGTCCGAACCGCTTGCGTATCTCGTCCGGGCCAACAGCTCTCATGTACTCATTAAGGTTGGCATGAAGACCGTAGCCGTAATCATCGTACCCAGGGCAACACTGGGGATCCGGGGGAATGAAGCTTTCCGAATCCGGATCCCAGCGAGCAGGGTCGAGATAGAGCCAGGAGCCGGGATTCATCGCCACATAACGCATCGGGATGCCGGGATCTTCGGAGATCTGAATCTCGGCGGGGCTAGCGGAGGCGAAGCGCTGAGTGAATTGTCCCCCCGCGGAGTGGCCGGCCACGACCAATGTTGCGAGGTTCGGGAAATGCCCGCCCTGTGCGATGGTGATCAAAATCGCGTCCAGCACCGCGTAAGAGCTGAGGCGAGGGTTTCCGTTGACCGAGCGATTGCCAAAACGCCAGGCGGTACCCGTCCAGTACAGGACGTCGTCCGGAAGGCCGGGATCCGTTTCGTTCAGGAACTGCGGTGCGACCACGAGCGTGTTTGAGTCTTCGCCGGCCTCCTCGGCCGCGGCGATAACTGCGGCGTAGGTCGCCGTCGCCCGCCGTTCCGCGCCATGGATGGCGACCACCGCGCGAGTCACCTTAAGCTGCGTCTCCTCGAGCGCATAGTTGCGGCAGATGGGGATCCTGAAGCCGCCGTCGACCTCGAAGCTATCCAGGCAGATCTCCGGTGCCTGCCCGCGAGCTTCGTAAGCCCAACCGGCAACCACCAGCATCGCCACCCATGCTCCGACGCGCGAGATAACGTTCCTTCGAGTCTCTAGGGCCATTCGTTTCCCTCCCCTCGAACGAATTTCGCTCATCTCGGCGGTGCGATGCAATGGCAACCATCCTGGCTGCGATTTCCTTCACGGGCCAAGGTGCTGTGTCAACCAGGACGACAAGAGCACGAAATAGGCTGCGGCTTGAGGTGCATTCTCCGCCGTGGCTTTGGCGTCGAACGCCATCGTCTCTTTTGCCTGAAACATCATTTCGTGGTTCGCGTCACCAAGCACCGCAAAGCGGATGTTCTTTTGTTGCTTGGAAAGGCTGTCGAGCTGCTTGACCGATTCGGCGACCGGCACCCAGGGATCTGCGCCGCCGTAGATAAAGAGCAGCGGAGCCCTGGCGCTGCGGACCGTAGGAATCGGATCGTAGTCCATCTCTTTGCGCGCCGTGGTCTGTTCCGGCTCCCCCGTCAGCTTGGAAGCCGTTGGCAAGAAGGCGAGATGGAACCAGGGCTGGGCTTCCACCTGGCGGAGCGCGTCTACCGCCGCGGCGCGGGGAGCGGACCCTCTGAGGTAAGCAAGCCACGCCCTTCTGGCCGCAAGCATATGCTCGACCTCTTCCTGCGAGTAACCCCGCACGGTGAGCAGATTCGCCGTCGCAAACTCCATCTGTTTCTCTGGTGTGACGAGGGGTGCGGAGATGGATATCGCGAAAGCCGAGCTTGCATCGCGAGCCGCGGCCAACACCGAAAGCCAGCCCCCCTGGCTCAAGCCCCAAAATCCAATCTTCGCCGGATCGATGCGAGGTAGCTTGGCCAGCGCTCTCTTTCCAGCAATGGCATCG
>DATFTC010000014.1:0-5471 GCA_035262305.1 Myxococcaceae bacterium | reverse complement strand
TCACGAAGTCGGGAAGGCCCTCCCCCGGACCCTGGGCCGTTGCAAATTCTAACCCGGGGATCGCAGCGTAACGCTTACGTCGGCAGTCGCGTCCACCGTTCCACGCCGTGTCAACGGGCACTCGCCGCATTTGGCCCGGTCGGAGCCTATAACGCTGCTGGGTTACCACTGCATATCGCCGACGATAAAAGAAAACCCGGAAATTGAAGCCTTTGGGAGGCTGTGGCGTCGCGACCTCACGAGGCTCTAGACGTCGCGTTCCGAAGTTCTTTGCTAGGCGGCCGCGATGCAATAAAACTCAGATTTACGGATTTACGAATCCGGGAAAATACGCCGGTCAACCGAGAGGAGGTTGGTAATGAAAGCGCAGAAATCGGGGGAGGTTGAGCCGATCCAAGCCGATGTCGCCGGGGAAATGGGCAATGGTCCACTTCCGGGCACCGAAGTGGTGGGCGTGGACAAGATCCGCGATCTCCTGTTCGGCAGTCAAATGCAAGATTACGATCGCCGGTTCTCTATGCTCGAAGAGCGGTTTTCACAGCGCTTCCGGGAAGTCGAATCTGAGACGGCGCGCAACCTCAGTTCCCTTGAATTGAGCGCGAAGCAGCAGCTGGAGTCGCTCGCAGCCCAGCTTCGCGAAGAGAAAGACCTGCGCACCGATACGGATAAGGAAATTGAGCGCACCCAGCGTGAGCATTACGACGCGGTTGAAAAACGTCTTCGCTCAACATCTGAGCAGTTGAGCCGCCTCGAGCGCGACCAAGCCGACCGCTTGGCACAAGAGGTGCAATCTCTGCGGGACGAGATCAAGCGCAGGAGCGAGGACATCCAGCGCACGATCGAGAAGATGTTCTCGGAGCTGAGCAACGTCAAAACCGATCGGAACTTGCTGGCGGGGCTTTTCGTCGAGATCGCACGGTGCTTGAATCAAGACATCGGACCGAAAAGCGTCGGCACGGCAGCCGCCGAGTCAGCGCGCGGTTGGGCGCCCAGCTGATCGGCCCTTGCGGTGAGCACATCCGCCGCCGCTACTCTCGAATGGCTGTTTCGTCCTCTCTCACGCGAACCAGGAATCGATCGTGAGGCGTTAGCCGGTCTCCTCGTCGAGCTTGCCCGGAATGTAGAACCCCAGTTCGGTGCAGAGCCGAATGGCGTGCGCCCGATCGATCCGAGGCTCGAACAACTGCGGAACTTGCTGGTCGGGCGCGAAATCGAGGTGTTGTCGCGGCTGCGGAAGGTCCTAGAGGATCCAGAGCAGCTCGCAATCGCGGTCGGACGCGTCCTGCCCGCCGCAGTAGCCCAGGTGTCGAGCGATGCGCGCTTAGGTGAGGTGTTAGCGCCTACTCTGGAAAAGGCCACGCAGAGCTCGATCCGAAGTGATCCGCGCACGCTGCTCAATATTCTTTACCCGCTGATCGTCCCGGCGATCCGCAAGTCCATCGGCGAGACGATTGACGAAACCTTTCAGTCGCTCAATGAGTCGCTGAAACACAGCCTCACCTGGCGCGGGCTCAAATGGCGCTGGGAGGCTTGGCGTACCGGAGTCTCCTTCGCGGAGGTCGTGCTGAAGCACACTCTCGTCTACCAAGTCGAGCACGTCTTTCTCATCCACCGGCACACCGGGCTGCTGATCTCCCACGTCGCGGCAGCGAACGCAGTTGGTCAAGACCCGCAGCTCGTTTCCTCGATGCTAGTCGCTATCCAGGATTTCGTGCGGGATTCCTTCAGTGGCGCCGATCAGCAGGGCCTCGACACGGCGCGGCTCGGAGACCTCCTGCTCTGGTCCGAGCCGGGGCCGTTCGCGATGCTGGTTGCGGTGATCCGGGGAAATCCACCCGAAGGACTGCACGAAACCTTACGCGATGTCCTGTCGCGAATTCACGATGAGCGCCGGCATGCGCTCGAAAGTTTCGACGGCGACAGTTCAGGTTTTGCTGATCTCGAGGCAAACTTGCGCGAGTGCGTCGCGCTGGGGCAGCGCGCGCAGATATCCGCCAAACGCGGGTTCCCATGGTTCGTTGCTTTGGTCGGACTGGTACTGTTGGCACTTGGGGGACTAGGAGGCTGGCGGTGGTGGCAGAACGAACAGGCCTGGGAACACGCACAACAATTAGAGGCGGGAAAGCGGCGAACCTGGGACGGCTACGTCGCACAGCTTCGGGCCGAGCCGGGCATCGTGATCACCGAGGCGGAACAGCGTGACGGTAAGTTCGTGATTTCTGGCTTGCGCGATCCGCTCGCAATCGACCCACAATTATTGCTGCACCAAGCCGGAATTGACCCCACGAGCGTCGCCAGCCTCTGGAAGTCGTATCAGGGGCTCGAGCCCACCTTTGTCCTGGTGAGGTTGCAGAGGTCGCTTGATCCGCCACCGAGTGTGACTCTTGAGGTCGAGGGCGACCGCATCGTGGCGAGGGGATCCGCAGCATCCACTTGGATCGACCGCGCCCGTGTCGCTGGCCGTAGATTGCCGGCCGGGGGACCCAGTCTTGATCTTTCCCACGTGCATGACATCAACGAAGGCGCGATCGGCAAGCTTAGCGAGGCGATCCAGTCGCACGAAATTCATTTCAATTTTAACCAGTCTCTGCCGACAGTAGGGCAGGACGCCATCCTCGATCAGCTGGCCAAGGAGCTGACCGACCTTGAATCCTTGGCGTCCCGTCTGCGATTGACGGCGAGGGTGATGCTAACAGGGCATTCCGATGATGCCGGCAACGGCACGTTCAACTTGTCGCTAAGCTTGGCGCGCGCCGAGGCTGTCCGCGCGCTCCTGAAGAAGCGTGGCGTCGATCCCGATCTGCTCGCGGTGCGCGGCGCCGGTCAGCTGGAACCGCTGGAGACGGCATCCTCCGAGGCCGCACGTTCGGCAAATCGCCGGGTTTCGTTCAAAGTCGGGATCGAGGAACAGCAATGACCGCGACGCTGCAAAAGAAAATCTGCATGCTGGGTGCCTTCTCAGTAGGCAAGACTAGCTTGGTGAAGCGTTTCGTCGAAAGCGTGTTCTCAGAGACTTATCTCACGACGGTGGGCGTCAAAATCGACAAGAAGACTGTCGACCTGTCCGATCTGACCGTGAGCCTCATCCTGTGGGATCTCGCGGGCGAGGACGATATATCTTCGCTGCGCATGAGCTATCTCCGCGGTTCTGCAGGATACGTGCTGGTCGCCGACGGGACGCGGCCCTCGACTCTTGAGGTAGCGATGTCGCTGCGCCGACGCGTTGAGACGGATTTCGGTCCGCTACCATTCGTTCTGCTGCTGAACAAAAACGATCTTCGGGAGGAATGGGCAGTCCGGGACGAAGAAGTCCAGGATCTGCAGCAGAGCGGCTGGTGGGTCCGGTCGACGAGCGCGCGAACCGGAGAAGGGGTCGACGATGCTTTCGGGACGCTCGCTGAGCGCGTCGTGCGTTGAGTCATGGAAGGTGTACCGACGACCATCGCCGAGCAGCTGCAGACCTTGCTCTGTAGTGAGCGGGCCGTGGCCTATTTGCAGGTTGATTCCGGGCTAAACTTGGTCGGCGCCGGAGGACAACTCAATGCTTATGGCCTAGCGGGCTTGCGCTTGGGCGAGCAGGCCGCCGAACAGGCCTTCTTCCTGGAAGGGTTTCTTCCGCCGGTTGACACACCCTTTGTCGTGCCGTCGATGGAGTTGCCAAGTGGTCGCGCGGCTGATCTCCATTTCTTTTTACAAGACGATACGTTTTTGGTGGTGTTGCTCGACGTCTCGGCCGAGCGCGATGCGGCTCGGCGCATTCAGCAGAAAGCCTATGACATGACGCTGGCGCGGGAGCGCGAAGCACTCCTGAATCGGCGGCTGGAGGCGGCCAATGCGGCCCTCCTAGCAACTCAGGACGAACTGGAAGCTTCACGCGATGCGCTGGCCCGTGCCCATGATCAGGTGCAGGCGCAGGCGGCCGAGCTCGCCGCCTGGAACAAGACCCTCGAAGAACGGGTCGCCGCGCAGCTTGGGGAGCTTGAGCGGATGGCTCGACTCAAGCGATTCTTCGCGCCATCGCTCGCCGAACTAATCGTGTCGTCTGGCAACGAGCGCATCCTCGAGAGCCATCGCCGCGACATCGCCGTCCTCTTCTGCGACCTGCGCGGCTTTACCGCCTTTGCAGAAAGCGCGGAACCGGAAGAAGTCATGGCACTGCTCCACGATTACCACGCGGCGCTCGTGCCGCTGATCCAGCAATTTGAAGGTACTCTCGACCGTTTCGTCGGCGACGGCTTGATGGTCTACTTCAACGATCCCCTACCATGTCCCAACCCGGCCGAGCGCGCTGTCGGTCTAGCGGTTGCCATGCGGGATTCCGTCGCCGCGCTTGCGCGGACTTGGCGCCGGCACGACTATCAACTCGGTTTCGGCATCGGCATTGCGCAAGGTTTTGCGACACTTGGGCAGATCGGTTTCGAGGGGCGCTTCGATTACAGCGCGATTGGCACCGTCATCAATACCGCGGCACGGTTATGCGAAGCCGCTAAGGACGGACAGATCCTGATTACGTCGCGCCTCGCTACCTCAGTCGCCGACGCAGCCGATGTCAGGGAAATCGGACCGATGGCGCTCAAGGGTTTGCGCCGTGAGCTCGCCGTCTGCAACGTGGAGGCGCTTAAAGCCGCCTGACGCTCATCAGCAGTTCGCTAAAGATCGCCCGGAGCAGAGCATTCGCCTGCGCTTTTCTCGGCTTTTTGATCACCGTCGAGGATCACTTTTACAATCACTTCCGATTATGCGCGCAAGCAGATAGCCGGACCCCGGCGGAACTCATTCCTCACAAACCGACCGCCAAGGCTAGAGGTGGAACTTTGGCGGCCATTGTGGTGTTGCGGCAGTGTGGACCTCCCGTCTTATTACAGGGACCAAGCTCGCGGTGCTCGTCGATTAGCTGCTGTATACCAGTCGCGGTGCCAGACGAAATCGGCACTAGAACGACTGGCTCAGCAATATGATGGCATCGCCCAATACCTTGAAAAATCGTGTAGTCGACATCCGGGATCGGGTTACGATCTCACCGCCTATATTGATCGCGGGGGGCTCCCTGGGCGGTTGCTGCCTTCCATGCTGCCCGGTTCGCTGCACCGATCTGGGTCACTCGGAAGGCGGCGCGCGCCAAGCGTGAGGAAAGACCAATAAACGATATTGAAGAAGATCCGTAGCGTCGAACGCGACATCAAACAGCTGCCAAAGGTCCGAGCACAATGGCGTTAGCGCCTGAGCGGCGGCTCACCTGAACCAACGCTATGGACTCTAGTCTAACAAGACCGAGATGCCGACCAACTATCGGTATCGTCCGCCGACTTGCCCATACACTGGCCCATCGATCTCTATCCCGGCACCTACAGGGGCGTGGAGACGCGACCGAACAACTTTCGCATCCCACAGCTGACCTATGCGCAGGACCGTCCGGGAGAGCGTCTGCCCGCCTTCCATTTCGCTTTCGAGGTGACGCCCACCGAGCCGCA
>DATFTC010000013.1:0-2312 GCA_035262305.1 Myxococcaceae bacterium | reverse complement strand
GGCAAGCAGATTCCCGGCATACCGCGGCACCAGGTCAAAGGTGGCGTCGACTATTGGATTACGCCGGAGTTGAAGCTCGGCACCGACGTCATCTGGGTCAGTCGCCAATGGTTTATTGGCGACGACGCCAACCAAAACCCTAAGCTCGCCGACTACTGGGTCGCGAACCTGCACGGCTCGTACCAGTTGACCAAGGAGTGGCAAATCTATGGGGTCATAAACAACCTGTTCAATCGCAAATTCGCGACCTTCGGCACTTTCTTCGATACGCACTCGACGGTCGCGATCGCAATACCGAACGTGCTGAACGACCCCCGCATGGTCACGCCGGCGCAGCCGCTCTCGGTCTATGTGGGGATGCGTGCGAAGCTGTAAGGGCATAATAGGCGATCCAACGCACGAACATGACATCCCCATTGGTCGCGCGCTCGATCGGTTCGGCGCGGAAGTCGGGAATGAAGTCGAGCAAATCGATGATGCGTTTAGCATACTCCTGCGGCCCACGGACCGGACGCGTGGTCTGCGGCCAGTAGCCGGCGATGTCCTCGTCCTCGATCAGTTCCGGGGGCTTCGACGATCCGAAGCCGGTTGAAATCCATGAGCGGCCGGAGAAACGGTCAGTTCCGCAATCAAACCATACTGGCCGCCTAATTTATATGGAATGGGGCCTAATGTTCGGTTGGGCGCTTAAGATGCGCCCCGCCGCCAACAAATTTCTCAGACGCTCGCGCTGTCAGAGGGACATCCTAAAAACGTCAAACCCCGTCCCTCGGGCGGAGTTTTCCCTGAGTTGCTCGCGCACCGCTGTACCGGAACAGTTCACGGCGGAGCTATCCTCCGCCATCGTTGTTGATATAATTGATGAATCCGACGGGAATCGATTTGTACCCATAAAAGGACCCGCAACACCATGCTCGAACCAGATCAGTGGGATACCGTTCTCAGCCGCGCCAGGGGCACGATCTATCGCGGCACCGAGTGCATCAGCTCCAATGCCCTGCTCAGCCTGTTGGAGGTTGGGCCTGATCCCGTCACCCGGCGAAGAAGTTGCTTTCGAACTCCTCCTTGGAAGTCCCCCTTGCTCCGGTGCAACAGACTGAGCATGTGGAGTCGGAACAGGGCGAGAGTTCTGTGGAGGGCTAGGTGGCACCGAGAGTGTGCCGGTGCTGGGAAGCCGTCCGGGGGATTCCTCGAAGGTCCTAACGCCGCAAGATTTTGGCGACCTGCACGTCGCTCCAATCACCGCCACGAGCGGTCTTGACCGCGGAACATTCTACTGTTGGCGGCGGCGTTCGCGGTCAAGAAGGCGTTTGATCCGTTGGACTTCGTTGAGAGGTGGGCTGGGACAGTACTCTGCGCTCTAGTACTGCTGCTCGGTATCCTTCTTCTGTGCTTCATTCAGTATGACATTGGTGGCCATCGCGAACGTATTGGGCTGGACGCAACCGCTTACACGCGGGGCCTAGAATTCACGATCCCCCTTGGGCTGAGCATATTCTTTGCCTTCTGCACTGTGGTCTATGCACTTTGGCGGGACTGCCCATGCTGGGCACGATAGCTCGGACTGGTTTGATCTATCATCCAGCTAATAATCTTCACCCACTCCTCGAGCGGGGCAATCTCCGTCATGTCCGCCGCGCCGTCTCCTTTCGCATCGCCGCCGCCATGAGCGCGATGCCCGCGAGCATCAATGGCAGCGACAGCAGCGTTCCCATCGTCAGCCCGCCCCACAGGAAGCCGAGCTGCGGATCGGGCTCGCGAAAATGTTCGCCGATCGAGCGGGCGACGGCGTAACCGAAGCTGAACGCGCCCAGGATGAAACCGGGCCGCTTGAGCGCGCCAGCGCGGATCAACGCGGTGAGCACCACGAACAGCAGCAGCCCTTCGAGCGCCGCCTCGTAGAGCTGGCTCGGATGGCGCGGCAGCGGCGCGCCGGTCGGAAACACCATCCCCCATGGCACGTCGGTCGGGCGGCCCCAAAGCTCGCCGTTGATGAAATTGGCGATGCGGACGAGGAAAATCCCGATCGTTCCGGCCGCGCAGGTGATGTCGCCGAGCGAGAGGATGGACAGGCCGCGATGGCGCGCGAACAAGACCACGGCGAGCACGCAGCCGAGAAAGCCGCCGTGAAACGACATCCCGCCCTTCCACAGCTGGAAGCTCTCCAGCGGATGCGCGGCGAAATAGCTCGGATTGTAGAAGAGGACATAGCCGATCCGGCCCCCGAGGATGATGCCGAGCGTCACCCACAGCACGAAGTCGTCGTAATCGGTGACGGTCATGGGCACCGGAGAGCCCCAGAACCGCTCGCG
>DATFTC010000012.1:0-5821 GCA_035262305.1 Myxococcaceae bacterium | reverse complement strand
CGGCGAACGGCAACCGACCTTCCGAAGTGGCTGTTCTTCGATGCGAACGCGGTCTCCGATGTAATGCGGAGCCGAATTTCCGGTCAACCGCGCACGGAGCTCCTCCAATCCGCGGAAGAGTCCGCACGAGGCCGCATTCTTTGTTTCAGTCGATGGTCTGCCGATTTCGGTCAGCCGATCGACTGGCATTTGAATCCATTCAATGGCCGGCGCTGGAATCCAAGGTTGCACTGGACCCGGGCCTTGAGAGACGAAGCGAGGGTAGGCGACGTCAAGCTCACCTGGGAAGCGGCACGGTTTCCCCACGCGTATCGAATGGCCCGTGCAGCCGCGCTCGAGCCGTCACTTCGGCCGCATCTGTCGCAAGCACTCGCGGAACAGATCAGCGGCTTCATTGGCCACAATCCTTACGGGCTGGGGATTCATTGGGTCTCTGGTCAAGAGCTGGCCATCCGGCTGATGGCGTGGTCGTTTGCGCTGTCGGTCCTCGGAGAAGAGCAGGCATTGCAGAAGATTGCTCCCGCGGTCATTCAGGCGTGCCATCAGATGGCCGAGCACATCGATGGCTACTTCAATTACACGCGCCGGGCCATTTACAACAATCACCTGATCGCCGAGGCGCTGGCGCTGTTGCATGCGAGCACGCTGTTTTTCGACGCCAGAGCAGCGCCCTGGCGAGAGAGAAGTCTTGCCGTATTGAGTGAGGCAGCCGAAGCGCAGTTCTTCTCCGATGGAGGTCAATTCCAAGACTCTCACAATTATCACCGCGTAGTGATGCTGTACTATTTGTGGGCGTCGGCGCTCTTGAAAAAGATCAAGGAGCCACTGCCGAAAGTCTGGCTCTCGACCATGGAGAAGTCGCTCGACTTCTTGTTCGCGCACCAGAACCCAAGTGATGGACGGCTTCCGAATTTTGGATCGAACGATGGCTCGCTCCCCTTCGTCCTCAGCACCTGCCACTTCTCAGATTTCAGGCCGGTCCTTCAGTCGCTCAGTGTGTTGACTCGCGGGGAGCGGCTCTATGAGTCGGGACCTTGGGATGAGGAGTGCGCGTGGCTCTTGGGCGCCCGTGCGCTCGACGTGCCCGTCCACAGGCGACCGATGCGCTCGCTTTCTTTTACCGAGTCCGGCAGTCATGTGCTGCGCGGGAATGACGCCTCGACCTTCTGTGTGCTCCGATGCGGCGACATCAAGCAGCGGTTTTCGCAGATCGACATGCTTTCGTTGGACGTCTGGTGGCGAGCGAGAAACGTCATCGTCGACTCGGGAAGTTACTCCTACAACGGTCCGCAAAAGTGGCATCGCCACTTCGCGCGAACCGCGAGCCACAACACAGTTCAGATCGACGGCGAAGAGCAAATGCTGCCCTACCGCCGCTTCAAGAATCTCTACTGGACTCGGGCGAAGCTGAACCGCTTCCAGCACCAACCGCGGTGGGCAGTCTGCGCCGGCGAGCACTACGGCTACCGGCGAACCACCGGCTGCGTTCACCAACGGTCGGTGCTGTTTGCGAAAGATGAAGTCTGGGTCATCGTGGATTTGATCTCCGGGGAAGGGGCGCATTCGGCTCGTCTTCACTGGCTGGGGGGAGATTTCCCATACGAGTACAATCGCAGCCGAGGCCAATTGACGCTGGTTACGCCGTCGGGTCGCTTTTGCATCGCCGTCGCCGACGGGGACGGAAAGCCTTTGAGCGGCGATGTTGTGTCTGGTCTGGACGAGCCTCCGCGCGGGTGGCTGTCGCGCCATTACGGCGAGAAGATTGCGGTGCCGTCGCTCTCCGTCGAACGGCAGGGCGAGCTTCCGTTCCGCTTCGTCACCGTTCTCTCCGCGGGAGAGGCACACATTCAGGTTGAGAATAAAAATTGGTCCATCGACGCCGGCGGTATCCAGCTGCGTTTCGAGCTGGAGGGCTGCAGTTTCAACGAAGTCAGGGTGAGCGATTCGAGAAAGAGAATCGCTTCCGCGTGAGATGCGCATTCTGTATCTGAGCCAGTATTTTCCTCCGGAAATGGGAGCGCCGGCGGCGCGGGTGTATGAGCTGTCGCGGGAGTGGGCTGCGCTCGGTCACGAAGTGACGGTGCTCACCGGTTTCCCAAACCATCCGAGCGGAATCATTCCGCCGGCTTACCGCGGTCAATTAATCCGGCGCGAGCGCTGCGACGAGGTCAACGTTGTTCGCACGCCGATCTACGCCGCGGCCAACCGGGGATTGGTCAAGCGCGGCCTCAACTATGTCTCCTACGCGCTTTCCGCGGCGTTGATTGGCCCGTTTCTCACCAGAGACCCGGACGTGGTGATCGCCACCAGCCCGCAGCTTCTCACCGCGGCATCTGGATTTTGGATGAGCGCTCTCAAGCGCGCTCCGTTCATCTTCGAGGTTCGCGATCTCTGGCCCCGGTCGATCGTCGAAGTCGGCGCCATGTCCGCGACGCACCCGGCAATTCAATTGCTCGAGCAGCTCGAGATGTTCCTTTATTCAAGAGCCGCGCGAATCGTGACGGTGACGGACGCGTTCGTGGAAGAGCTGGCCGCGCGCGGCGTCCCGCGCAACAAGTTGCGCGTCGTCAAAAACGGCGTCGACCTGAGCTTGTTCCAGCCGTTGCCGAGACAAAACGAAATCCGCGACGAATTGCGGCTCTCTCCAACCGACTTCATGTGCCTCTACGTGGGAACACACGGTATGGCGCACGGATTGGAAACCATTCTCCAAGCGGCGGATCGATTGAGAGAACACACCAGCATTCGCTTCGTGCTGGTGGGCGAGGGCGCCGAAAAAGCAGCTCTCAAAGCACGCGCTCGGTCGATGAACCTCAGCTCAATCACATTCATCGACAAACAGCCACGAAGTAAGGTGGCCAGCTACCTCGCTGCCTGCGACGTCGCGTTGGTCTTGCTGAAGGCGAAACCACTCTTCAAGACAGTGCTGCCCTCAAAGATATTTGAGATTATGGGCGCCGCCCGCGCGATTGTCTTGAGCGTCGATGGAGAAGCGCGGAAGTTGGTGGAGGGCGCGCGGGCCGGCGTTTTCGTTCCACCCGAGGATCCAGTCGCTTTGGCGGAGACGATTTTGAAGCTCAAAAGTGATCCTTCGCTTTGCCGCGAAATGGGATCGAAAGGCCGATCCTTCGTCGAGGCGAGCTTCTCCCGAAAAGCCCTGGCGGAGCAGTACCTCGCGCTCCTCGATGAGTTGGTAGTTCCGCAGGCCTAAACAACCGATTCTGATTCGCGAATAGTCAACCATTGCGACCATCGCGTCGAAACCATCAGAGAAAGATCTCTTAGATGATCACCTACTTCGTCGCATTTTTATGCGCAGTCATGGTGTCGACGTTTCTCACCGTCGCGGTGAGGAATCGCGCGCTCAGGTACGGCTGGGTCGACCACAGGAAGACAAGTCGCAAGATTCACGGGACGCCGGTTCCGCGGCTCGGCGGCGTGGCCATCGTCTGCGGTTTTTTTGCTCCGCTCTTTGCGCTGTTGATTGTCGATTCAAGCGTGGGTCGAATTTTCCGCGGGAATACCGAGCTGCTCTCCGGCCTTTTTTGCTGTGGAATTTCGACCGCCTTTCTCGGGCTCTACGATGATTTTCGCGGGTGCGGAGCGAAGCTGAAGTTTGCGATTCAGTTCGGCGCCGCCGGAGCGCTCTATTCTCTGGGCTTCCGCATCGAGCACATCGCCAATCCGTTTGGAGCGCCGCTGGCATTGGGAGTGGCGAGCATTCCATTCACCCTGCTTTGGATCGTCGGCGTGATCAATGCGATGAATCTGATCGATGGCCTGGATGGGCTTGCCGGGGGCGTTGCCTTTTTCGCCGTCGCCACCAATTTCGTCCTCGCCTTCGCTCGGGGCGAGGTGCTGCTCTGCCTGGTGATGGCGGCGCTCGGGGGAGCGGTGCTCGGCTTTTTGATTTTCAATTTCAACCCTGCCTCCATTTTCATGGGGGACACTGGCAGCATGTTCCTCGGGTTTGTCTTGGCCACGGTGTCAATCAAGACATCAGCGAAGAGCGGCACGGCGGTGGCGATGCTGGTGCCGGTTCTTGCGCTCGGGCTGCCAATCATGGATACGTTGCTGGCGATGGTGCGCCGAAGCCTGCTCGGAAGAGCGCTCTTCAGCTCGGACAAGGAACACATCCACCACCGGTTGATGAGTCGACTGGTGTTGACGCATCGAAGAGCGGTGTTGCTCCTCTACGGTCTCTGCTGCCTGTTCGCGCTGACCGCACTGGCGATGGCCTACGCAAACAGCGCACAGGGAACAATGCTGCTGATGGGAGTCGGCCTGATCGTCTTCGTCCTGATTCGCAAGCTGGGGTATCTGAGCCGCCAGGAGATGACGATGGCGCAAGAGGTCCGGCGCCGAAACACCCAGCTTCGATCGATCGTCAAGCAGGTCAACGGAGATCTCGCCAAGGCGCAAACCGTCGAGCAGATCTGGGAGTCGGTCTGCCCGTTGGCAGACGCACTGGATGCCTCATCTCTCGAGCTGCGGCTGAAACGGCGCGGAGGTGACTTGGAAGACACCGTTCGATTCGACACGCAGCGCTCGGCGGGGTCGGCACTGCCGCTGGAAATCGCGCTGGAGATCACCGCCAACGAGCGAAATTTCGGCAAGCTTACTCTGGCTTGGCGGGACGGCCGAGGCGAGGTGAATCGGGACGAAGAGCTGGCGCTGGAGCTGGTTGCGGACTCGATCGCCAAGGCGACTCGCGACGTGATCTCCCAGGGAGTGGCCCGCAGCCCGCTGCGAGCGGCAAAGCGCCCCGAGTCGCAGCGCATGAACTAGCGTGTCTGCATTGCTCGACTTGCTGCGTGTCACACCGGGGCCGCGCGAGGCTGTCCGCAGCGCGATTTCGCAACTGGACGAGGATGACTTCGTTGCCAAATGCGCTCGCCACGGTTTGTCCGGCCTAGCCCATCACGAGCTTCGGCAGGCCGGCATTGCCTTGAGCGCTCAGGCGGCCGCCGCCTTGAAGCGCGATGCGCTGTCGATCGCGGTGACTGGGATCAAGGTCAAGAAGCTGCTCTTCAAGTCACTGGAGGCCCTCTCGCGTCACGGCGTGCTGCCGGTACTGCTCAAAGGCTACGGTCTGGCTCACCGCTGCTATCCCGATCCGCTTTATCGCCCAATGACAGACGTCGATCTGCTCGTCAGCCGCGATGAATTGCAAGCGGCTGAAACGGCCCTGGTGGAAATCGGATTACAAAAAAAAGAGGAGCTCGAGGACTATCAGCTTCACCATCACCACCACTTGAACTTCTATGGAACCTCTGGCTCGGTCGAGCTGCATTTCCGCGCGATCAGCGGATTTGGCGGAGCGATCGAGGCGGAGGAGCTTCTCCGGCGCGCGATCCGAGCGGATTTGGAAGGTCACCCGGTGAAGTATCTGCGACCGGAGGACGAGCTCGCGTACCTCGCCACCCACGCGACGCAGCATTTATTCAAAGGGGTCGGTTGGCTTTACGACCTCAAACTTTTCATCGAGCGCCATCCCAATCTGGAATGGCCGTCGGTCATTGCCGCTGCGCGAGAGAGCAAAATGCAAGGGCCGGTGTATTTCGCGCTTCGCACGGCGCGGACTGCGATGAACGCCGCTGTACCAGAACCTGTGCTCGACGAGCTGCGTCCCTCCGGCTGGCAGGTCTTCTTGGGCAGTCTCATCTTTTCGGAGCAGCGTTTGGTCGACCGCAACTTTGCAGAATTTCGGTACTCGTGGATGGCCGCGCCGTTCTTGGCGAGCGACTTTTGGAGAACGTCGCGAGCGGCTCTCCACCTCGCCTGGCGCGCGCCGCTGCGAAAACTGGCTCGTCACTTTCCA
>DATFTC010000011.1:0-50854 GCA_035262305.1 Myxococcaceae bacterium | reverse complement strand
TCGGTGGCGGACGCGGCTGCCAAGGCGGGCCAGGTCGCCGTGGCGAACACCGTCTACCAACACGTGATCAAAACCGCGCCTGAAACGCCGAGCGCCGATTACTGCCGCGCGGCGCTGGAACGGATAAAGCCTCGGCTGAGGGCAAAGCCCTCGGCGTAAAACAGCCGCGCAGCGCCCTGTCAGACGACGAGCGCGCCGCGCGTTGCCTCGCGGCCTCGAGCTGGATCACAGCCGCGCAGTCGGACCGAGGACGAAGTACCAGCCCTTGCGAAAATCCGTGCCGCCCTCGGTGAAGATCTCGAAATGGGGGTGCACGCGCAGGCGGTAATAGACGAGCGAGACGCCGAATGGCAGCGGCAAGTCGACGCCGCGCCTCCGGGCCTCATCGGCCATGAGAGGCAAGAACGACGACCACCGTCGTTGCGGCTCGGTGCCGGCCGGAGCAATCGGGGGCGTCGATTCGGTACGCTCCGCCGGTGCTAATGAGATCCCCTGCTCCGGAGACGACGGCGGTGGAGCGGGAACTTGCTCCGGCTTTTGAGCCAACGAAGGACAGGCGGCTGCCACCACCAGCGCGGCGAAGATAAGGCCATTCCTCATTGATGCACGGTCTTCCTTAACCACAAATCAGCGCCCTCACCTCGAGAAAAAATTCGACGCTGTAGGTGCTCGGCCATCGCTTCGAGCTCGTTGCTCAGGTCGGGGCTTCTGGTATACCGATGACTCAATCAGGCTAGGTAGCTCATCTGGTTAGAGCGGCGGTCTCATAATCCGCAGGTAGTCGGTTCGAGTCCGACCCTAGCCATGAAAGCTCAAACGCGCGCGGTCGGACCTTGTCGGTCTCTCCTCGGACCGGGCGGTTTTTTTGACAGCCATTGCGAAGCATCTCTAATTGCGCGCACAGACCCGTAGCGCCCTGTAACGGGTGCCGGAGGGATCCGATGCCAGATCTGAACGGAAACGCCGCGCTGGAGGAGACGCAGGCCGACGCGGAGCCGGTCCAAGATGCGCATCAAGCGGTCTCGACCCATGTGCTCATCTCGCAAGAGCAGGTGCTTCGCCTGCGCGAGCTCTCGCGCCGAACGCGAGTCGCTCAAAGCGAGTATCTGAGGGAAGCAGTCAACGATCTGCTGATTAAATACGGCTGTTTGCCACGTGAGCCGAACAAGTGAGCGTTAACCAGGGCCACCGCGCGGCAACTCGGGAAAAAACCGCAGACCAAGACGAGTGGACCGAGAGCACCGTGCTGCTCAGATTCGACGCGCCGATCGAGCGAACGACCTCCCGCCCAGACCCCAGACCGGGCTTGAATCGGAGGCTCACGGTCCGGCAGAAGATCGCGCGGTGGCTCGAGGAGAAATTGTAGCCGCCTAGCGACGAGAGGAAACGGGGCCGATTTGCTCGAGCAGGCGCGTGAGCCAGTCGCGCATCTGTTCGGAAGACTCTGCTCGCAGTCTGCGCCCGTGCCCGGGCAAGACCCAGCGAAAGGAAAATTCCCTCAGCTTCGCAAGCGATCTCACCTGCTCAGGCCAGGAGTACCAGCAAACGGACCGCGACGCTTCCAGCTCGTCCTCGCGATCCGCTCCCCAGAGATGGTCACCGGTAAACAGGAAGGTGTCGCGATACAAGAGCGACGAGCTGCCGCGGGTATGCCCGGGAACGGGAATCACCATCAGGTCATCCGCGAGGTGAACCGGGTCGGTGCCTTCGACGATTCGTTCGACGTCCGCGGTCTGCCCGGTCAGGTCTGCACGATGCAGAATCCGCTCGCACTTGAAAGCGCGGGCGAACTTTCGATGATCGGCAACGTCGTCGCGATGGGTGAGGAACATCCAGCGGACTCCGCCCAGCTCTGAGAGGCGCTTCATCAGCGGACCCGCCGCGCGCGGCGAGTCAACCAGGACGTTCCCTTCCGGACGCCGGATGAAATAACTCGATGCGCCGAAGGACGACTCCGCCGCGAAGCCACAGTAGTAGACCTCGCCTTCCACCGGCTCAGGAAAGGAGCGAGCTGCAGCGGTGGCGTTGGTCTGGTGAGCCGTGCCGATGGACGCCGTTGGACAGGTCACGAGCGCCATCAGCGCTCGGTGGGTTTCCTGCGCGTCTATCGGCTGGCGATGAACGTATGATTGCGCGATCGAATCTGAGCGCCCAAATACGGTGGGCGCAATTTGCCGGCAGGCGTCGCAGTCGATGCACGTTCTGTCCACGTAGAATTCGCCGGCGGCGTTTTCGGCCAGTCGCTCTGAGATTCGCGCCATCGCAAGGATTTAATCGCCAGTCGGTCACTCCGCAGCAGCCACATGACGCCGTTGCCCAGAGGTGCCACCGGCAGCCCGCCTGCGTGTCGCGAGAGCCAGTCGTCCGGGTTCTCTGCTAGGGAGCCAGGCTGTTCAGCGGGCACGCGCGGTTGAGCGAGTGCCTCCTCCCGGCGCACCCCGGGGGTAGAATGAATGCTTCATTCTACCCTTGCACCCTCGGCGTACCCCCCAATCGAAATCCTTCGACGTTCGCAGCGCACACCCGGCGGCAGAAGGCACCGAAGCCATCAAAGATCTCGGCGCGAATTTCTGGCCCCGCACCGCTAGGCGGCTGCGGACGTCGCCGGCGGCTCGCCTTCCCTGCTCAGTTTGCCGGCAACGTCTTTAAACGAGACGTTTCCGATGGTCATCAAGACGATGCCGAGCCCGACTTGCTGCGCGGTTTGGCAAAACCACATCACGTTGGCGTAGGCCACGCCGGTTCCGTTCAGCACCGCCGCCGGCAAAAAGAGCGATAGACCGAGCTTTACGCCTGCCTGGAAAGTTCCGATGAACCCGGGCGCGCCGGGGATCATCAGGCTTACCACGAGCACGCACAAGACGACGAAGCACTGAAACAGCGTGAGCCGCATCGGCACGCACGCGCCTACCACCCCGCTGCAGTCGAAGGCGTGCGCCAAGATGTACATCCCCACGCCGTTGAGCCCCCAGTAAGCGGCGGTGAAAGAAAGAAAGCCGACCATCTGCCAGCCACGAGGAATGTGCCGCAATGCCCCAACGAATGTCTCCACCACGTGTGCAACCTGAGCCGCAAGCTTGGGCGACACCCGGCCAAACGTGATCCGCACCAGTTGAACCGCTCGCTGCTGATGCCACAGCGCAAAGAGCAGGAACGCGAGCCCTCCGGCGAAGACGCAGAACATCACGTTCGCCCCCCAGCGGGCGAAGCGAACCGACTCGCCGTCCTCGGGAATGAAGAAAAGCAGCAAGCGCAGCAGCACCGCGATCGAGATCCCGTCCGCGATTCGCTCCAGGACAACCGACGTCATCGCGGCGCTTCGGCGGATCGAGCTTCGCTGGCCGATCAAGAATGGGCGCGCGAATTCGCCCAACCGGAAGGGAAGCAAAAGAAGCATCATGAAGCCGATGCCGGAGGCCTCATTCAGCTGCCTAAACCTCACCCGTTCCAGGCCCGACAACAAATAGCCCCACCGAAGGGTGCGACAGACATGAATGGTCAGCAGGACGGCGAAGTACGGAACCAGCCACCAATAGTTCGCCGAGCGCAAGCTCTGCCACTGTTCGTGCCAATTCGTGTCTCGAAATGCCCACCAACCCAAGACGACGGTGAGCAGGATGCTGAGCAGGAATTTGAGAACGCGTTTCACAGGTGTCCTTCTCGTTGCAGCGGCGTCGAGCTCAAGCCACGGATTCTCCAGCCAGCATTTTGCACGGATTGTCCTTCATCAGGACGGTAAAGGCCTCCTCGCCCGCCACCTTGCGAAGCTCCTCGAGCGCTCGCCGAAGCCAATCCCCCGCGCCGCGGGGCGAATGAAGGTCGGTGGCGGCCACCGAATAGAGGTTTTCCTCGAGAAGCGCACGCGCTACTTTCCTTGCCTTCGGGCCGTACCGGCCGATCAGGGCACCGAGATCGAGCTGCAAGTAAGCTCCCGCGCGCACCGCTTCCGCCGCCCGGCCCTTGCGTTCGAACTCATAGCACCTCTCGGGGTGGGCGATCAGCGGAGTCACACCCTTGAGCTTGATCCGAAAGATGATCTCAGGAAGGACGGCAACCGGGACCGAGTAGGGCGCTTCCACCAAGACGTATGATCCTTTCCCGAGTAGGCGCGCATCTTCGGTGCCGAGGCTGGGTACGAGCTGTTCATCGAGCAAGAAGTTTTCCGCGTTGGGAGCCAGCGAAAGCGGAATGCCGGCGCCTCGAAGCTCGCTCTGTACTTCAGTCAGGCGGGCAATCGCAACCGCTTTGGGGGCATATTCCGGGCGGTTGTGCGGGCTGGGCGCGACGATCGAAAAACCCAGATCGACGAGAATGCGCGCCATCTCCAGCGTCTCGTCCAGCGTTTTCGCGCCGTCGTCCAAGCCATACAGAAGGTGGCAGTGGAGATCGCACAGCCCGATCATCGATCAGGCGTCCGCCGGATCGCGATCGGGTGTCGAGTTCGGCTGCTCGTCCTCGCGCTCCGATTCATCCCGCTCGGGCAGTCGGTATTCTTCGCCAAGCCACTTGCCCAGATCGACAGTCCGACAGCGCGCAGAGCAGAAGGGGAACGATGGATTTTGTTTTCTCGGCGCAACGTCCTTCTGACAAATTGGACATTTCAGGCGCGGGCCCATGCTCCTGATCAATAAGCCCTGCCACCGCGTGGGGCAATTAAGGTGAGCGAATGAAGGCGATCCGAATCACAGAGCGGGGTGGAGGGCCTCAGGCGCTGCAGATCCAGGAGGCGGAAGACCCCGTCCCGGGACCGAGCGAGGTGCTCGTCGAGGTCCGGGCTACGGCGCTCAATCGCGCCGACCTGCTCCAAACCCTAGGACTGTACCCGGCGCCTCCAGGCGCCCCGGTGGATATCCCCGGGCTCGAGTACGCGGGCAGGGTCGCCGCCTTGGGACCGAGGGTTGCGCGCTGGCGAAGCGGCGATCGGGTGATGGGCCTCATCGGAGGCGGCGCATTCGCGCAAAAGGTGGTTGCCCACGAGCGCGAGTGCGTGCCGATTCCCGATCCGATGGACTTCGCCGAGGCCGCCGCACTGCCGGAGGCGTTCTTCACCGCCTTTGACGCGCTGGTCCTCCAAGGCGAGCTTCGCTCCAGTGAGAGCTTGCTGATCCACGCGGTAGGCAGCGGAGTGGGAACTGCCGCGGTACAGATTGGATCGGCGCTCGGCGGTGTGGTGCTGGGCACTTCTCGCTCCGCAGCGAAGTTGGATCGGTGCGCGAAAGAGCTCGGCCTTGCCCACCCAATCCTTGCTCGCCAAACGCCGCCTCATTTTGAGCCTCAGGTCAGAGAGCTCACCGCGGGGTTGGGCGCCGATCTGGCTCTCGAGTTGGTGGGTGGCGACTATTTTCCCGAAACGGTGGCCGCGCTGGCCAGCCGGGGTCGCGTTGTGCTCGTCGGATTGCTCGCCGGGGCCGAGGCCAGTGTCGACCTGCGGCTTTTGCTCTCAAAAAGGATCCAGGTGATCGGAACCGTGCTTCGCAGCCGGGCGATCGAAGAGAAGATCTCGTTGGCTCGCGCCTTCGAGCGGCAGATGCTGCCGCTGTTTCGCTCGGGACGGCTGCGACCGGTGGTGGACTCGGTGTTTCGCGCGGACCAAGTGGGCGAGGCGTTTGCCAGGATGACGAGCAACGAATCCTTCGGCAAAGTTGTGCTGGAATGGTAGCGCGGTTCGGCAATTTCATCGTTGGAGATAAACCGGATGAAGAAATTGACGATTGCAGCGTTCCTGTTGGCCCTCGGCGGAGTGGCCTCACCCGAGGCGCTCGCCGAGAGCGGTCGGCGGCGCGACGCGATTGTAGAGGTTGTACAAAAGGTCTCCGCCGCGGTGGTGTACATCGGAACTGAGCACATCATCGAACCGCGTTATCGCGGCAGTTTCTTCGACGAGTTTCTTGGAATCCCGTCCGAGCGCCGCCGCCAGTCAGTTCAGAGCCTGGGCAGCGGGGTGATCATCGATCCCGCTGGGATCATCGTCACCAACGACCACGTGATCCATGGCGCGGCCGCGATTCACGTCGTGCTCGCCGACGGACGGCAGCTTGAGGCTGAAGTGGTGGGCAGCGACGCCGAAAATGACGTCGCAGTGCTCAAGATCCAGTCGAAGAGCCCCCTGCCCGCAGCAAAACTGGGCACCAGCTCGGACTTGATGATCGGCGAGGCGGCGATCGCCATCGGAAGCCCATTCGGATTGAAAAAGACGGTTACCACGGGAGTCGTTTCGGCCGTCGGCCGCAGCTTCAAGGCGGACGGCCGCGTCTACAACGATTTCATTCAAACCGATGCATCGATCAACCCCGGCAATTCGGGAGGGCCTCTGCTCAACATCGACGCGGAGGTGATCGGGATCAACACCGCGATCTACGCCAGCGGCCAAGGTATCGGCTTTGCAATTCCAGCGGACAAGGTTCGGCGCATCGTGGCAGAGCTCACGCAATTCGGCAAAGTGCGTCCGGCCTGGATCGGAATTCATTCGCGGGACTTGACCGCCTCGATCGCGCAGAGCCTGGCTTGGGATCGCAACTACGGCGCCGCGGTGGCGGATGTGGAATCAAGCAGCCCAGCGGAGCAAGCGGGGATCAGGGTTGGCGACATCATCGCCGAGGTGGGAGGAACTCGCGTCGAGGACTCGGAGGATTTCAACGCGCGCATGCGCGGATACCCGGCGCACACCGCAGTCAATGTTGCAGTATTTCGAGACGGGTCGATCCGCAACATCTCGATCAACACCACCCCCTTCCCCTCCAAGCTCGCCGAGAGCCTGGCGTGGGAGCGACTCGGGATCCGAGTGAAGCCGGGTCAAGGAGGACTCGCCATCTCGGCGGTACGGCCTGGATCATCGGCGGCCCAGATCGGCATTTCCTCCGGAGACATGATATTGAAATTAAACAATCAACCGATGAGCTCAATGGATGTCTTTAGAGACGCGATGACGAGCGCGCTGGGTGCGAGAAGCGTCGTGCTGGTCGTTCGCCATGGGCGGTTCAGCTATAATTTGTCCCTCCCCTTCTCACGATTTGAGTGACTCATGGCGAAGGTGTCCTACCAACCTCTCGGTCCTCTGCTTTCAGGCGAAGGGTCGCGCGCGTTCCTAGGCCTTGAGGTCAACGACAACGCCCCACCCCGACCGGTCGTGCTGGTCTGGGTTCCTGAAGAGCTGGCCAAGGATTCTGAGGCGGCGGCGAAAATCGCGCGCGAAACCAAGCGTGCTGCCTCGCTAGAGCATCCGAACATCATCAGGGTGCACGGGTTGGCCTCGCTGGACGAAGGATTGGCGCGAGTGGTGGAGTTCGCAGACGGCGAGCCCCTCCGCAAAGTCTTGGACGTCGCACAAAAGCTCCCACCGCCGTTGGCGGCCTTGGTCACCGCGGATGCGGCCATGGGAGCGCACTACGCACACGTCGCTGGAAATGACGACGGGACGCCGCTGCTGCACGGCGACATCCGGCCGGAGACGTTGATGGTGTCGTTCTCGGGAGTCTGCAAGGTCACCGGCTACGGCGCGCTGGGCGTCGCACCGAAGGAGCCAGGCGGCAAGAGAGTTCAGGGGCGGCGTCTTCACTGCGCCCCAGAACAGATCCTCGGCGGCAGAGATGCGATCAATCGGCAGACGGATGTGTACCTGCTGGGGCTGGTGCTCTTCGAGTGTCTCACCGGGCAAATCCCCTTCAAGGATGATCCGCACTTCGATGACGCGGTGCTCAATCGGCCGCTTCCGCCGCTTCGCCCAGAGGAAGTGCCTGAAGCGTTGATCAAAGTCGTCGAACAGGCCACCGCAAAGAAGGCTTACGATCGATTCCCCACCACGCGCGCGCTTCGGGACGCGATCGAGCGAGCGGTGGGAGTTCTACCCGCGCATGAAGAGCTGGAATCGTTCCTGCTCCAATTCTTTCCTGAGGACTCGCCCGCTCGGAGCGCGCGCCGGCGCGAGGTGGAAGCCGGCATTGCCGAGCAGGCGCGGCGAGCATCTCAGCGGGACCAGCCTTCAGCTCCCCCGGCAGAATCCACGAAGGTCGCCAAGGCGGATGAATCGCGCGCCGCAGCGAAAGCAGTTCCTATCGAGACCCCATCGGCAGCGCCGAGTCGCGAGCGTTCTGCTCCCCCCTTCTCGGCGTTCAACCCTCCCAAAGAGCGATCGATTGCTACTTACATCGTTCCAATGCTGCTCGCTCTAGCGGCGCTGGGGTATTGGTACCTCGACCATCGCAATGAGGCGCCTCACAACTCGCAGCTCGCGGCCGAAGGCTCTGCGAAACCCACGCCGGTGAACACGGCCGATGCAGTACCGCCCACCGCAAGCAGTCAAGCAGATGAGCCCCGAGCGGATCCGGCCGCCCGCGCGGCGAAGCCGACCAATGCGGAGACACCAACAGCGCCCCCGGCAACGACCGGAATGGCTTCCGCCGCAAGAACCTCAGCGGCGACCAATGTGCCCAGTCGGATTCAGCCCGCGGTCGCCAAAGAACCAGCGGAGCTCGCTGCCGTCTCGTCCGTTCCGAAGGGATCGAGCACATCCGCGGGAGAGGAAGCAACGCTCGAGTTGACTGTCGAGCCACCGGTCGAGATCGCGATCGATGGCCGCAAGGTCGGGCGATCTCCGGTGAATCTGACGCTGTCGCCCGGCAAGCACGCCATCCAATTTACCGACGCGAGCCGCGGGATCAATGTCTCGCGCTCGATCCACGTCGCGGACAAGGGGAAAACCTCTCAGCGCCTGGTGATCGGCAAGGGTACGGTCGAGGTGTCTGCCCCAGACGGAGCGGCGATTTTCATCGACGGTAAGCCGGTAGGCAAAGCGCCGGTTCCCGAAATACCGGTCTTCGAAGGCAAGCACCAAATTCTCGCGACGCTCGGAAGCGCCAAGTGGAAACAAGGCTTCTCGGTCAACCCCAACGAGCGCATGTCGTTCAAGATCGAAACGATCGAACAGTAGATTGGCTACGCCAGGCCCTGCTCGTGCGAGAGCGGCAGGGGGTCCTCAGGATAGTGGCTGAGCCCGATCCGATTCCCTTCCGGATCCTCGACGTAGATGGTCCAGCGGCTTTGGTAAACTATCCTAGCGCGCTTGGACACGAGCTCCTCGATGATCGCCGAGCGCTGGTCGCGCCAGATCCGAAATGCGAGCAGGCAGTATCCGGCGGCCACGGCGCGGTTGTTGGAGGGCTCGATGGCCCCGGTCCTCTTCTCCAACGCCAAAAAGCCGCCGCCCGGCAGTGCGAGCCAAATGCTCCGATCCGTGCCATTGCTCAATTTGTGCCGAGTCAACTCCTGAAGGCCGAGCACCTCTCGATAGAACGCCGCGACGCGCTCCAAGTCCGTCACCCGAATGGCTGCGTGGTGAATGCCCAAAAGGTCCATCCTGCAACTCTACCTCACGTTGAGAAGTGACCCCCCAACACTTCGACTCGAGCACCGTCGCCTGCAGCCGATGGCGTTGGCGTTCAGGACGAGTCCCTTTCGACTTTGAACTTTCGACTTTGAGCCATCGGCGACTTTGAACTATCGGCGACTTTGAACCATCCGGGCCTACTTCTTCTCCTGCGGTTTGCCGACCTCCTCGAGGTTCTCGCCGTTCGAAATGGAGTAGCGAACGAGCGAGCGCAGGATTCGGTTTCGCTTTACGTTCCCCAGAATGGTTCGCAGGTCCTCGTAGACGCTCGGGTCGTTGATCAGCCCGCCAATCGTTCCCTCGCCGGACGAAATCTTCGCAGTGATTTTCTTCAGATCGGCGGCCGCGCTTCCGAGATTCGCAAACATGTCCCGCGCGTCTCCGTAGACCAGCTGATGGACGGCGCTGTTTGGGCTTTGACGAGAGTCGTGAAGCAAGGTCGCCAGCTCTCCTGCTGCCGATCCCAGCTCGGTGATCGCCCGGGCCCCTTTGGGGTCGTAGAACAGCGCGTGCGCTGCCCCGTGCCCTTGTTCCACTTCGGCCAAAAGGTGGTCCACCCTCGCCATCGCTTGATCGAAGCGGCGCGCGGTAGCGGCGGCGGCGACCAAGAAACCGTTCAGCTCTTGAGCCGTCTTGCGATCGTAGATCAAAGCGTGAGCCGCGCCGCCGCCGGTTTGGATCTCCTGAAAAACTTCGCGCAGGCTCTTCAGCAGCGCCGCCAGGTCCGCACGGACCGCCGGTTTGGTGTAGGCGGAGACACCTTCCCTGAGGTCGCGCGTGATGGCGAGCACGTTCTCCATGATCTCTCCCGAGCTTTTCAGCAAGGAGGTGATGTCTCCCGAGGTGCCGGACGGAATCTCTCCGCCCGGTGGAATTCGCTCCGCTTCCGCGGATCCCAAGGAGATGTCGATCACCTTGTCGCCCAAGACGCCGCGGCTGCCGATCCGCGCTATCGAGTCGGCGCGAATCCGCTCGGCAAACTTGGCGGATATATCCATCTGGACCTGGATGCGCTTGTCTCCGAGGTCGGGAGAGAAAGTGATCGCCGAGACATGCCCGACAGCCAAGCCGCCCAGCCGGACGGGCGAGTCGAGATTGAGTCCTTCCACATCGTCGAACGCGCCCCGGTAGACAACCTGTTTGTCAAAGAGCAGGCCTTCCTTGCCGATCAAGAAGACCACCAGCGCAGCGAGGAAAAGCGCGCCGGCGACGAAAAGACCGGCGCGGATGATCAGGCGACGCTCCCTTTTCGCCGGGCTCTGCGAGGTCATCGCGCGCTCACCGCTGGCCGCGGCGGCTGCCGAGCCTCGAAGAAGGTGCGAACTTCGGGGACCGTCGAGTTCCTCATCTCCTGTACCGTCCCTACCTGGACGATCTTCCTCTTGGCGATCATCGCGATTCGGTCCGAGACAGTAAAGGCGCTGTCGAGATCATGCGTCACCACCACCGACGTGCAGCCCAGCTTGCGCTTCATGGAGACGATCAAGCGATCGATCACGCGAGCGCTGATCGGATCCAGTCCGGTCGTCGGCTCGTCCCACAGGATCACCTCGGGGTCGACCGCGATCGCCCGCGCCAGCCCGATGCGCTTACGCATTCCCCCGGACAGATCTGCCGGCTTCATGGCTTCTACCCCGGGCAAATTGACCAGCTCGAGCTTCTGCGCCACGCGTTTTTGCAGCTCCTCGTCGCTCATCGTAGGGAAGTGCTCCCGGAGTGGATAGGCGATGTTCTCCCCCACCGTGAGCGAGTCGAAGAGCGCGGCCCCTTGAAAGACCATCGCGATCCTGCGCCGTACGTGCAAGAAATCCTTCTCGTCGAACGCGGTGAGGTCCTGGCTTTCGAAAATGATTCGTCCGGAGTCCGGGTACAGCAGGCCGATCAGGCATTTGAGCAAAACGCTCTTCCCCATCCCGGAGCCGCCCATCACCGTCAATATCTCGCCTTCCATCACCGAGAGGCTGAGGTGCTCGAAGACGTGCTTCGTTCCAAACGACTTGTGGATGTCCTCGAATCGGATCAACTCCTCGCCTGCCACCGGGCGGGCAAAGCTCTTGTCCGACCTGGTCGCTTTCATCACAAGGAGAGGAACAACTTGGTAAGAAAGAAATCCGCCAGGCATACCGCGACCGAGGAGATCGCCACCGTCTCAGTGGTTGCGCGGCCAACGCCTTCGGTGCCGCCCTCGACCTGGAAGCCCTGGTAGCAACCGACCGCGGCGATGATCACTCCGAAGACGGCGCTCTTCATGATCCCCGAACCAAAGTCGTCCCATTTCACCGTTTCGATCGCAGACCTGTAAAACTGCTCGAAGGGGATCTGGTACTCCACTTTGACCACGGCCGCGCCTGCAACCAGTGCGAATATGTCCGCGAAAATCGCAACCGCGGGCAAGACCAGGATGCAAGCGACGATGCGAGGAACGGCCAGCTTCTTGATCGGATCCGCGCCCAACGCCCTGATCGCATCGATCTGTTCGGTCACCTTCATCGAACCCAGTTCGGCTGCAATGCCCGAGCCGATTCGAGCTCCGACCGTCAGCGCCATCAGCACCGGGCCGAGCTCGCGGAAGATGCTCAGGGAAACCACTTTGCCGACGGTGTGCTGGATTCCGAATCGGGCCATGGAGAATGCGAATTGCAGCGACAGCACCAGGCCCGCGAAGAGAGCGGTGAGGCTCACGATGGACATCGAGCGCAGCCCGAGGACCTCCACTTGGTAGGCAATCGCTCCGAGCGAGAACGGCGGTTGAACTGCCCGCACTGCCGTTCGCGCCAGCAGCACCGCCACTTCGCCGAGCTGCTCGATCGCCCTTCGAACTTTCGCCGTGAAGGGGAGCATCGCCTCGAGCTCCTGCTGGACGACCTCGCCGAGGGATTCGACTTCTTCAGGGGCGTCGATGTGCTCGTTCACGGTGCCTCGACTTTGAAGCCCTCGAGCAGTCTTTCGAAATCGGGCAACTTCTCTTCGAACCGGCCGACCGGGGAGACATAGGTGAAGTCGTAGATGCAACCATTCTTCTTCATCACCACCAGCAACAACTCGACTGGAACGCCGTCCATTCTGGCGGTGTAGTGAGAGCGCAGCGCCTCGCGTCCATCGAGCATCTCAGCTTCCTGTTTAATCAAGTGCCGATCGGTGAAACCCATCAAAAGATGCTGCGTCAAGGCCTGCAAGGGCACGTCGTCGTAGCCTTCGCAGGTAGAGTTGACCGCGATCGAATGGTCGGTACCGTTCGAAATCCAGGCAAGGTCGTTGTCGCTCAGGGACACCGGTTTCCACCCCGCAGGCAACTCGCCAATGCGATATCGAACATTGGATTTGGAAAACAATCCACCGCGCAGCTGGCCGTGGTGGCAGCCGATAGCCGCCCCGCAGAAGAGAAAGATGGCAAGGAAGGTCCGCCCCACGCCGCGTCGCCAGGGGGACCAGCGTAGCCGCAAGGGGCCCTCCGCCAAGAAGAAAGCGCGCATTAGTTGACTCTATACGGATGTTCAGGGAGCATGTCTGGATACTGAAAGCCTGTAGCCCTCGTCGAACGCGTGCGCAGGTTGCGGAGGGAAGGTATGGAAGAACTGACCGATCGCCAGAAGCAGATCCTGCACTTCATCGTTCGCGAGAGCGAATCCAGAGGGTTTCCGCCGACCATCCGCGAGATCGGAGAGGAGATGGACATTCGCTCCACCAACGGAGTGAATGATCACCTCAAGGCGCTCGAGCGCAAGGGCTACCTGATCCGCGGAGAGCAGCAAAGCAGGTCGCTCGTTCCGACCAAGCGGGCGCGATTGGTGCTCGGTCTCGGCGCCCGCAAGGACGGCAACCTGGTCGACGTGCCGCTTTTGGGCAAGGTGGCCGCCGGTGCTCCCTTGCTCGCAGCCGAGAACCTCGAAGACTCAGTGCGAATCGACAGCTTTTTTTTGGGCAGCGCCGGCAAGGAAGTATTCGCCTTGCGAGTCAGAGGGGACTCGATGATCGAGGATGGGATCTTCGACGGCGATTACTTGTTCGTGAGAAAGACGCCGGCAGCGTCGCCAGGCGACATCGTGGTCGCCCTCATCGAGGAGGACGCGACCGTCAAGCGGTTCTATCCGGAGGCCGATCGCGTGCGCTTCCAGCCCGCCAATCGGGCGATGCTGCCCATCTACGTCAGCAAATCCGATTTTCGCTCGACGATGATCCTCGGCATCGTGATCGGCGTTTACCGCAAGATGGGCAGCGCGAAGAACTAGATGCGTTTCGCGAACAGCTCTCGGAAAACCGTTGATGAGCGGCTCGCCGCTGTTAGGATGTAACGCGTGGGATTGTGCGGCTGGATCATCTTCGGGTTTCTCGTCGGTCTACTGGCCCGCGCGATTACTCCCGGCCAGCATCGGATGGGGTTCGTCAGGACTACTTTGCTCGGGATCATCGGATCCTTCATTGGTGGCCTGCTGGGCGCGCTCATCTCAGGGCACGACGTGATGGTGCTTCATCCGAGCGGATTCCTCGGTGCGGTGCTCGGAGCGGTGATCCTCCTCGCCCTTGGCGGCTGGCTTCATCGTTCGACGTAGGATGACTTCCACCGCCAGTGGCAAACACCGCTCAAGCTTCTGAGCCGGCGATCGTCCGAGCTTGGAAGGTCATCTGCCCATTGTCGCTCGCACCGTTCACAGTGCTGGCGGTGCAGGCGCATCAACACCCCTATTTCGCTTGGGACCTCTCCATCGCAACCCGCCTTCAGCGGTTGCCAGGTTTGTCCTTGGTCATGCAGCTCGTCTCCGCACCAGGGTATGGTTGGCGGGGTTTCGTACTTACTGGGGCGACTGTCCTCATCTTGGTGTTGGCCGGACGTAGAGGTTGGGCCGGGTTTCTGATTGCAAGCACCGGGGTTGGCGATCTGGTCAATCGCCTGGCGAAAAGAATCGTCGGACGCCCTCGGCCATCAGCGGAACTCGTTGCCGTGGCCCATCACCTGACGGACCCCAGCTTTCCGTCGGGACACGTGATGTTCTATTGCAGCTATTGCGGTTTTCTTTTGTTCGTCGCTTGCCTTGAGCCAAAGCGATCTGCGGCCTTCAAGCTGGCGATGGCGATCCTGGCCGCTATTCCCATCGTGCTCGTCGGACCGTCGCGCGTGTATCTCGGCGAGCATTGGCCCAGCGACGTCATCGGCGGTTACCTTCTCGCCGGCGCCTGGTTGCCACTGGTCTTTGCTGCGTACTGGCGGTGGCAGACTCGCTCGATCGATGCGAAGCCCGCTCAACGAGGGATGGCGCCGAGGTGATCGAGCGGATCGACGGGCACGCCGTCTTTGCGGACCTCGAAATGCAGATGCGGCCCGGTGGTTCGTCCGGACTCTCCGACCGTCGCAATCACCTGGCCCTCGCGCACTTGCTGGCCCGTCCTCACGCGCAACTCTCGGCTGTGAGCGTAAAGCGTGGTGAGCCCGTTCGGGTGCTCGATAATCGCGATCAGGCCGTACCCTTTCTGCTCGCCGGCATAGATGACCATCCCCGACTGAGCGGCTTTGATCGGCGTGCCCAGAGGCGCGGCGAGATCGATCCCGTCATGCGGCTCTCGCCCTTTGCGCCCAAACCGCGCGTACAGGACGCCACGCAAGGGCCAATCCAGATCGCCGCGAAAGCTCGGATCGTTCGAAGGCCTCCTTGCGCGATCGCTCGTCGCTGGATTCTCCTTTTTGAGCGGGAAAGGTGGTTCCTTGGATGTCGAAGCAGCTCCGGGCTCGGGGATGATCAGGCTCTGTCCCGGTGCGAGCGTCCTTGGATCGTCAATTCCGTTTGCCGCCGCCAGCGCCTCGGGCGAGACGCCGTAGGCTTTGGCGACGCGGAAAACGGTCTCGCCCGGGACAACCACGTGCCGACGCTCCACGAGGTCCGGTTCGGCGTGGCCGCGGGGCTCGTTGGCCACAACCGGGGCGGTTCGGCGAACGCATCCGGTTGAAATGCAAACGGACGCGAGCACCGCGGCGATGGCGCCGGCGAGAGAGAGGATGGGCCAGCCGACGGAGCGACCCTTCACTGGCTGCGCTTTTCGAAACCCTCGATGGTCCACTTTTGAAGCTCGTCCAACGTCGCCTGGTCGGTGAGGTCCAACTGAAGAGGCGTGACGGAGATCAGCCCGCGGTCGATCACCGCATTGCAATCGCTGCCCCGAATATCGTCGTGCTGGTACTCGCTGCCGCCGATCCAGTAGTACTTGCGCCCGCGCGGGTCGACGCTTTCAACGACGTCGTAGCCGTAGTTGTGCTTGCCCAGCCGAGTGATCGCGTAACCCGGATTGTCGGACTCGACTGGAATGTTCACGTTGAGCAGCATCTTGGGAGGCGGCGAATTCAGGAGTGCCGCTCGGGCCAGCTGCTGGGCGAACCGCGCCGCCGCTTTGAAATCGAACCGGCCGCGGGCGACCAGGCTGAACGCCATTGCCGGCACGCCGAGCAGCGAGGCCTCGATTGCAGCGGCGACGGTGCCCGAGTAAGTGACATCGTCCGCCAAGTTTGGACCGTGATTGATTCCAGACACCATCAGCTTCGGACGACAGTCCTTCATCAAGTAATTGATCGCCAGGTAAGAGCAGTCGGTGGGAGTGCCGTCGATCGCAAACCAGCGCGGTTTTATTTGCTTGATGCGCAGGGGCCGGTGCAAGGAGATGGAGTGAGACGCAGCGCTCTGCTCCCGATCCGGCGCTACCACCCAGACCTCGCCCAGTGGGGCCATGGCCTCGGCCAGCGCTACCAGCCCATCCGCCAGGTATCCATCGTCGTTGGACACGAGGATCCGCGCCGAATCGCTGGCGGCTTGGGCGGACACGACGACAGCTAGCTCCCCGGCACCGCCAGCGCACCTTTGCCGGCATATCGCGCCGCGCCACCAAGCTGCTCCTCGATCCGCAGAAGCTGGTTGTACTTTGCCACCCGGTCGCTGCGCGACACCGAGCCCGTCTTGATCAACCCGCAGTCCAGTCCCACTGCGAGATCGGCAATCGTCGTATCTTCGGTCTCGCCCGAGCGATGGCTCATCACCGCCGTGTATCCGGCGCGACGAGCGGTCTGAACCGCCCGGAACGTTTCGGTGAGGGTTCCGATCTGATTCACCTTGACCAGAATGGAATTGGCGATGCCTTCTCGGATCCCCCGGGTGAGCCTCTCGACATTGGTGACGAACAGATCATCCCCGACGAGCTGGACCCTTCCGCCGAGCTCGTCGGTCATGCGCTTCCACCCGGACCAATCATCTTGCGCCATCCCATCTTCGATGGAAACGATCGGATATTTCGCCAACAGACTGGAATAGTAGCTGATCAGTCCGCTCGCGTCGTACTCCTTCCCTTCGCCCCGCAGACTATACAGATGAGACTTCTCGTCGAACAGCTCGCTCGCGGCGACGTCGAGCGCCAGCGCAACTTGATCCCGCGGTTTAAGACCTGCGGCTACGATGGCCTCCATGATAAGGCGCAGCGCGTCCTCGTTGGCCGCCAGGTCCGGCGCGTAGCCGCCCTCGTCGCCCACCCCGGTTGAAAGCCGGCGCTCTTTGAGAATTCGCTTCAGCGCGAAGAAGATCTCCGCCCCCCAGCGGAGGCCTTCGCGGAAGTTCGGAGCTCCCCAAGGTAGGATCATGAACTCCTGAATATCCACCCGGGTGTCGGCGTGTGCGCCGCCGTTGAGGATGTTCATCATCGGCAGTGGCAGCGTTCGCGACTGAATCCCACCAACGTACCGATAGAAGGGAATCCCAAGCGCAACCGAGGCCGCGCGCGCGCTCGCCATCGAGACGCTGAGAATGGCATTCGCGCCCAGCTTGCTCTTCGCTGGCGTGCCGTCGAGCTCGATCATCCTCTGGTCGATCGCAAACTGCTCGGTTGCGTCCATGCCGATGATCGCCGGGCCAATTGCGTCGCTGACGTGGCCAACCGCCTTGAGGACTCCCTTTCCGCCGTAGCGGCTCCGATCGCCGTCGCGCAGCTCGAGCGCCTCATGCACGCCGGTCGAGGCGCCCGATGGAACCGCGGCGCGCCCGATTGCACCGCTGGAAAGGAGCACTTCTGTTTCCACCGTAGGATTGCCGCGGGAATCGAGGATCTCTCGCGCGGTCACCTGGACGATCTCGGTCATGCTCGACGTTCTAGCGACGGCCAGTGTGTGCTGCAAGCTTCCGACCGTCGGTCGCGTGGTAGGATCTCACCTGTGAAGTTGGTGCTAGTACTCTCCGATCTCCACATCGGCAGCGGTCATCGAAAAGGCGTCGTCAATCCGTACGACGACTTTCGGGAGGACTCCCGGTTCGAGCAGCTTCTCGCAAAATACACCGTGGGCAAGTTCGCCGAGGCAGAGATTCATCTCATTCTGAACGGCGACATCTTCGATTTATTGAAGGTGTCGGTGAACGGAAAGTTCCCCGAAGCGGTCACCGAGCGCCTTGCCCTGCTCAAGGTCGAGCAGTGCCTCAAGGGCCATCCCCGGGTGGTGAAAGCGTTGAGCGGCTTGCTCGCCAACCCGAAGAGCCGGATTACTTTTCAACCCGGCAACCACGACATGGAGTTTTTTTTCCCCGGCGTGCAGCGGCTGTTTTGTCGGGCGCTAACCGGCGAGGACTCACACCCTCGAGTGAGGTTCATTTCCGAGGCCCCGTTCTTCGAGCTCGAGGGAGGCATTCAGATCCACCATGGGCATCAGTTCGAGGCCATCCACGCGATGGACTTCAAGAAGCTGTTCATTACCCGGGGAGTCTCTGAGCCCATTCTCAACCTTCCGTGGGGGAGCCTCTTCATTCTGCAAGTGGTGAACAGCCTGATGGTCGAGCGCCCCTACCTGGACAAAGTGATGCCCTTTTGGCCTCTGTTCGCCGGCGGGTTGCTCTTCGACACCCGCTTCACGCTGAAGATGATCGCCGCCAGCTCCTACTACTACGTGCGAGCGCGATTGAATCCGCTTTGGTGGCAGAAGAGGCCGTTCCACAAAATCACCAAATTCCTCCGCACCGAGTTCAGGCTGTTTGAGCACCTCGACCAGTTTGCGGAGCGCATCTTGAAGAATCCGGGTGTGAACGCGGTCTTCATGGGACACACGCACGGCGAAATGGTGAGGACGTACCCGCGCAACAAGATCTACGTGAACACCGGCACCTGGATGCCGATGATCAACCTTCGCCTGCCCAACCTGGGCCAGAGCACTGCGCTGCACTACGGGTTGGTGCGCTATGCGTCTTCCGGAGAGCCGCGGGTGTCTTTGATGCGCTGGCGCGGACGGCACACGCAAACAGAAGAGGTCATTTTCTGACGCGCATACTTTGCGTGCCTGTTGCGCGTCTACGCCCGGTCAGATTTCGCGCGTCCGGTCGGAACGTCTTGCTATGTTCATCGACTTACCCCGCTAACAGAGGAGAAATGAATGGGCATGTTTGACGGAAAGGTTGCAATCATTACCGGGAGCGGTTCGGGCATCGGCCGCTCGCACGCTCTAGCCTTTGCGAAGGAAGGCGCAAAGGTCGTGGTCAATGACCTGGGCGGCGATCGCGCCGGCGGAGGGCGGGGCTCCGAAGCGGCGGACCGTGTGGTGATGGAAATCAAGACCGCGGGCGGGGACGCGGTCGCCAACTACGAAACAGTGGCGACTCGCGAGGGAGCCGAGAGCATCCTCTGGACGGCGCTTTCCAAGTACGGTCGCGTCGACATTCTGGTGAACAACGCCGGCGTGCTGCGCGATCGCTCGTTTCTCAACATGACCGATGCCGACTGGGAGATAGTTCAGAACGTCCACCTCAAAGGAACCTTCTACTGCTCTCAGTTGGTCGGCCGATTTCTGAAAGTGCAGGGCAAGGGTGGGCGCATCATCAACACTACCTCGGTTTCCGGCCTGCTCGGCAATTTCGGTCAGGCCAACTATTCCGCTGCCAAGGCCGCAATCTACGGCCTTACTCGAACGCTGGCGATCGAGTTGGCCAAGGCCAACGTGACCGTGAATGCGATCGCGCCGGTGGCGCTCACCCGAATGACCGAAGACCTTGCGATGTTCAAGGGGGTTTCTGCGGAGCAGATCGGTCCGCAGTTCATCAGCCCCGCCGTGCTATTCCTCGCGTCGGATCTCGCCGCCGATATCACCGGCCAAGTCATCGGAGTCCACGGCCCGAAGCTCTTCGTCTATCGCGTCGAGCAGACGCAGGGAGTGGAGAAAGATCCCAAAAAAGGGCTGTGGTCTCCGAGCGAAATTCGGGAGGCCTGGGGACGTATCTCCGGCTCCTAGAGAGCGGGAGAACCGCTCACCGCAAGGTCGATCACGATCACCCCGCGCTGAGGCGACCCGTCGTCCTCGGTTTCGCTTCGGCGGCGGGGACCTTCGTCCTCTTCGGCAGTGGGAGCGGACGGCTGCGGCCGACTTCGATCCTCGCGCGCGTTTTCCCTGCGCTTGATCTCTTCGATGATGAAAGCGTCGAGCATCGCCTGGTTCTCCGTTCGACCGCCTGCCCTTCTCTATATCCTCACTCGCCGCCCGAATCTTCTAAAAGATACAACCTGCGCCCCCGTTTCCACTACGACAAACAGCCTAGGCACTCGGTCGTTTAATGAAAAGAAGGCCGGCTGCTCCTTGTTCACCCGCCCCATTTATCGGGAGGGCCCAACTGCAAGTGCAAGTCGAATTGTAGATGGAAACTCGCCGCCGGACCATGCGCCGGACGCCGGCACTGAACACAGGCTCCGGGTCTGGAACCTACTTTTGTCCAAACCCGCCGAGCGATCGCGACCGCCACCTCAGGGCTGCGATTCAGCCCGTTTCTTGAAAGCTTCCAGCATCTTGGGCAGAGAGCTATCGACGAGGACATTCACGATGGACTTGGGTACAAGTGGACCCAGCTTCATCTCGATGCTGTAAGTCGCCTTGGTCTTCCCCGTGCCGGCGGGTTCCAAAAGCCAGCGCCCGCGGTTGTCGCGCATCAGCTCGCCTTCGACAAAAGTCCAGGAAATCAGGTTGGGCGGTTCCTCCCTGAGACGCAGCGTGTAGCGGATCTTCTTCAGGACCTCGATCTCATAATGCACGTCCACCTCGGAGCCCTGCCGTTTGGAGGTCCGGATGCTCTTCACCTCGGGAAGAAACTTGGGGTAGCTCTGATAGTCGGCGATCACGGCAAACAGCTTGTCCATCGGCACATCGATTACGATTGATCGCGTGGCTCCGGGCATGGCGGGGCCCTAGTCGACAAGTGAACCGAGCGCACCGGCGAAGATACGGCCGGACCGCATCCGAATGCTCTCAGCGCGCATAGCTCGGCTTCTTGTCGAACCGGTGCGTCGCTTGTATGTAGCGCACCGTTCCGGTCCTCGACCGCATCACCACCGAAAATGTCTCGGCGCCGCCGCTGAAGAAGCGCACCCCGCGCAGAAAGTCGCTCGTCGTCACACCAGTGGCGGCGAACATCACCTCGCCCTTGGCCAGCTCTTCCGCGGTGTAGACCCTATCGAGATCGCGGATCCCCATCTTCTTCGCTCGCTCCGCCTCTTCCGCGTTGCGCGAGCGTAATCTTCCCTGCATGTCGCCGCCAATCGACTTGATCGCCGCTGCGGAAATGACCCCTTCCGGAGCTCCTCCGGTCCCCATCAACACGTCCACGCCCGTTTCTTCGAAGCAAGTAGCGATCGCACCCGCAACGTCGCCGTCCTCGATCAAGCGAATCCGAGCGCCGGCGGCACGAACCTCCTTGATCAGCGCCTCATGCCGCGGGCGATCGAGGATGATCACCGTCAGATCGCCCACGCTGCGCCGCGTGGCGTTCGCGATCCGCCGAAGGTTTTCGGTCGGGGTCTTCAGGAGATCGATCGCCCCGCGGGCATTTGGGCCGACGGCGAGCTTCTCCATGTACGTATCGGGGGCGTTCAAAAGATTGCCGCTGTTGGCGATGGCCACCACGGAGATAGCCCCCGGCCGCCCGTACGCACACAGATTTGTCCCCTCCAGTGGGTCGAGCGCGATGTCGACCCGCGGCGCGCCCTCGGACCGCTTTCCCACCTTCTCGCCGATGTAAAGCATGGGCGCCTCATCGCGCTCGCCCTCGCCGATCACCACTGTGCCGTCGATGTTCAGCGCGTCGAAAGCGCGCCTCATTGCGTCCACCGCCGCTTGATCGGACTTGTTTTTCTCTCCCCGTCCCATCAGTCGCGCTGCGGCGATCGCCGCCACTTCCGTCACCCGCACCACCTCCAGCGCCAGGTTGCGGTCCATGCTGCCATCGCCAAGTGCCGGCTCCACCGTTTGTGACATTTCATCCTCCCAGCGCAGAAGGTTGCAGCAAGCTCGCCAGTTGCTCCGGAATCCGCACCGGTTTGCCATTCGATCCGATGCAAGCGTGGACGGTCCTGCCGATGCAAAGTATCCTCTCCTCACTTTGCCGCCGAAGCTCGTACGCAAAGGTCAGCGAGGCGCGCCGAAGCTCGCTGATCTCGGTTCTGATCACGAGCAGATCATCGTAGCGCGCCGACCCTCGGTAGCTGCAGCTGGCCTCGACAACGGGCAGGAACCGACCCTCGCGCTCCAGGTCTTGGTAGCTGCCGCCGCGCGCACGAAAATACTCGCTTCGCGCGAACTCGAAGTAGCGGAAGTAGTTGGCGTAGTACACGACCCCCATCTGATCGGTATCGCCATAAATGACTCTCACGCGCGCTTCGACCATGTGCGGTAGGGACGCTAACAATGCCCGCATCGAGCGTAAAGCACCACCTGAGCGCTGCAGCTCTGTGGTTCGCCGCGGCCTCGTCGGGCGTCTTCGACGAGGGCTGCACATCGTCGCTGCGCTCGTCTTGCTCGCCTCGCTGCCGGGATGGGCAAAGCCTCCGCGGCTCACCGTCGTCATCGTCGTGGATGCGCTCGGCAGCGACCTTCTGCTGAGGTCCAGACCGCGGCTCAAAGGGGGGCTGGCACGGCTGATCTCGGAGGGCGCATTCTTCCCGACAGCCCGCTATGACTACGCGAAGGCTGCCACTTCCCCTGGCCACACGACTCTGGCCACCGGAGCCAATCCTTGGCGGCATGGCATCGTCTCGAACGATTTGGTCAGCCGCGCCACTGGCAAACCAACTCCGATCTTTTCGGATCCCGATCACCCGCTGCTGGAGGCGCCGTCCTCCGTGGATGACGTTTCACCGCGCAACTTGATCGGCGAGACAATTTCAGACCGCCTGCGCTTGGCGACCTTCGGCCGCGGCAAATCGATTGCGATCGCCGCTAAGCCTCGAGCCGCAATTCCCTTGGCCGGTCGACTCGGCCAGGCCTGGTGGTTCAACGAATCGATAGGGAAATTCGTCACCAGCACGTTCTATTCGAAGGAGTTCCCGCGCTGGGTGAAAGCATTCAACGATCGCCAGCTGCCGCAGAGCTACTTCAACAAGCAATGGACGCTGGCGCAGCCCCCCAGCGCGTACCTCGGCGAAGATGATCGACCCTACGAGGCCGACTGGAATGCGCTCGGACGAGCTTTCCCGCACCCGCTCAACGCTGGCCTATCCAGCCCGGGCCTGCAGTCCTATCGCGTTCTGCAGACTTCGCCGTTGATGACGGACATTCTGGTGGAGATGGCCAAGGCGGCCATCCAAGGCGAGGAGCTTGGAAAGGACGACGTGCCCGATCTTCTCCTAGTCGGGATCAGCCCGATCGACTTCATCTACCATCGCTTCGGACCGTACTCTTGGGAAATACAGGATGCGATCTTCAAGTTCGACAAGAGTCTGAGCGACCTTCTGGCCGCAGCCGAAAAGGCAGCCGGCGGCAAAAACAACCTTCTCGTGGTGCTCTCAGCGGATCACGGCGGTGCTGCAATTCCAGAAGAATGGGCCGCTGCCGGAATACCCGGCGTTCGCATCAATCCGATTACCCTGCAGCAAGGCCTTTCCAAAGAGCTGCAGGCTCGCTTCGGCGCTGACCCGGTGGCAGGCGTCCGGTCCTTGGACGTGTTCCTGAACGACAAAGTCATCAAGGACAAGGGCCTCGATGGTGCGGCGGTGCGCCGCGCTGCGGCGATGTGGCTGGGGAGCCAAGCCGAGGTGAGCTTCGCGGTCGCTCGAGACGATCTGTTCAGCGACTCTGGCTCGGGGGGCTGGCTGGATGCGCTTCGGCGCTGCTACTACCCCGAGCGCAGCGGAGACGTGCTGTTCCTGCTGCGCCCTTTCGCTGTTCTGTACGACCTGAAAGATGGCACCGAGCACGGAACCCCTTACGCTTACGACAGCGAGGTGCCGGTCATCTTCTTCGGCCACGGCGTGCGGCGCGGAATGTACCGGCAGCGAATCAGCCCGATCGATGTTGCTCCCTCGATTTCGTCACTGCTGGAGATCGGCAGCCCGGCGATCGCAGAGGGGACCGTGCGCTCAGAGGCGCTCTCCGCGACTGAATAGGCGATTACCTGGTCGCGGGACGGCGCGCGGCGGCCGCGCGTCGCTCCTCCTGCGGAGCACCACCGCACCCGACATCGCCGCCCCAGCTGATCCAGCCGCTGCGCCGCGCCCGCTCGGGCCCGAGTTGGAACGCTCGAATTTCCGGAGCAGGCGACTCGACGGCCGCGATCCAGCGATTTGACAACAGCGCCGCGCCCGCGTAGCGCCCGTTCGGCAGAGGAACGGAGTGGATTTCCCTCCCGTCGCTGGAGAACTCGCGCAGCAAAGTTGAAGATCTCGTGCTCTGCGCAAAGAGAATCGTGTCTGCTGAGGTGAGGATCGGCTGACTGATTGAAGAAGGTTGATCGCCGTCCGAGAGCGCGACCCTCCAGGACAACTCACCCGCCGAGAGATCGATCTTTTGAATGGCAATAGAACAGCCTGCACCAACGCACGCGAGCTCCGGGCTGCCAATAACAAAAGCGGATCGTTCGCTGACGAGGGTGAATGCGTTGCGCTGCCCGCGCCAGGCGTCTCCGACCGGCACCCGGAACAATCGAGCACCGGTGGCCGTCTGCCAGACTTCGCGGTTTGCGCCAAACAATCGGCCCCCGAAGGCAGCGACCGGCTGCGATAACCAGGACTCAATGCGCCGCCAGCGCTCCCGTCCCGAAGAGCTCAACGATATCAGGTACGGGCTCCATCCATCGTCCGCTTTCAAATGTCCCTGAAAGAACAGATCGCCGTCTTCGCTCGCGACGAGGCCGGACGGAGCTCGCTCGTACGCCTTTACCCAGCGCAATCTTCCGCTCGCCGCCCAAAGTGAAATCACCCAATGGCCGCGCGATTTCGAATCACACGAATCGCCATCCGCTTCGAGGAACAACTCGCCCGCGCGCCCGGAAGTGATCGATCGAATCGCCAAAGTCGAGGAATCATGCGATCGGTGACCCTCGCAGAGATCGGCGCGAAGATCGTGGCTCCATGCCACGCTGCCATCGGAGGTCTTGAAGGCGCGTATTGTCCCGCGCTCCAGACCCTGGGTTACCAGCTCTCCCGCAACCACCAAATCGCCTCGCTCGAGGTTGCCGAAGCGCCGGACTCCCAGGAGAGGCGCGCGAAAGCGAATCGCGCCACCGGATGTACCTGAAACGAGATCGCAGACCGCGTCGGCCGTGCATTCTGCCCAGTACAGATCCCCCGAGGCGTCGGCGACGCCTTGGAAGAGCATTTTCCATCCTTCGCGCGGGCGGTAGACCCAGTCCTCCCGAGGGAGGGTTCGCTCTCCGTTCGGGCACGCGTCGTGCCCACAGCTTGCCGGATTGATGGTCGCGCCCGCCGCCCTTGCCTCATTGTCAGTGGTCGCCTTTTGTACTGCGGGCCTAGGGCTCGCGAACAATCCGAACGAAAGCAAAAGCAGAACGTGACAGTCGCGCGCCACTCTGGCACCCGCACGCAAATCTGACCATGCGTAGACAAAGAGGCTACGAAAAGAGTTGTGGCCCGAACACTCCCTATGACCTTAGGCGGGTAGCTGATGGGCGCGCTTTCCCAGCTTCAGCTCGAGCGAGAGGTCCATCGCCGGGGCCGAATGGGTGAGAGCACCCATTGACACGTAGTCGACGCCCAGCGCTGCGATCCGCGGAAGTCGCTGCAGAGTGATTCCACCGGATACCTCGAGCTCGACCCGACCCCGGGCCACTCGGACACAATTCCGAATCTCCGCGTCCGACATGTTGTCCAGCAAGCAGATGTGAGCGCCGGCGTCGATCGCTGCTTTGAGCTGTTTGACGCTCGTCACCTCGACCTCGATCTTCACCAAGCGAGGCGCATTGGCTCGAGCGCGGCGCACAGCTTCGGCGACGGAGCCTCCCACTGCAGCGATGTGGTTGTCCTTGATTAGAATCCCATCGAAGAGGCCGAAGCGGTGATTGTGACCGCCGCCGGCGCGAACGGCAGCTTTCGCAAGCTGCCTCATCCCCGGCGGTGTCTTGCGCGTGTCGAGCAGCTTCACCTTCGAGTTTCCAAGCGCTTCAACGGCGCGCCGCGTGGCGGTAGCGATGCCGCTGGCGCGCTGGACCAGATTGAGAGCCACCCTCTCGGCGATGAGCATGGACGCCAGGCGTCCAGAAAGCGTGGCCACCCGAGTCGTGCCTTTTATTGAGTCTCCGTTCGAGGCGTGCAAAGCGGCTTCGATGTTCGAATCCACTTTCTCGAACACGCGCACGAACGCGTCGAGGCCGGCGATCACCATCGGCTCCTTCGCCCAAAGCTCCCCTCGACCAGGCTCATCGCCGATCAGCAAAGCTTGAGTGGTGATATCGCCGGGCGCGGCGAGGTCCTCTTCCAGAGCGAGCTCGATCAGTCGATCCAGAGAATCCATGGTCGGTCAGCGTGTTACCCGCCGCTGACCGCTCGGGCAAGGTCAGATTATCCGATTGAGGTTTTCCTGCAGCTTGGCCCGCCGCAGGCTCAGCTCATCTGCCCTGGCGCGCTCCTTTTCGACCACCTCGCGCGGAGCTTTGGCCGCGAAGTTCGGGTTGTCGAACTTGCGGCGCACCGATTCCAGATCTGCGTCGACGCGCTGGATTTCCTTGGCGAGGCGAGCGCGCTCTTCGGTCAGGTCGATAAGCCCGGCGAGCGGAACGAAGATTTCCATCCCGGTCTTCACCCCGACGAAAGCCGCAGCCTGCTGAGGTTTGGCGCCCGGGGCGGAGATCTCCAGCGACGAAACCCCGGCAAGCGGCATCAAGTAGTGGCGCCACCGCTCGAGTCCCTGACGCACCGCTGGATCGGCGGACTGAATCACCGCCGGCACCTTCATCGACGGCGAAACGTTGCTTTCACCTCGTATGTTCCGGATGCCTTCAATTGCCTCGATCACCGGAGCCATCGCTGCCTCGGCCTCTGAATCGTCGAAGCGCGGATCGGCCACCGGATAGGGAGCGATCATGATCGAGTTCACCGAGCGCACCAGCGGCAGCTTTTGCCACACCTCCTCGGTGACGAACGGCATGAAAGGGTGAAGCAAGCGCAAGATTTGGTCCAGCGAGTAGACGAGGACCGACTGCGTACGCTTCCGCGCCTGGGCATCGTCGCCATAGAGCGGACCCTTCGACAGCTCGACGTACCAATCGCAGAACTCGTGCCAGACGAACTGGTAGATGGTCGAGGCCGCTTCGGCAAACTCGAACCTGGACAGCGCTTCCACGGTGCTGCGAGTCGTTCGATTCAAGCGTGAGAGAACCCACCGGTCGGCGAGCGCGAAGTCGGCATCGCGCGCGAGTTCGGCGAGCGGCTCAAGGCCCTTCAAGTTCATCAATGCGAAGCGCGACGCGTTCCACAGCTTGTTGGCAAAGGCCTTGTACCCGTCCACGCGATCGAGCGACAGCTTGATGTCCCGGCCCTGCTGCATCAGCGCGGCGAGGGTGAACCGAAGTGCATCCGCGCCGTACGCCGGCATGCCTTGAGGGAACTTGTTCCGCTGGCTCGGGGACAGCTCCTCCGGCTTGGCGCCGAGAATGACGTGAAGGGGATCGATCACGTTCCCCTTGGTCTTGGACATCTTCTCGCCCTTCTCGTCGCGGACCATCGCGTGCAGGTAGACGACCGGAAACGGGACGTCGTGCATGAAATGAATTCCGAGCATCATCATCCGCGCTACCCAGAAGAAGAGGATGTCGTGACCGGTCTCCATCACCGAGTTTGGGTAGAAGGTTTTCAGTTCCGGCGTGTCTTTGGGCCATCCCAACGTCGAGAAGGGCCACAACCCGGAGGAGAACCAGGTGTCCAAAACGTCTGGGTCTTGCTCGAACTCGGTACCTCGGCACCTTGGGCACTTCGCGGGGCGCTCGCGTGACACGATCGGGGCTGCGCGATCCCCCTCCTCGGGAAACATCGGGTGGGTTGGATCCTCCGCCCGGCCGCGGCGCTGGGGCCGCGCGCTGCACGACTTGCAGTAATACGCCGGAATTTGATGACCCCACCAGAGTTGGCGGCTGATGCACCAGTCGTGGATGTTTCGCATCCATTGAAAGTAGGTTGCGACCCAGGTCTCCGGGACAATTCGCGTCTTGCCTTGCTCAACGGCCTCGATCGCCGGCCGCGCGAGCGATTCGATCTTGACGAACCATTGAAGCGAAAGCCGCGGCTCCACCACCGTTCCCGACCGCTGGCAAAGTCCGACCGAGAGCTTGTGTTTGGTTTCTCTTTCGAGCAGGCCCTGAGCTTGAAGGTCCGCCAGCACGCGCTTGCGCGCCTCAAAGCGATCGAGCCCCGCATATGGACCCGCTTCGCGAGTGGTGCGCGCCGACTCATCGAAGATCGAGATCATCGGCAGGCGGTGCCTGAGACCAGTCTGGTAATCGTTGAAATCGTGAGCGGGAGTGACTTTCACCACGCCGGTGCCGAACTCGGGATTCACCAGCTCGGCGTCCGCGATGATCGGGATCTCGCGGCCGAGCAGCGGCAGCACCACCGTCTTCCCGATGAGATCTCGATAGCGAGGATCGTCGGGATGGACCGCGACTGCAGTGTCGCCCAACATCGTCTCCGGACGCGTGGTAGCAACCACCAGGAAGCGGTCCGAGCCCTTGATCGGATAGCGGATCTCCCAAAGGGAGCCTTCTCGTTCCTCGTGCTCGACTTCCAGGTCCGAAAGCGCGGTGTGACAAGCAGGGCACCAGTTGATCAGCCGTTTTGATCGATAGATCAGCCCCTCCTCGTACAGCCGGACGAATGCCTCCCGGACGGCGGCGGATGAGGCTTCATCCATCGTGAAACGCTCGCGGCTCCAGTCGAGCGACGCGCCCAAAAACCGGTGCTGCTCCGCGATCCGCGCGCCGTACCTCTCCTTCCACTGCCAGACGCGCCTGAGAAACTCTGCTCGCCCCAGGTCCTGACGGGTTTTGTTCTCCGTCTTTTTCAGCTCGCGTTCGACCATCATCTGCGTTGCGATGCCGGCGTGGTCGATCCCGGGAACCCACAGACAATTGAACCCGCTCATCCGCTTCCATCGAATCAGGATGTCCTGAAGCGTGGCCGGCACCGCGTGTCCCAGGTGCAGCGAACCGGTCACGTTGGGCGGTGGCAGGACAATGCAGTAAGGCGGCTTCTCGGAGATCGCCTCGGCCCGGAAGTACCCCCGACTCATCCAGGTCGGGTACCAGCGGGCTTCGGCCTCCGTCGGATCATAGGCCTTGGGAAGCTCGGCGTTCGGCATGCGTGTACTGAGAATAACCGCTTGTGGGCGCTTAGGTGCGGCCCTCGCGATCTTTCACCAATTGATCCAGGTGCTCCCGGATAATCGTCTCGGCGAGCTGCGGCACGACCTCCCAAACGATTTTTTCGATCACTTCGCGCGACGCTTTGGACAGAGCTTCGCGAAGGAGAGCTTCGCCGCCGTCGTTCCGGGGCATCGGAACGGGTGCAGCAGGTCCGGCCCGGGGGGGCTCGCCATAGCGCGGCAGCTCATAGCCTCCAGGCGGCGGCGCGAATGGCACTTGGCCTCGCGCGTGCTGCGGACCGTATGCGCCGGCACCGGGCGGAATAGGCGCCGCGGGATACGGCGGGCGCGGCATCGGCGCTGCGGCCGAACGGGCGAAGCCGCCGGCTGTCGGCATTGGCACCGGGCCTCGCGGCGCCAGTGGGGGTGCGGCAGCCGGTCGATACTGATATCCGGGGAGACCGGGAGAACCGCTTGGGTGACCAGCCACTCCGGCCGCGGGACGTGGAATCGCGGAAGGGGGCGGTCGGTAGTGCGGCGCCGCAGGGTTTCCCTGGAGGCCAGAATTCGAGTGGGCCGGATTCGGAGCGAACGCGGGGGAAGATGGGCGCGCGAATCCGGGCTGGCCCATCGGCATTGGCGCATTCGGGCGGAGGCCTCCCGTTGAAGCGGGAACGTTCGGGCGCACCGGCGCGGGCTGGCCGATGGAGTACGCAGGCGCGCTGGGGCGCGGCGGGCCTGCACTTCCTGGGAACGTCGAGTTCGCCGGCACCGCCGCCTGAGCGGGGGAAGAGCGCGGCGCAGCACTGGGCGGCGCGGGCACAGCGGGTCGCGCACCCGAAACGGCTGATTCCGTCGTAAACGTCTGCCTCGGTGTCTCGGGCGGCCGCGGAACGCCGGTCAGGGTGCGCACCTTGTCGAGCAGCGCCTGGCTCTCGAACGGCTTCACGATAAAGTCGTCCGCCTTCACCGCGCGCGCTCGACTTTGATCGAAGGGCTCGAACGTGCCGGCCAGCAACAACACCGGCACCGCCTGGGTGTCGGGATCGCTTTTGATCGCCTCGCACACCTCGTAGCCGCTCCTACCCGGCATCGTGACATCCGCCAGGACAAGGTCGGGGCGGAGCTCGCGCGCCCTGCTGATCGCCTCCAGGCCGTTGTCGACGGAGGTGATCTGGAAATCTTCGGTGGCGAAGATCATCCCGATCACCTTCCGAATTGTGAGCGAATCATCGGCGACCAGCAGGCTCTTGGGCATGGACGAGGGGCCCTCCGGGCAAACCCTGGACTCGGTCGGAGATTCTACCCTTATGAGGTTGACCAATGGGAGTGTCAAGCTCACGCACAGAGTGCTTTTGGCTCGGTGTAGGCCGGCCCAAAGTTGGCAGCCGGTGCGCGTCCCTTATACTGGTCATTCGATCTCATGGCGCGAATCCTGCTGGTGGACGACGAGAAGGTTTCTCGCGCGCTGTACAGCGATTATTTGACCGGAGCCGGCCACACCGTCAGCGCGGTAGGAACACTCGAAGAAGCCAAGGCCGCACTTTCCAGCGGCGGTTACGACGCGGTGGTCACCGACCTCATCCTGCCGAGGGGAGACGGGATGGAGATCCTACAGCACGCCAAGGAGAACTACCCGGGCATCGAGGTGATTGTCATCACCGCCTTGAACAAAGTCGATCCTGCAGTGCGGGCGATCAAGAGCGGCGCAGCGGAATACCTGGTCAAACCGGTCGCACCGGAGGCGCTGCAGCACGCGGTGATGCGCGCTTTAACTACTCGCCAATTGCTGCGCGAGAACGAGCAGCTCAGGCGAGACGTGGAGCTGATGGAAACGGGGCAGCGGATTGCGACCACCCTGGACAAGGAACGCCTGCTCGCAACCGCTTGCAGCTCGTTCGCGCAAGTCACGCGCGCCGATGCGGTGCTCTTGCACACGCGGCAGAGCTCAGGCGAATTCCGGATGGAAGGACTGCACGGCATCAACCGCGGGTCCGAGGCGCCATACGCCTCGGCGGTGCAGTCCCACCTTGACGAAACGACGAGCGCGCCGTTTTCGGTCGAGAACACACCGTCGCCTTACCGAACGGCACTGGTCTTTCCGGCTCGAGATGCAAACACGACCTATGGGTTCGCGGTTCTTCTCTTTCGCGGCTCGCCTCCGGAGAGCTCTCGCACCTCTGCCAACTACCTTTCGCGCCATTTGGGTCTGGCCTTGCGGAATCTCGATCGCTTCACCGAGGTGGAGGACCTGGCGTACCTCGATGATCTGACCCACCTGTTCAACGTGCGCTACCTCGATCTGGTGCTCGATCGCGAGATCAACGATTCAAAGCGGCAGAAGGAGACATTCAGTCTGCTCTTTCTGGATCTCGATTACTTCAAGAGCGTGAACGACACGCATGGGCATCTCGTCGGCTCCAAGCTGCTGGTCGAGGTCGCGCGGATCATCAAGGGTTGCGTTCGGGACAACGATGTCGTCGTTCGCTTTGGCGGCGACGAGTACGTGATTCTGCTCCATGGGACGGACTCCGGTGGAGCGCTCAAAGTGGCGGAGCGCATCCGCCGGACGATCGAGACGCATCATTTCCTTTCGCGCGAAGGCTATGGGCTGTCGGTGACGACTTGCATCGGTGTAGCCAGCTTCCCCGAGCATGCGCAGGACAAGGCCACCTTGCTCGACCTGGCCGACCGCGCGATGTACCGCGGCAAGAAGAGCACTCGCAACGTGATCTACATCGCCGCCAAAGGCCTCGAGGCAACGCCGCCTGCGCGCCACAGCACCGCTGCCCGCGGCTGAGCCCAGGCATACCGATCGCCTCGACAAGCTCGAGACAGGCATAGCGAAAGAAGTTGTTTCCCGCGCAGCCGAGCGGAGCGAAGTCTCTTTTCCGTGCAGCCCGAGCAGAGCGAAGTCGCTTTTCCGTGCAGCCCGAGCGAAGGGAGCGAGGTCGAGGGCCGGCGAGCGACTGGACCGGCCGCCTCGACTTCGCGGGTTCGCCGCTAAGCTGGCGGTGAATGGAGTTTTAATACGCGTTCTTGGAGATGAAGCCGCCGAGCGCCGTTCGGACCAGAATCTTCAGGTCGAGGAACAACGACCAGTTCTCGATGTAGTAGAGGTCGTATTCGATTCGCTTTTGAATCGAGGTTTGGCCGCGCAGGCCGTTGATCTGCGCCCAGCCGGTCATGCCGGATTTTACCTTGTGGCGCAGGTGGTACTTGGGTACCTGCCGCTTGAATTCGTCGATGAATACCGGGCGTTCGGGGCGCGGTCCCACGAGGCTCATGTCCCCCCGAAGAACGTTGAACAGCTGCGGCAGCTCGTCGAGGGACGTTTGGCGCAAGAATCGCCCGAGCGGCGTCCGGCGAGGGTCGTCGTGGGTCGCCATCCGGACGCCCGATGCCTCGGCGCCGCTATACATGGTCCGAAACTTGAGCATCCGGAAGGTCTTGCCGTCCATGCCCATCCGCTCTTGGCGAAAGAGCACGGGTCCGCGGCTGGTGCCCTTTATCAAGGCGGCGATGGCCAGCATCGCCGGTGCGGCAAGGACGATCGCGCAGAGGGAAAAAAGAACGTCGAAGAGCCTCTTTGCAACCAGATTCCAACCGTGAAGTGGCCCTCCCTGAAGGCTGATGATTGGAAGGCCTCCGAACTCCTCCAGGCCTCCGCAGATCGTAATGTACTGGTACAGGTCCGGTACGATCCTCACGTCCACCGTCCGCAGAGCCAGTTGCTCCATCAGGCCCTTCACCAACGGTGCGTCCTCGATGGGTAGGGCGATGAGCACCTGATCGACGCGCCGCTGATTTAAGGCCGCATCGATGCCTTCGACATCGCCGACGATGGGAATGCCCTTGACGGTCGTCCCCACGTTCTCCGGATCGCGAGCAACGATTGCGGTGACCCGAAAACCGAGCTCGCGGTTGGTGTCGATGGTGTCGATCACCCGCTGTCCAAGCTCACCCTCGCCGATTAAAAGGATGGACTTGAGGTTGTACCCGCGCCTGCGAAGCTCGTTCAGCGTCTGCCGGAACAGCAGGCGGGTTCCGGAAACCAAGACGAAGGCGTAGGCAACAAAGATGGCGAGCGTCAGTCGCGAGTAGCGCTCGCGGACGAAGTAGGTCAGCGCGACGATGATCAACGTCCCGGTGATCATCGATTTGAAGATTTCGAACACTTCTTCGATGTGAGTTCTCGAGCGGTTCGTTGCGTAGAGCCGGGCCTGATGAAAAGCCGCGGGGAAAATGATTAAGACCAGCGCGAGGGAGACCAGCGTGTCGCCCAGGGGAGGGATGCTCTCCGGCACCAGCAGGTGAAACCGGGTTGCGTACGCCAGCCCGAACGCAATGCTCAGGACGACGACGTCCGTGCCGACCTTGATGGAGGTGTAGAAGCGCTGAAATCGGTTGAACAAGGCTCACCTGCTAACTGCAATTCCCGAGCCGATCCAAAGCTGTTGCCGGGCCGCGCCTGGATGTCGACTGCCTGTCTAGCAAAATATGACATCTTCGTCGCGCCACGCTCCAGTTCTTCAACTGCCCAGCAGCGCGTCGACCTCCGAAATGAACCTTTTCTTGAACGCATCTTTTGAAAACCGCGCGGCATTCGCCCGAGCCTGAGCGGGCGAGAAGCTGCGCTCCCAGGCGTCGAATCGCCTTACCGCCGCTGACAGAGCCTCGGAGGTCTGTGGGAAGTAGAACATCCCCGTCCTCGAGTCGACGGTTTCCAATGCTCCGCCGCCTCTGAACGCGATGACGGGCCGGCCCGCAGCTTGCGCCTCGAGCGGGACAATCCCGAAGTCTTCCTCTGCGGTGAAGACGACGGCTCTGGCGCCTCGGTAGAGCCCCACCAGCTCGGAAGCGCCGACCTCACCGAGCGTTCGAATGTTGGGAGCAAGCGCGCCGGGGCTTTGGCGCGACCGGACCTCGAAACCGGCGATCCACAGAGGGAGCCCCAGGGAAGCAAAGGCCTGGACGGCAACGTCCAATCGCTTGTATGGCGCGGGTGCCCCGATCCACAGGAAGTAGTTCCCGCGACCCAGGCCGTCCAGCGGCAGCGTCGCGAAGGTATCCAACTCGATCGGCGGATGGACGACGCTCGCCTGGCGACCGTAGAAGCGCGCGACTTTCTCGGCGATGTAGTGGCTGTTCGCAACGAATCGGTCTACCCCTCTCGCGGTGGTGCGATCCCAGTGCTGCAGCCAGGGCCGAATTGTCCGCGCAGCCATTCGCGTGGGCGGCGGCGAGTGGCCAGGACCGAAATAGTCATCGAAGCGATCCCACATGTAGCGCATGGGGGCATGCACGTAACTCAGGTGACGAGCGCCTCTCGGCTTTGAGACGCCCTTTGCCACACAGTGGCTCGAAGAAATGATCAGCTCGTAGCCCTGCAGGTCGAACGAGGCGATCGCGCTTGGGAAGAGCGGCAGAAAGTTCCGATATCTGAGCTGGATGCCTGGGACGCGCTGCAGAAACGAGGTGCGGATCCTCCGTCCGTCGAGCGACTGAGGAAGACTGCCGGGCCGGTGGATCAGCGTGAAGATGTCCGCATCCGGGTACAGCTCGCAGATTGCATCGAGCACCTTTTCACCGCCGCGGTAGCGAACCAACCAATCGTGGACAAGCGCGACCTTCACCTCGCGGCCGGTTGTATCACTTGCCGGGAAGCGGGGCGCGATCGGCCGCGGCGTGTGGTAACTGACGTGGCGTGATCAAGGTGCTGATCGACCTGAGGATGGTGCGGGGCAGGCTTCATGGAATCGCGCGCTATGCGCTCGAGCTCGCCCGAAGGTTGCCTGCCTTGCAGCCGTCGTGGGAGTTCGTCGGCCTGGCAGGCCCCAACGGCGTCCCGCAAGATCTCGGCGAGCTGCAGCCGCAAATTCCCCTGGTGAATTGCGCGGCAGAGTTCCTTTCTCCCCTCGAGCAGCCGGCGTTACTCGCCTCGTTGATGCGCGTCTCCTGCGACATCTTTCACGCGACGTCGTTCTCGCTCCCTGCCCTCTGGCCAGGTCGGTTGGTCGCCACTCTTCATGACGCTACACATCTGGCCTTGCGCAGCACCTACTCCCTAGGTCGCCTTGCCTATTACCGTTTGATCGTCGGACCAAGAGCCTGGGCCGCTGCCGCCCTCATTTCACCGTCGGAGTTCTCCCGCGCTGAGCTCTCGAAGCATCTGGGCCTTGATCCGTTCCGGTTCCAGGTGATCCGTCCGGGCGTGGACGCGTCGTACCGTCCTCCCACGGTCAGCGAAGTCCAGTCGTTTCGCCAGGCGAGGAGACTTCCGTCCCGATATTTCGTCGCCGTGGGAAATGCAAAGCCGCACAAGAACCTCGCGCTGCTTGCCCGGCTCGCTGCCGCTTTGCCCATACCGATCGCGATCGCAGCAGGAGCAGGCGGGAAAACGGCCTTGGGCTTTCCAAGCTCGACGATCGAGTTGCCCACGCTCCCCGAAGCCGAGATGCCGCTTCTCTACGGCGCCGCCACGGCGTTGCTCTTCCCCTCGCAGTACGAGGGATTCGGCCTGCCAGTGCTTGAGGCCATGGCCGCCGGCTGCCCGGTAATTGCGTCGAAGGCCGCGTCGATCCCAGAGGTGGCGGGCGATGTGGCTGAGCTTTTGCCGCCCGAGGACATGGACGCCTGGCGCGAGGCGGCGCTGCGCGTGATCCGCGACGACTCGCGCCGCCGCGAGATGTCCGAGCGGGGAATTGCTCGTGCGGCGAGGTTCTCCTGGCCGGAGTGCGCACGGCAGACCCTGGCAGTGTATGCGCGGGTACTGTAAGGAGGACCGGTGTTGAGTGCACGCTGGCGAGCACTGGCAATATGAGAGCAGCTAGGGTGGCGTTGCACGCGCTCGCCGCGATCCTGCTGTTGGCGAGCCTTCTTCATGGCCTGGCAGCGTGGAGGGCCTTTCCGGAGGGCTCGCCGCTGTCGGGCGCCAGCTACCTGCCCCCTTCGTGGCTTGGCGCGGTAGTGCTGCTGCTGGCGATCTCCGCCTGGATTTTGCGAGCACGAAGGATGTGCGTGGTCCTCGCTGGCGTCTATGGCATCGCAGTTCTGCCCCACTCCGACTTCTCGCTTCGCGCCGACCCGCGCGAGCCTTCGGCCAAGGCTGCGAGGCTCTCGGTGCTGGCGCTGAACGTCCAGTACTACTCGTTCGGAGTGCAAAGCGTCGTGAAAGCGATCAAGGGCGTCGACGCCGATGTGGCCTTGCTCTCCGAGAATGTGCTCGATGGGCCGGAGGCTGAGGCCGTCGCTCGGGAGCTGTCTCCGAGCTCGTTTCGGATGGGGAAGTCGGGTGAGACTGCAATCGCATCGAAGTATCCCATCCTCGATTTCAAGGAGGTGGAGCTCCCGACCTTCCAAGCCTCGCTTTGGGGTCCCGATCAGTTGAACAAGATCGAAGCAAGACCTCACCGCAGCTTCAGCCATGCAGTGATCGACGTCGACGGCGTCCAGGTCAATCTGCTTTCAGTCCGCCTAATCGCCGGACGGGCGCCTGCGGCGGATCCGCTGAGCCAGATCGGCTGGGGGCTGTACCTGATGCGATCGCAGAATGCGGAGGTCGAGTTTTTGAAGAACTACCTCTCGCACCTCAAAGGTCCTTTCATCTTCGGCGGCGACCTCAACGCGCCTCCGTCCTCGAACGCGGTTCACAAGCTGCGCGGGCTCGCCACCGACGCGTATTTGGCGACGCATCACCTTGGCAAGCCGACTTTTCGCGTGCGGGCGCCGCTCTTGAGGATCGACTACATCTTCGGAAGCAGCGACCTGGTTCCGCTGCGATCCCGGCGGGTCGAAATTGAAGTCTCGGATCATTTCCCGTTGTTTGCAGAATTTCAGATCCCATCTCTTCGAGCACAGGCGCCGACCCGCGCCGGCGGTAACCCTCTCGCCCCGTGAGCGCGTTCGCGCACCAAGCCGGGGCCGCGTCGGTGCAGTCTGCGCCCGATTTGCCAAAAAGACGCGGCGGCGCATTGTCGCTTCCCGCCATCGTCGTCGCTTTGATGGCAATGAACGCCTTTCGCTTCGCCTTCGGCTTCACCTTCGAGCTGATGCCGCAGGAGGCTTACTATTTCCTCTACTCGCAGCACCTCTCGCTGTCGTACTTCGATCATCCACCCGCGATCGCTTATTTCATCCGACTCTTCACCAGCCTGCTGGGGCGCAGCGAGTTGTCCTTGCGCTTCACCGCATTCGCGCTAACCGCGGCGACGCAGCTGGCGTGGATTCGGTTCGCCGCACAGCTGCTGCCGCTGCGCACTTGGTCGAGGGCGGCCCTGCTGTTCGCGTCGACCGGATTCATTACCGTGGCCTCGCTGATCTCGACGCCGGACGTCCCGCTCCTGTTGTTTTGGACCCTTTCGCTGCAGCAATTGTATCGCGCCATTTTTTTGGGGCGCCGTTGGAGCTGGCTGGTGGGCGGTTTGATGCTCGGACTGGCGTTCGAGAGTAAGTACACCGGGGCCTTCTTACAGGTGGGGCTGCTTCTCTTCCTCGCGCTCTCCCGCGCTCATCGGCCGTTGCTGAAAACCCCTTGGCCCTATCTGTGCCTCGGCGTTGCGCACGCCGCAATTCTCCCCGTCTACATCTGGAACGCCCGGAATGGGTTCGCCTCGTTTCTTTTCCAAAGCGTCGGGCGGGCGCAGGCGCTCGGGGAGCCTCGCCCGAAGTACCTGCTGGCGCTGCTGGCCACGCAGGCGGCTCTGCTGATGCCGCCGCTGCTCGGCGCAATGGCGCGGGCGCTCGGACGGTCCCGGTTCCTGCTTCTGGAGACATTTCGCCCCATCCGCCAGAAGCCTCTCTTCCTCGCGTGCTTTTTCGTTCCGATGGCTGCCTCGTTCGTTGCCCTGTCGCTCTTCACGTTGGTCAAACCGAACTGGTTGATGCCGTGCTATCTCTCAGGCATTTTGTGGGTGGCGCCGTTTCTACGGCGGTGGTGGAAATGGAATCTCGCTTTCGCCGCCGTCTTCCATGTCGCGGCGGCGATCGAGCTGATCTTCTACGTGGTGCCCATTCAAAGCGATGACACCTGGTTTGGTTGGAAAGAGCTGGCCGGGCAGGTCTCTCGGATTTCGTCTGATCACCCCGGCGCATTTGTCTTCTCGACGGACGGTTACAAGACGAGCGCGGAGTTGGCGTTCTACCTCGGCGGTCAGGTGTACGGGCCGAACGTCGTCGGTCAGCCTGGATATCAGTTCGAGTACCTCGGAGACGATCTATCCCTGCTGCGCGGCCGCAACGCGCTTTACGTCCATTCAGCACCTCGCGATTTCTCCCCGGCCCGTTCAGGGCAGCCGGCCGAGTTGGCGGCCCCTTATTTTCAGAGCGTCGAAGAGCTAGACCCGGTGTTGATCTTCAATAAGGATCGCGTCGCGCGTAAGTTCTTCATCTACCTGTGCAGGCACTATCACGGCCTTCCATGAAGCGAGTCGGCTCAGCGCTTGGATGGAACGCAGTACCCGGTTTGCCGGCGACAGCATTGAAGGCGGCCGCCGCCTTGTTGGCCAGCTCCGCGCTGGGCGCCCTCGTCATCGCCTTGCACGGAATCACCGGCACCGGCGCCACCACCAGGGACTTCCCCCCCTTCATCAACATGTGGATCCGGTGGGATGCCGGTTGGTACCAGGGGATCGCTGAAAACGGGTACTCCTTCTCAAGCACCGAACAAAGCTCGGCGGCTTATTTTCCCCTCTACCCCTTGGCGATTCACGCGCTCGTTCGGGCCGGGGCCAACCCGTTCATCGCCGGCATCGCGCTCACCATCGCGTGCGGGCTCGCCGCTTTCTGCTTGTTTTGGCTGTGGGCGAAAAGGCTCGCCGGACCGAACGCGGCCAACGTGGCGACGCAGCTTTTTCTGCTCTGGCCGTTCGCGTTCTTCCTCTACGGGGCAGTCTACTCGGATGCGCTGTTCATCACGCTCGCGGTGGGTGCCTTCTTGTTCCTCGAGCGCGGCGAGCTCTTTCCCAGCGTCGTGCTGGGCGCGCTGGCAACTGCGACTCGGCCGGTGGGCCCCGCCCTGATACTCGGATTGCTGGTGAGGCGGATCGAGCTTCGAAAGAAAGCGGGCGAGCGGCTCGCGATCAAAGACTTGGCTCCGCTTTTCTGCGCGCTGGGAATCGGCGCGTACATGGTGTTCCAGTACGTGAAGTTCGGAGACGCGCTGGCGTTTCTGAAGGCACAGGGCGCTTGGCGGCAGGAACCTGGATGGTCGTCGTTGCTCAAGCTCCCTTTCCTAGGTCGGGTTTTTCGCAACGGGGCGTACGGCGACTTGGTACTCCCAGCCCTCCATTTGACGATGGCGATCGGATTTCTCTCTTTGGCGGGCCCGACCCGAAAGCTGCTCGGAACCGGCTACGCAGTTTACGTGGTGGCGGTGCTTGCAATTCCATTGGTGGTGAGCAGGGACTTCATTGGGCTGGGCCGCTACTGCCTCGCGGCGTTTCCGTGCTTCTTGACGCTCGCTCTGCGGCTCGAGACCGCGCGGGCGAGAAGAACATGGATCGCGGCGAGCACGCTGCTGCTTGCGGTAATGGTTTCTGAATTCGCAATCGGCCACTACATCTCGTGAGCCGCGGCGAGATCTCAGCCGAAGGAAGTACCGGCGCCACGGCGCGCTCGCTCTTTCTCGGCCTGCTCTTTTGGAGCATCGGCGTGCAAGTCAACGAGATCATCGCGTCGTTGGGCCTGGTCATCACCGGCTTGACGGTGGCGGTGATCTGGTTGAAGGAACCCGAGAGCCGTCGCCTCGGCGGCGGGATCCGCCGTTGGTGGCCGTTGGCGCTCTTCCTTGCCTGGGCGATTGTCGCCCCAGCGCTCGCGGGGAGGCTGCCCACCGCCACGGGGTTGGCCCGCGCGATCGATTGGCTGCTGATCCCATTTGCTGCTTACGCCGTAGGTGCGCTGCCTGAACGACATCGCAAATCGATCGCGCTGGCCGGCGCCGCGGTCTTTCTCCTCTCCTGTGCCCTGGCCGCGCTGCAGCATTCCGGGTTGTGGCCCGGCCCTTCTACCTTCGAGCGGCTCTCCTGGATGCGGATCCCTTTCTATCGGGTCTACGAGCCAGTCCCCGGCGCCGACGGTCAATTCATGGGAGGGGGCTTATTGTTTCACCGGCTCAAGTTCGCGCACGTAGGAGGATTGACGGTGCTCGCCTTTCTGACACTCGGGCTCGCAGATTGGCAGCGCCTGCGCAGCCTTTGGTTGGCAGCTTCAGCTGTCGGATTCCTCTCCGTGCTCGCGTTCCCCTACGCGCGGGCGGCAAGCGTAGCGCTCGTCCTGAGCGCGTCATTCGCGCTCGCCTTGTCAGGTCTGAAAAACCCGCGCGCGCGTGTCGCTGCCATTGCGCTCGCTGCGGTGACCCTCGGCGCCATCACTGCGTACCGGCCTCTTCGCGAGAGATTTCTCTACGGCCTCACCTCGACCGGCAGTGGAGACCGCAAGGAGATTCTGTCAACCGGCTTTCGCGCCGTCGCCGACTATCCAGTCGCGGGGGTGGGCCTTGGACAGTTCCGCCCGTCCTACTTCGGGTCCGCAAGCACCCCGCAGAACGTGATCGACAATCCCGGCAAAGCGCACAACGAATTCTTGAGCATCGCCGCGGAGATTGGCATCCCGGGGTTGGCGCTGTTTCTGCTGCTTCTAGGATGGCTGGCTCGCTCGTTCAACCCTCGCCAACCGCTCGGCGCCTTCGGGCTCAGCGCGCTCGCCTTCTTCTGCATCGTGTCGCTCGCGCACGATCCGCTCATTCACGCGCCGTTCTCGATGGCCCTTTCGCTTGCTTTCGGCGCGGCGAGCGCCCGAACGCCGATGTCGCGCCGGTAGTGCATACCCCGAAACTCAATGCGAGCAACCGCTGCGTAGGCGCGCGCTCGCGCATCCGCGATCGTGTCTCCTCGTCCGCAGACGGTGAGGACCCGACCACCTGAGGTGACCAGCCTTCCGGCATCCAGGCGCGTCGCAGCTTGGAAAATCTGCCCGAGCTCTTCCGCCTCGGCCAGACCGTGGATCCCATCTCCGACCTTGGGTGTTTGCGGATAACCCTCCGCAGCAAGGACGACGCCGACGGACGCTCCGGGGCGCACCTGAATCGCGCGCTGCTTGAGCGCACCTTCGGCGCAGTCGCGAAGCAACCCGACCAAGTCGTCATCGATCTGCATCATCAGGACCTGCGCTTCCGGATCGCCAAAGCGACAATTGAACTCGAGAACTTTGGGTCCGGAACGGGTGATCATCAATCCAGCGTAGAGCGCGCCGCAAAAAGGGGTACCGCGTTCGCGGAGCGCATCGAGCGTGGGCTGGATGATCTGCTCGCCCACTTTGCGCAGCCCTTGTGCGTCGAGAAATGGCGCTGGGGCGTAAGCGCCCATTCCACCGGTATTCGGCCCGACATCTCCATCCAGTGCGCGCTTATGGTCCTGCACCGCCGGCAGCAGCACGTACCGCTCGCCGTCACAAAGCGCAATCACCGACACTTCCTCGCCTTCCAGTCGTTCCTCGATGAGCAGCCGGCGCGACGCTGCGCCCAGTTTCGCCAGGGAACGAACCGCTTCCACCGCCTCGCTCGAGTTGCGCGCGACCACTACGCCTTTGCCGGCCGCCAGCCCGTCCGCCTTGATCACCGCGCTGTCCTGAGTTCGTACAAAAGCCTCAGCCTGCTGAGCAGAGTCAAACACTCGGTAGGTGGCGGTCGGCACCTTGGCGCGCTCCATCACCTCTTTGGCAAAGGTCTTGGATCCCTCGATCGCCGCCGCACCTGCGCCCGGACCAAAGACGGGAATTCCTTCAGAGCGAATCGCGTCTGCCGCACCCTGGACGAGCGGCGATTCGGGCCCGACGACGACGAGATCCACCGCAAGAGATCGCGCCAATTGTGCAATCCGGCTCGGATCGTCCAGATTGACGGCCACATTCTCGGCGTATCTCGCGGTGCCGGGGTTTCCCGGCGCGCAGGCGACGCGCGCGCCGGCGCTTCGGGAGATCTTCCAAACGAGCGCGTGCTCGCGCGCACCGGATCCGAGAACGAGGATTTTCATCCTCCCGCTTTTAGCGCTCCAGATTGTAAAGCGCTCGCTTTGCTGCGAGATAGCTCGGGTCCACCCGGAGCACGTGAACCAGGCGCGCCCGAGCGGCCTGGGTGCCGTTCTTCTTGGCGTCCAACTCAGCCAGGTTGACCTGCGCGGCGAGAAGCGTCGGCGACAAGGCTTCCGCCTGCCGAAACTCCGCCTGGGCGCCCTCGATGTTGCCGCTGCGGACCAAGACGCTGCCGTAGGCGTAGTGCGCCAGCGCCAAGCCTCGACCACTCGCCACTGCTCGCTGGCCGCTCGCGAGCGACGCGCGAATCGATCCCCTTTGCAGCGCGATAAGGGCACGCAGCGCATGCGCCAACGCATTGCCAACGTCGACGTCCAGCACTTGCTGCAGCAGCTTGTCCGCCCCGCTCCAGTCGGCCTGGTGATAACGAATCAACGCCTCGTATAGGCGCGGCGTCACGTCGGTCGATCCCTTGGCAAGCCGGACCACGCGCCCTTCGGCTCCGACCAGATGCTCTTCAGGTCTGACGTAGAACCGGGTTGCGAGCGGCGCGGGCGCGGTGCGCGTGGGATCCATCTGGCCGGCGGGGACCAGATATCGCAGCGTCTCGTCGCGCCTGCCGGCGGAAGCGGCGGCGGCTCCCGCGAGCAAGAGGGCGTCCAGCCGGCGAGGATCGAGCTGCGCGGCCTCGGCGAAGGTGCGCATGGCTTCGGGGTCGCGGTGCTGCGCCAAGAGGAGGCGACCTTCCAGCATTTTCTCGAGCCCCGGGTCGCCCAGCCGGCGTTTGAAGGCAGACAGATATCGCTCTGCCTCGTCGGTGGCGCCGCGACTCAATGCGATGAGGAAAAGCTGCAGCCGTGGCGCCGGATCATTGGAAACGATTTTGAGCGCCTGGTTTGCAGCGCTGGCAGCGGAATCGGGCCGGCCAGCGAGCCGCTCTGCTGCCGCCAGGTGAACCCAAGCTTCCGCCAATTTCACCGGACTGACACCTTTGTGCTCGGCCATCCACTCGTTGAGCGCTTGCGCCGCAGCTTCTGGCTTGTGCTGCACCTGATACTGGATCGCGGCGCGCGCAATCGCCGCCCGGAGATCCACCTCCGCCGAGGCTGACGCGTCATAAAGCTTCAACGCCAGCAGTGGCTCGCCGACTTCTTGGAAGATTCGAGACAATGCGCCCTTGGCTTCCCACTGATCGACGTCGAGCGAGAGTCGCTTCTGAAGATCCGCGATTGCCGAGCGGCAGTCGCCCAGAGACTCGCGAGCCATGGCGCGTTGGAAGTAGGCGCGCCGCAGAGCGGGATCGAGCGTCAGCGCGAGCTCGCTGTTTTGAATCGCGAGCTCAGCGGAAGAAGAGAGAAACGCCGACGAGAGAACCAAGTGCGCCATGGCTTTGTCCCGACCGCTGGCGGTGGCCACCGCCTCCTCAGCCAAGGAGCGCGCGCGCTCTGGCTTGCGCGGTCCGTCCGGTCGCAGCAGCAGAACCGAAGCATGAGCGATGAGCAAGCGAGGCGATCGGCCCCACTGAGCCTCGGCCGCCTCCGCCAATTTGGTCAGCTCTTCGATCGTCGGGTCATCCAGCGCAGCGCCCCGCCCCCAGGCCACCGCTTGCAAGTAGCCGGCGATTGACCGATCGCCGCCTCCCTCGAGGAACGCTTTCTGAAAAGCCTTCTCCGCTTCCTCGTAACCGGAATCAGTGTCCCGCTGCAGGTCGACTTCGCCCTGCTTGAGCGATTGAAGCGCATCGCCGCCGAGCCCTGCGAAGCCCCGGCTCCATCGCTGCCTGAGCTTTTCAAGCGGCGGTGCCAAATGCGCCGAGTCGGCTTGCTTGCCCGCCTTGGCCGCGCGGCGGTGCATCAACAGCATCGCCCCCGCGCTGGCGATGGTGGCGACGACGACGATCGAGGCGAACGCCGGGAAGGACCGGCGTGGGACGGGCGACTGGACTGCGGCGTTCATCAACTGATTGGGATCGCGAAGGGCCGGGAGAGCTGAGTGCGCCTCCGCTTCGAGCCCGTCCTCGTAGGCAAGCGCATCCGTCTCATCCGGCTGGTAATCCTCGGCCTGGAATAGGTCCTCCTCCGCCTCCGGCTGCATTTCCACGTCCGCGTCCGGCTGCATTTCCATGTCCGCGTCCGGCTGTATTTCCACGTCCGCGCCCGCGTGCATTTCCACGTCTGCGACCGGCTCCAGTTCCACTTCGGGAGCCTCTTCCCCCTCCAGTGCTTCAACCAGCTCGTCGCTAAGCGCATGGGCCGAGGAAGAAGCGGCATCCGCGCCGTCCTCCGCAGCGTGCAGAGGCGAGGAGCGGCCGAGGTCCGTGCGGCAGCGCTCGCAGATTCCGAGCGCGCGATCGAAGGCGTCCGTCAGCAGGGCGCCGCAGTCGCGGCACATCGCCGGCGCGCTCCTGCGTTCAACTGCGGTTCCGGTCAAAAGGGAATCATCGACGACCGGCTCTGGGAGAGGCCGGCCCACCGGGGGAATGGAGGGAATTCGGAACGCTTGAGCGCCGCTCGCCGGCGTAGCAGGGACGTTGCGGCGCGGGGTGATCGTCGGCGGCGGAGGCGGTGTTCGAGCGCTCTGGCCGACCGCCTGCACGTGCAAGCAATTGGGGCACTGCGCTCGGGCATCGGTGGCAGCGGCGAAGCTGTCGTCAACCATATAGGCCGCGGCGCATTTATGGCAGACAACGTACATTCAGTGGCGAAAGTGTCGCACGCCGGTGAACATCATGGCCATGCCATGCTCGTTCGCCGCGGCGATCACCTCGTCATCGCGCACCGACCCCCCGGTTTGAACGACGCAGCTCGCACCTGCCCTGGCCGCTTCATCCACTCCGTCTCGAAACGGGAAGAACGCGTCGGAGGCCATCGCGCTCCCGCGCAGCCTGGGGCCGCCGCGCCCCACTGCGATTTTCACCGAATCCACCCGACTTGTCTGTCCGCCGCCCACCGCCAGCAATTGGTCGGCGTTTGAGAAGACGATCGCATTGCTTTTGACGTGCTTGCAGACCTTCCAAGCGAACCGCATCGCCGCCAGCTCTTCGTCGGTCGGAGATCGACGCGTCACCGATTTCCACTCCGAATGCGGTTCCACGGAATCGGCCTCTTGGATGAGAAGCCCGCCGCGGATGCTTCGCAGCTGCAAGCCCGTTTGCGGATGTGCGCCGATCAACCGATCGCCGGCGGCGAGGAGTCGAAGGTTTTTCTTCGCCGCGAGGCGTTTGCGTGCCTCCTCGGCGTAAGAGGGCGCAATCACCGCTTCGAGGAACGTCTCCGCCAAGACCTCAGCGGTGGCCGCGTCCACCTCGCGGTTGAGGCCCACGATCCCTCCGAATGCCGACAACTCATCCACCGACCGAGCGGCGCGGTAAGCCGAAGCGAGATCGCCGCCCTGCGCTACCCCGCAGGGCGAGTTGTGCTTGATAATGCAGGCGCAAGGTCGGTCCGGAAACTCGAGCAGCAGCGCCAGCGCGGCGTCGAGATCGAGCAGGTTGTTGTACGAAAGCTCCTTTCCCTGCAGCACCTGCGACCCGGACAAGGTGACCGCCTCTGAGCTCACCGGCTCTCGATAGAAGCTCGCCCGCTGGTGCGGGTTTTCGCCGTAGCGCAGCTGCTGTGCCTTCTCGAAGGAGAGGGTGAGCTGCTCGGGGAAAAGCTCGCCCGCGCGTGAGGACAAATAGCTCGCGATGTACGCATCGTAGGCCGCGGTGTGGGCGAAGGCCTTTCTCATCAGTCGGCGACGGGTCTTTTCGCTGACCGCGCCTTCCGCGAGCTCGGAGAGCACCGCCTCGTAGTCTGCCGGATCCACCACTGCGGTGACGTGAGCAAAATTCTTTGCCGCGGCTCGAATCAGCGTGGGACCTCCGATGTCGATCTGCTCGATCACCTCGTGCTCGCTCGCGCCGGAGCTCGCCGCCTCTCGAAACGGGTAGAGGTTCACCGCGACCAGGGAGATCGGCTCGATCTGATGCCGCGCCAGCTCGTCGCGATCGGACCGGAGATCCGGGCGAGCGAGGATGCCGCCGTGGATCCGCGGGTGCAGCGTCTTGACGCGGCCGCCGAGGATCTCCGGCATTCCGGTGTACTCGGCCACCGAGCGCGCGGGAATTCGCTCGGCTTCAAGCGCTCGAAGGGTTCCACCGGTGGAAAGAAGGGTGAAGCCAAACCTCACCAGCCCCTGAGCAAACGGGACAAGCCCGCGCTTGTCCGACACGCTGAGAAGAGCCAGCACGCCCACCTCGACAGGCGGGCGATGTACCAACCGCCTGCCGAGGTGTCAACGCGGGCGGAGTTACTTCTGCGCCGGGCGCGCGGGCGGATCCGCCTCGGTGGCCTCGCGCAGCTTCATCAACCCCCGGGTCTCGACCTGTCGAATTCGCTCGCGGGTGAGATTCATGATCTCTCCCACCTCCTCGAGGGTGATGCCGCCCTTCTCCGCGACGTCCAGCGCGCAGGTGTACTGAAGCTCCCAGATCTCCTTATCCGGGAAGTTGAGCTTGATCGATCCGGTCTCCGGGTTCACGTCCAGATACAGATTGTGCTTGCATGAAACAAAGAGGCATGGACGCGGGCCGTTCATGCAGTCGGCGCGCGTCTTCGGACGCTGGGCATCGATGTGGCGCAGCAATTCCTCCTCTTCGGGGTCCATCGCGCCGCTCAGCCGCTTCCGCCGCAGGTCGCGGGCCATCTCCTTGCGAGACATCGTCTTCGAACGCTGTCTCGCGGCAAGCTCCGTCTGAGCCGGCTCTTTCAACGGGACCTGCTTGTTCACTTCGCTCACGTCCCCTCCTTCTTGTTTGGCCGGCGTCAGGCGCCGACGCTGAATGATGAAACATCTTCCCGGTGCGGCTGGGCCGTCACCGCGCTTCCCACCCGCGCCACATCGCGGATGAGATCTCTCGCCCGCGCCCTCAGAGACTGAAGCTCTCCGGAAAGCTGACGCTTGCGCTCCCGCGCGAACGGACGACCGGAGAGCTGTGCTTCGAAGCCGTCCATCACCTCGCTCAACCCGCGCTCGACTTGGTCGATGTGATTCTTGAAGAAAACGAAGGACCGCTTGATCTCCTCGAGCGTCAAACCCTCCGCCATCATCATTTTGATCGCGTTGATTCTGCGCACTGCCTCAACTGGGTAGAGTCCCTGGCTGCCTCGGTGCTTCCCCTTTCGCCCGACCCGACGGCTTCTCGGCAGCAGCCCCGCCTGAACGTACTTGCGGAAGGTCGCTTCTGAGAGCCGAACGCCTTTCGGCTGGAAGATCTCGAGAATTGTCCGCGCCGGCACGCCGGCCGCGAAATCCTTCTCGATCTTTTCGATCTCCTCAGGTCCCAGGATCTCCACTGAAAGTAATCCTTTTAATATTCTCCTGTGAATGTTGGATAGTTAGTAGGGGATATTGAATAGAATGTCAAGAATGTAATGCCGCGGCGAGAGAACAGCCGATGGAGAATCCTCGCGACCGTCCAATCTAGCGAGGAGAGCGAAGGGACCTCAATCAGAAGCGAATACCCGAGGCAGGACTCTCAGTGCGGTCGCGAGAAGACTTGGTACTCCTCCACCAGCCGCTCGCCCTCGCGCACCAAGACCTCGACTTCCTTGCTTCCTCTCGGATGCCAAAGGCGGAGCCGGTGCTTGCCCACGGCGAGTCGATAGCGTCGAATCCCGCTCACCTCGCCTCTGCTGCGCCCGTCGATCGACAAAAAAGCCCAGGGAGCAATTTTGAGGACCAGCGTGCCGTGCCCTGTTTGCGCATTTTCCGGCGACCGCTCGAGGCCCGAGCTTCCCGCGCGCGAGAAAGTGGGGCCGAGCAGCTCCGCGGCCCGCACCTCGGGTGAAGCCGATTCGGCTCGTGCGGAAGCGAGCGGCGCCGTCCCCTGCCCCGCCATCGCGGCGTCTCGGCCGGACTGCCGCTCGCGAGCGAGGTGAAGTCTTGGGTCGGCGGCGAACGCCGCGAGCACTGCAGCGCCCAGTGCCATTTTTAATCCCAGCCGTCGAGGCCGAGTGGCGGGAGGCATCGCCAACGCCGCGCCCTGGCCGGTCCCGCTCGGGACGTCGATCGGCCGACTGCCGACCGTCGACTGAAGGTGGTTTCGTTCGGTCCCAAGCTCGATCGCAGGTGCCAAGGGCCCAGGGCCTTCGCTCGCCGGCGCAGAGCTTTCGTCGGCGAAGAGCATGCGAAGAAACCCGGCGACGTCGGTATCCTCGAGCGTGCGGGCGTGTCGCAGGACGCACTGGGCTAAGGCGCGCTCGAATTCCTGGGCGGTTTGGTGGCGCTGCGCAACCGGCCGTGCCAGCGCCTTCATCACCACCTGATCGAGATCCAGCGGAACGTCCGGATTGAGCCTCGCCGCCGAGGGGATCGCGCTGGTGCGAACCGCTTGCAGCACGGCCATATCGTTGTCTCCTTCGAACAACCTCGCCCCGGTCATCATTTCCCAGAGAACGATCCCCAGAGCGAACACGTCTGTTCTGGCATCCACCGGTTCGCCGCGAGATTGCTCGGGGGACATGTACGCGAGCTTGCCTTTGAGTCGTCCGGGGGAGCTCAGCTTGTCGCTTGCCTTCGCGATCCCAAAGTCGGTCAGCTTCACCGCTCCGTCAAACGAGAGCAGCACGTTGTGCGGCGTGACATCCCGGTGGACCAGACCGAGCGGAGCACCGTTGTCGGTGAGTCGATGCGCATAGTGAAGGCCACGCGCCACCTCGGCGCCCACGTGCGCGATCAACACCGGCGGAATGGCGATCATCCGCGCTTTGCAGCGCCGGCGAACGTCGGACAGGGATCGCCCGCGCACGTGCTCCATCGCCAGGTAATAGCTGTCCTCGTGCCTATCAAAATCGAATATCTGGACCAGATTTGGATGATTGAGCCGCGATGCCAAGCGAGCTTCGGCGATGAACATCCCGACGAATTCCGGGTCCGACGACAGGAAAGGGCGAATTCGCTTGATCACCACTTCCTTTTCGAAGCCCTCCGGACCGCGCGAGGAGCACAGGTACAGCTCCGCCATCCCGCCTTCAGCGAGCTTGCGTCGCACCACGTACTTCCCGATGGGTATTCCCGCGACGAGCGTCAAACCGCGCGAGAATAGCCTATCCGCTCTTTCCCGCTTTCAGGCCTCGGGTTTCCCGCATCAGCGCCTCAAGCTCGTCCAACCGACGCTTGAGGGAAGGGATGAGCCCAGGCGAGTGATCGACGCGCTCGAACAAGGACATGATCCGTTCAACCCGCTGCTGGATCTCTTCCGCCCGCTGCGAAGAGATTCGGCGCAGCAGCAGGTCGGCTCCCGCCTCGATCAGCACGCGAATCACGGCATCGCGAGAATCGAGCCGCTCGGGTTGCCTGGTTCCATTCCCCCGGATGAGCCGAAGCGTCCGCCTCTGCTCGGAAGGCGGCGGCGTTTCTTCGCTCGGACGACGTCTCGAGCCGTTGAGTGCGAGCTCGAGCTGCCGGGGACTGGGTTTGGACAGACGCCTCATTGGGAAACGCCGGCAAGCTAACCCGGACTGAGCAAGAAGGTACTATCAATTTGTCGAGTTCCAAGTTTCGCTCGGCTTCACGCCTGTAGCGGCGGCCACACTGCGACAATCCATCTCGAGGTCAACGCGCCACCGCAAGAGCCAGCCGGCGGCGATCGGTATCGAAAGTCAGGGCGGCGTAAACCTTGTCGAAATTCTCGGAGTCCACAATCCGGCGATACAAAGTGGTGGCTACGCGAATTCGATCATCCGCCATCGCGAAGAGCTCCATCAGCGAGACGACCTGGTCAACCGTAAACAGGTGGCGCATTCCGGTTCTCGCGATGTTCGCGCGCTTCTCGCTGTTCGTGGCTCGCCGGAGCTCGTCATAAAAGGTGCTGAAAGTCACCGGGTCCATCAGAGGCGGACTTTGGTAGTACGGCGAGGCTCGAAGCGCCTCGGCGGCGTTGGCGACGGCGGATTGGGCGCGAAGAGCTGCTTCGGCGATGACCGGGTTCCCGCTCTGTGCGGAAGCGGCGGCGAGCTCGGTCGTCGCAGCGAGAGCCTGTTCGACGGCGTCCGATGGGTCGGAGCTCTGGGCAATGGTAGCCCGAGTCAGGGCGAGAAACGCGATCGACGCAGCGTGCATCGTCGGCCTCCAAGCAAGAGTGACGCTTGGACGACCGGTGAATAACCCTATTCATTCGTGCGGTCGGCGACGACCCGTGGTCCTCTCTCAAAGCGAAGTTCAGCATTGAGCCTGGGACAGGGTTTCCGCCACGGCAGCGGCGATTCGTTTCGTCAGGAGCCTTTCGGGATCCTTAGCCGGTTGATATCCGCAAATCTCCATCCCCTGCACCATCGCGGTTGTCGCAACCGCCGACAGCAACTCTGAAAGCCTCTCGAAAGTGATCCCATTCGGCGTGGGATGACTAACCGCAAACATCAAGGCGGGATCGACAACGTCGAGATCGACGTGTATCCAGATGGACTTGCCGCGCACGGAATCTCGAGCACGAGCGGCAGCATCAGGTGCTTCCGGTGCAATCCGCTTCACGCCCGCGCGCGCGAGATTTTCGAGCTCGCCCGGATCGAGGGCTCGGCCGCCAATCAGAGACACGTTTTTGCCGGGGAACGCCGAGGCGGCAAGCCAGGGCAGCGCTTCAGCGAACAGGCCGCACGCATGTGCAAGGCACATCCCACCCAGATAGCCCGACGGGCTCGTCTGCGCGGTGTTGAAATCCCCGTGGGCGTCGAAGAACGCGAGCGCCAGCGGCTCAAGCTGTTCAATCGCCGCGGACAGGCTGCCAGCGATCAGAGTGCATTCACCGCCGAGTATCAATGGAAGCTCGCTTCGCGACAGCGTCTGCTTGACGACTTGGTGCAGATTCTCGCACGACCGCCTCGCGGCTTGTT
>DATFTC010000010.1:0-5901 GCA_035262305.1 Myxococcaceae bacterium | reverse complement strand
TCTCAAGAGGCAGTGCGACTGGCGACTCAGTTGGCCCGCAACTTCAAGGCTTCCCTCACCTTGGTTCACGTCTTCGAGTACCCGCGGGCACTCTACTCACCGGCCGCGCTCTACGCAGGGGATCTCGTCGAACCCGTTTTGGAAGAAGTCGAAGCCACCATGGCGCAGACCCTCCGTTCCATCAGTCGGGACATTCCGCAAGCGAGCGCAAAGATTCGCCAGGGCGTTCCTTACGAGCAGATCTTGGCGGCAGCGAAAGAGTCCGGTGCCGATCTGATCGTCATGGGTACCCGGGGACGAACGGGCATTGCGCACGTGATGCTGGGCAGCGTGGCGGAGAAGGTCGTCCGGCTGTCACCTGTTCCAGTGCTGACCGTGCGCCACCCCGAGCGCGAAGTTGAGGTCGCCGCTGACGAAAAACCGCGGGAGCCTCCGCAGGCGGTAGCGCAGTAAATGCACCGTAGGGCAATACTTCGAGCGTGAGCGCCACCGCGCGCTTGGCGCGCGGTGAGACATTGAGCTAGCCGGAATTCTGATCGATGGAAATTACGTCGTCGCGCAAAAGCGCCGGATTCAAAAGCTCGTTCTCCTCGTTGCACATGTCTTCGCGCACGTCCTTTGCAAACTTTTGGACTGCCTCGACCAGCTCTGCAATTGTGGCGCGCCACTCGACGCTGGCGAGTTGGCTCAGCTGCGCTCGTTGCCGAGCGTGCTCTTCCCTCATTCGGGCCCCCCGCACGTGGCCCCATGCGTCGGCATCGCAGATCGCCGGGTAGAGCAGCGAATCCTCCAAGCACATGTGCGCATGAAGCCTGCTGTACAGCTCTAGCGCCATCGGGCGCAGCTGCTCGCGAGCGTGCGCGTCGCCTGACAGAGCGCGCCCAGCGATCGATTCCACTTCCACCAGCATGGAGCGGATTTGAACGTGCTCATCGAGCACGCGGGCCCGGACTTCACTTGGTTTCATCTTGACCTCTTGTTTTTAAATACCTCGCTGCCGTTTTTGAGCATCTAGCGTGCCAAGCACGCGCCCGATCCGGGCGGCACAGCATTTGCTGGGTCAATCCGAGCAGTCCCTCTTGAAATCCGGAGAGTTGCCATGACCCGAAGACAAGCGACAAGGCGTGCGCACCCGGGCATCGATGCGCTCAGGGCGTTGCAAGAAGAGATCAAGCGGGATCTTCAATCGGCGGGTGTTGAGGCTAAACGCCAGTGGAAAAGGCTGGAGCCAGCGCTTCGGGACATCGAGCGGCGGGCGGACGATTTTTCCCAGGCTTCGCTCAAAGCGGTTCAGGAGACCGTCGAGAGGCTCAGCGAATTCCGAGAAATGCTGAGAGGGTTTGGCCATTCCGAGAGGGTAATTGCCAGCCATCTGTTTCTTGTGCCCAAGGCCGAGGAAGAATCGATAGGCGCCGCTCAATCTGTTCCCGGGCGGGGCAGGGGGCTGGCGATCAGCCATTACATGACGCCTGCTCCGCACACCATCGCGATCGAGCGGACGCTGGCTGACGCGCATTCGCTAATGCGGCAATTCCGGATCCGCCACTTGCCGGTATTGGACCGAGGCACGCTGGTCGGGATCGTCTCGGAGAGAGACCTTCACCTGCTCGAGACGCTAAAGGACGTCAACCCGTCGCAGGTGACCGTCGAGGAGGCGATGTCGCAGGACGTCTTTGTCACCGAGCCGGGAACTTCGCTTGCGCGCGTCGCCGCCATCATGGCCAGCCGCAAGCTGGGCTCGACAGTGATAGTTCACCGAGGGCAAGTCCTCGGCATTTTCAGCACCGTGGATGCACTTCGAGCGCTTTCGGCGCTCTCGAGGGAAAAGAGACAATTGAAACCACTTAAGACCCGCAAAAACCAGCGGACGCAGCCGTAGCCGAATGCTATGGTCAAAATCCTCCAGCAAGGGAGGTGCTCTATGCATTGTCGAGACGTGATGCTGCCGTACGTTTACAAGTCTTATGAGACCGATTCAGTACACCTCTGCGCTCGAAAAATGCTCGAGGAGAACGTCGGCTTTCTTCCCGTCGTTGATCAACACGAGAAGCTGATCGGCGTGATAACCGACCGCGATCTGACGATCCGCGTTCTCGCCGAGAATCGTCCGGGCAGCACTCAAGTAGGTACGGTGATGACGACCGGGGAGTTATTGACCTGCAGGCCCGAAGATGACCTCAAGCCAGTCGAAGAGCGGATGATGGAGGCCAAGAAAATGCGCGTCCCGGTAGTCGACGACCTCGGGGAATGTATCGGCATCATCAGCCTGTCGGACATAGCGCAGTCGGAACGATCGTGGCGGACTGCTCATTTGCTGCGCGAGATCAGTTGGAGAGCTTCCGAGCCGCCGATCAAGCGGTAGAGTTCGTAGCCGAATCTGGAGCGGTCGGATTTAACGATGGACGCGACTGCCGCGTCGCCTCTGCTCCGCTCTGCCCAATTCCTGGCGCGCTGGCGTTCAACGTGCGCCCAATCCATAACCTTCGGTGTATCGGAACCGACGAAGTAAGGCCTCCGCTAGTCTGGCTGAATTGCATTGGAAGACGTCGATGAGACAACTCGAAACTTACGAGGCGATCGCGGAGCTCACGAAAACCTTGTTTCCAGGACAGCACCTCATTTCGGTTCAGCCCCTCGGGCCCGATACGTCGCACGCGAACGTCGAGAAGGTGGGTGGGTACAGTCTTCCGCTCAAAATCGCGCTTCAGGGTGCCGACGGTTCGCAGCGCTATTTGGTATTTCGCACCGCCACGCCGAACGAGTTCGGCCACGACCGGCGCTCGGATCGCGCTCAAGCCATGCTCCTTGCCTACGACACCTTTGGCGAGGTGCCCAACCATGTTCGAGCGCTCGATGTTGGAGCGATCATGGGGGACGGAGCGCTGCGATCGCTGCGAGGTTCGGGCGAGTTGTATTTATTGACGAGTTTCGCCGAGGGCATCCTGTACTCGGAGGACCTGCGCCGCATCGCGCAGCGAGGATTGACGGATCCCCTGGACGAAAAACGCTGCCGAGCTCTGTCTACTTATCTGGTCACGCTGCATTCGACTCGTTTGTCGAATGGGCAAACCTATCGGCGCGCTGTTCGCGATCTGGTCGGCCATGGCGAGGGAATCTTCGGCATTGTCGACAGCTATCCCGACGGCGTTCCCGCGGCGTCGCTCAGTCGGCTGAATCAAATCGAGGAAAGGTGTCTAACCTGGAGATGGCGACTGCGGGCGCGGGGAGATCGGCTGCGGAAAACGCACGGCGATTTCCACCCTTTCAACATCGTGTTCGGGGAGGGGACGCAATTCACCGCGCTGGATGCAAGCCGCGGCTGCCGAGGAGATCCTGCGGATGACGTGACCGCAATGGCGATCAACTACGTCTTCTTCGCTCTGGATACGCCGGGCGCATGGCAGCGTGGTCTGGGGGACTTATGGCGGACGTTCTGGAGCGCGTACCTGGAGAGCTCAGGCGATTCGCAGCTGTTGCAAGTCGCGGCGCCCTTTCTGGCCTGGCGCGGGTTGGTATTGGCCAATCCGCGCTTCTACCCCGGATTGTCCGAGAGAGCCCGCGATTCGCTGCTCGCATTGGTCGAGCGGGCGCTCGGAGCGGCGGAGTTCGATCCTGCCTTCGCCGAGGATGTCTTCCGATGAAAGCGCAAGCGGTCGTCTGGATTACCGGCCTACCCTCGTCTGGAAAGAGCGCTTTCGCGCAGCGCCTCCGATCTCGCCTGATCAACATGGGCAAACCCTGTGCAGTGCTCGATGGGGATGATGTTCGCGACGCGCTCGTCGCGCGCCCGGGGTATTCGCCCGAAGATCGAGACGCCTTCTACGAAACGCTGGCACGGCTCGCTGCTTTGCTAGCGCGGCAGGGGATCGTCGCCATCGTTGCCGCCACCTCGCATCGAGCCGTCTACCGCGACCGAGCTCGTGAGCTCGCGCCGCAGTTCATCGAGGTCTATATTCAAACGCCGCTGCAGGAATGCATGCAGCGGGATTCGAAGGGACTGTACGCCCGCGCGCGCAGTGGGACGGCTCCAGAGCTGCCGGGCATCGCCGAGGATTACGAAGCTCCGCTCAATCCAGACATTGTCGCCAGCGGCGGATTCGACGATAGGGCCGTCGAAGGCGTGCTTGCGGTCCTCCCTTCGAACGGCCAAGCTGCCTAGTGCGAAATTGCCAGGCCGATCGCACCGCCCCCGAGAACCAGCCACGCTGAATTCACTCGGAAGCGGAAAAGCAACACCGCCCCGGCGAGCGCAATGGCAATCGTCGGTAGGTCAACCAATGCCGCGCGACCGAGTTGCCAGGTCACCGCGGCCATCAAGCCGAGCGAAGCAACATTGACGCCGTCGAGAAAAGCGCTGGCCGTAGACGATCGCCGCAAGCGCGGCACGAGCGGGCCGCTGATCGCGACCAACACAAATGCCGGAGCGAAGATGCCGGCCGTTGCTGCCAGAGCACCGGGGATGCCTCCGAGCAGATAACCGATGAAAGTGGCGGTCGTGAACACCGGTCCCGGAGTGAATTGGCCAACGGCGACGGCGTCCAGCAGCTGGGCCTCGGTGAGCCAGTGCAAGCGATCGACGAGATCGGCGCGCAGGAATGCAAGCAGGACGTAGCCGCTGCCGAATACTACCGCTCCAATCTTCGCAAATGTGAGGAATAGCGGCAGCATCCCCACGCCGGCGAGTGATCCCGCGGCAGCAGGCAGGGACCATCCAGCCACCGTGCCGGCGCCTGGACGCGCTCGCCGGCCGAGCTGGAACATCAAGAGCGCGGCGCCTGATGCCAGCAGGATAAGAAGCGGATTGACCCCCACCAGAGCGGCTGCGACAGCCAGCAAACCGACGAATGCGAGCAGCCACGTTTTTACTGCCGCCCGGGCAAGATGCCACAGCGCCTCTGCAATCACGACGATGATGACCGGCTTGATTCCGTACAGGACGCCGCCAACCTGTGGGAGTGTGCCCATGCGGACGTATAGCCAAGCAATGCCCAAAGTGAGGAGCGCGGCGGGCAGGATGAAACACGTGCCTCCGAGGAGAAGGCCGGCGAATCCCGCCTGTTCGTACCCGATGTAGATGGCCAGCTCGGTGGAGCTCGGCCCCGGGAGCATGTTGGCCGCCCCGAGCAGATCGAGGAATTTTTCGCGCGTGAGCCAACGCCGCTCGCGAACGACCATTTTCTCCATCATTGAGATATGAGCCGCGGGCCCGCCGAATGCCGTCGCGCCCAATCGCAAGAAAAAAACCGCAACCTCGCGCAAGCTGGCCCGCGCTGTTGGCGCGGCGACCTCGTCAGCCATTGGAGCTCATGCGGGCGTGAACTTCGACAGCTCGTAAATACCGAGCGCCTTTTCCAGCTGCGCAACCTGCTCTACCGTGCCTTCAAAGCCGGCGCTCCCCAGCAGCTGGTGCTCCCTCTCCTCGAATTGATCCCCCAATCTGTCAAACTCTTCCTCGGTGAACAGAGCATGGAAGGCCGGGAAGAGGACCGTATCCTCCCGCGCCTCGTGCGGTCGATACATCCTGATAAATTGCTGCGCTGGCCTGATGAATTCTTGCGCTTGCGCTTTGCTCTTGAGCGCGGCTGAGGTCGCCTTGAGTATTTCGCCGGTGAGTTTGCGGCCTGCGGCGTGCTGCGCTCGCAACACGTGGGTGAGGTCGGTCAGCTTGCCCAGCTTTTCAAGGCGGGGAAAGACCTCCTCCTCCTCCAATTTCTCGTGGTATGCCTCGATGAATTTTCGGATGATGCCGGCAGCCGACGACAGCACGTTTGCTCTCGGCGGCGTGCCGGAGTTGATGCGGCGAATTCCCTCCTCGTAAATCAGCAGCACGCGGTTGAGAACACCGTGCTCGCGCATCAGGTCCTCGGTCGCATTCACATCAGATGGTTTGGATTTTCCCTG
>DATFTC010000009.1:0-36071 GCA_035262305.1 Myxococcaceae bacterium | reverse complement strand
AAAGACGGGAAAGGTCCCGCGGTCGCCACCTGGGACGATGATTCGGTCAGCGCCCCGGACCTCAAGCAGCGATTCGGGGAGATGAGCCCGTTCATTCGCGCGCGCTACGCGACGCTGGAGCAGCGCAAGGAGTACGTGGAGGGCATCGCCCGCTTCGAGTTGCTGGTCGGCGAAGCTCGGCGCCGCGGTCTCCAGAACGAGCCGGAGGTGGTGGACGCCGCCAAGAAGATGATGGTCCAAAAGTTGATGCAGAAGGAGCTCGACGAGAAGAAGAATCCGGTCACCGATGCGGAGATCGCCGAGTATTACGAAAAGCACAAGTCGGATTACGTGAAGCCGGAGACCACTCGGCTTTCCGACATCTTCTTCGCGGCAGCCAAGGAGGATCCGCAGCGGGCGAAGAAAAAGCAGCTGGCCGAGGAGGTGCTGGCGAAAGCGAAAGCGAACAAGCCGACCGATTCGGCCGCCTTCATCGCGCTGGTTCGACAGTACTCTGAGGACCCGAAGACCAAGACGTTGGACGGCGATATGCGCTTCCTCACCGAACAGGATCTAACCTCTCAATTCGGTCCCGAGGTGGCCAGCGCCAGCGCCGGCTTGAAGCAGCTTGGGGACCTCTCGCCGGTGGTCGAAACGGCTCAGGGTTTCTACCTCCTGCGATTCCAGGGGCGTCAGGCGGCCATCAATCACGGGTTGGAGCAAGTGAAGACGCAGATTCAAAGCCGCATCGGCTTCGATCGCAAGCAGCAGAATTTCAACAAGTTCGTGGACACGCTCAAGGCGAACGAGAATTACAAGTTGAATGAAGCGGAGCTGGCCAAAGTCGAGATCGACACCACCCCCGCCGGAGGCGCCAAAGGCCCTGCCAGTTTGCCTCAGTCCGCAAGCCCGGCGCCGGCAGCTGACACATCGCGGCCCGCGGGGACTCCTGCTGGAACGCCCGCCCCGAGCGCGCCGCCGGCCCAGGCCAAGAGTCCCCCAGGTCATTAAGCCGTTGTGCGCGATGCCGCCCTGAAGTGCTCGGTGGGGCTGCTGCTCGCCGCGTGTCCTGAGCAAAAACCGCCGCAGCAGCCGCCGGTGGACACCGCGGTGGCGATCGTCGACGGTCAATCGATTTCCCGCCAAGAATTCGAGCGGGAGCTCGCCCAGGAAGCCGATTCGCTCGGCGCGCAAGGAGCGTCCGGCGGCGTCTCCGAAGTGGGCAAACGCTCGGTGCTGGAAAGCACGATTGAGCGCGTCATTCTCCTGGGCGCCGCCAAGGAAGCGGGCATCTCGGTCTCGGCAGAGGAGGTCGAGCGCGAGCTGCTCCGGCTTCGAGCGGATTACGGGGCGGAGCGTTTCGGAGAGGCCTTGGCGCAGGGCCAGCTGTCGTTGAGCGAGCTGAAGGAAAAGACCGCAGCCCGGCTGACCATCCAAAAGCTCTTCCAGGAGCAGGTCTATTCTCGCATCGCGGCGACCGAGGAAGAGATTCGCACCTATTACGCGCAGCACTCCGCTGATTTCGATCAGCCGGAGCTGGTGCGCGCTGCGCAAATCGTGGTGAAGACGGCGCAGGAGGCGCGGCAGATTCAACAGCAACTCCGGGCCGGCAAGGACTTCGCGGACCTGGCTCGCAAATACAGCCTCTCGCCGGACGCCAAGTCAGGGGGTGACTTGGGATTCTTCCCGCGCGGCCAGATGCCGAGGCAATTCGACCAAGTCGCCTTCAGGCTGAAGGTCAACCAGGTGTCCGACGTGGTGAGCACCGAGTACGGGTTTCATCTCTTCAAGCTGCTCGCCAAGCGGCCGGCGCGAAAGAGGGCGCTGGTTGAGGTAAAAGGTCAGATCGAAAAGAAGCTCATGGATGAGAAACGAGAGCAAGCCCAGGCGGAGTATGTGAAAATGCTTAGGGGCAAAGCAGCTGTTAAGGTAAACGAATCGATTTTGGCGGCTGCGGCCGCGGTGCCCAGCTCGCCGAGCGACCGGCAGTAATGGGTCCACGATGAAACGGTTTTCGAACAAGGTTGTCCTGGCTGCGTTTGCGGCGTTGGCTGGCAGTCGCGCCGCCGCCGAGCTGGTGGATCGCGTCGCTGCGGTGGTGAACAGCGAGATCATCACGCTCAGCGAAGTCGAGAAGCGGGCCGCACCGGAGCTTGCGCTTCTCACGGACGCGACCAAGGACCGGGCGGCTCAGCGCAACAAAATCATTCACGAGGCGCTGGACCAGTTGGTCGCTGATCGGCTGATGGATTGGCAGCTCAAAGAGCAGCATGTGGAGGTCACGGATCAGGAAGTGGATGCGGCGGCCGAGAACCTCAAGGTGCAAAACCGCTTCGACGACAAAAAGCTGGAGGAAGCGCTCGAGAGCCAGGGGATGACCGTGGCGAGCTGGAAAAACGACGTGCTCCGAAAACAGCTGGCACGCCTGAAGCTGATCCGCTCGAAGGTGGAAGGCAAAGTGAAGGTCAGCGACGACGACGTCAGGTCGGCGTACCAAAAGTGGCTGCGGATGGAAGCGGGCGATGCGGAGGTCCGCGCGCGACACATCCTGATAAAGCTGGATGCCAACGCGCCGCCCGAGGAAGTGGAAAGAACGCGCCAAAAGGCGCAGAAGATTACTGAGGAGGCGAGGCAGCCCGGCGTTGATTTCGCGGAGCTGGCCAAGAGGAAGGGCGAGGGGGCGAGTGCCGCGGAAGGCGGCGATCTTGGCTACTTCCCAAGGGGCGTGATGCTGGCTGAATTCGAGAAGGTTGCGTTCGCGCTGCAGCCCGGCGAGGTGTCGGACCCGGTTCGCACCTCATTTGGTTGGCACGTGATCAAGCTGGAGGAACGCCGCGCGGTGCCGGTGAAGTCCTACCAGGAGATGGAAGCCACCCTCCGAGAAAAGCTGAGGGCGGCCCAGCTGGAAAAGGCCAGCGAGTCGTACATCCAGGAGCTCAAACAGAGCGCCGTGGTCGAGCTGAAGATCTAAAGCGTGGGGTGGAGCAAGCCGATCGTCGGGATTTCGATGGGCGATCCATCGGGAATCGGCCCTGAGATTATCGCTGCCGCGCTCGGCAAAGCGGCGGTGCGCGCCAAGCTGCTTCCAGTGGTGTTCGGAGACCTGGGCTCCTTGAGGCGATTTCGCGTCTTCAAATCCTTTCGCGTCTGCACTCCACAAACCCTGACCCGCGCGGCTGCGCCCACCGTCTGTGCGGTGACGAAGCTCAGCGCGCGCTCTCGCATCGCTGGAAAACCTTCGCTGGATGGAGGAGCGGCGCAGCTTGCCTACGTGACATCGCTGATTCAGGCGGCCAAGCGGGGAGAAGTGGACGCGCTCTGCACTGCGCCGGTGTCGAAGGAACAGATTTCGCGTTCCGGCGTAGAATTCCGCGGACACACCGAGCTGCTCGGCGAGGCTTTCGGCCGCGAAGTGCTGATGATGATGGATGGGCCGCGGGTTCGGGTTGGGCTGGCGACCAATCACCTGCCGCTCGCCGAAGTCCCTCGGGCGATCGACGCCGCGCGGCTCGCGTCTCAGCTTCAACTGCTCTCGGACAGTCTGCGGCCCTTGCTTCACCGAGCTCCGCGCATCGCAGTCTGCGGTCTGAATCCCCACGCGGGCGAAGGAGGCCTGATCGGCCGTGAAGAGATCGATATCATCGCTCCGGCCGTCGCGCGCGCGAGGTCCAACGGCATCGATTGCGAAGGCCCATTGGCGGCCGACGGTCTGTTTGCCAAAGCCGGCCGAATGTCTTTCGACGCAGTGCTGGCCATGTTCCATGACCAAGGCCTGGTCGCTGCCAAGGCCCTCGATTTCGAACGCACGGTGAACGTCACGCTGGGGCTTCCGGTTCCGCGCACCTCTCCCGATCATGGAGTGGCCTACTCGTTGGCGGGCGCGGGAAAGGCGAGCGCCGAGCCGATGGTCGCAGCGCTGCTCAAGGCCGCGGAGTTGGCCGCCGTGCATCGCCGGCAGAAGGGGTGAAGGCAGGATGGCGGTTGAAAGCGCGAAGCCGGTGCACTAGACGGAACGCGGAGCCGCTGGAGCAACGCGCAGCGCTGAGCGGAGAACAATGAGAGGAAGAGTTTGGGTGATCACCGCTCTGTGCGTCGCGAGCGTAGGTGCGCAGGCGCAGCAGCACGATGAGAACGAGCGCGCGCAGCTCGCCAAGGCGCTGAAGGACACGGCGATTACGTTGGAAAAGGCATTGCTCGCAGCCGAGCACGAAGGCACGCCGATCTCGGCCAAATTCGAGGTGCGGGAGGGCAAGATCGCGTTGTCGGTGTACGCCGCGAAAGGCGGAGATCGATTTGCCGAAATCAATGTCGACCCAAAAACCGGGAAGATCTCGAAGGTGGAGGAGATCAAAGGCGGAGGAGATTTGGCCGAGGCTCGAAATCAAAGCGAGTCTTTCACCAGGGCCAAGCTGTCGCTTCGCGCCGCCACCGAACGAGCAGTAAAGGCGACTCCGGGCGGGCGCGCCGTAAGCGTTGCTCCCAACGTTCGCGGTGGTCGCCCGGTGGCCGACGTGACACTGCTCGCCGGCAATCGTTTCAAGACCGTCACCGAGCGATTGGACTGATTCCACGCCGCGCCAAGCCAACACCGCGCGGTCGACTTGTCTCAGTCGTCTGCCAGATAGGCGGAGAATCCCGCGGGGTCGATGTTCGTTCCGCAGACGATGGCGCCGACGCGTTTGCCGCGAAGCCGTTCCCGAAGAGGTCCACAAAGAGCGGCGGTGCTCGCCGCCCCCGCAGGTTCCACCGCCAATTTCGCGTCCTGGAAGAGCAGCCGCATCGCCCCGCGCAGCTCCGCGTCGCTGACCAGGACCAGCTCGTCGACAAACTTGCGGCACAGCGCGAAGCTGTACGGCAGTGCGTAGGGGGCGCCCAAGCTGTCGGCAATCGTGCGCACCTTGTCGATTGCCTCGGGTTTGCCGGAGGCAAAGCTGCGGTGCATCGTGTCCGCGCCCTCCGGCTCCACACCGAACACCCGGCAGCGCGGCTGAAGGAGCTTCACCGCAGTGGAGACGCCGGCGCAAAGTCCCCCGCCCCCAATGGGGATGATCACCGCATCCAGCTCGGGCACCTGCGCGCACAGCTCGAGCCCGAGCGTTGCCGTTCCAGTCGCGGTCAGCGGTCCCTCGAACGGGTGAACGAAGGTGCGGCCCTCCTGCGCCTCGATCTGATGCACACGATCGAAGGCTTGGTGAACGTTGTCGACCAGCTCCACCTCCGCCCCATACTCTTTGCATCCGGCAACGCGAGCGGGGTTGGCGTTTTTCGGCATCACCACCTTGGCGGTTGTGCCGAGCGCTTGCGCGGCGTACGCCACCGCCATCGCGTGGTTGCCGGCGCTCACCGCGGTCACGCCTCGGTCCAAAACCGGGCGGGGCAAGCTGAGCATTACGGTGAGCGCACCTCGCGGCTTGAACGTCCCCGCGAACTGAAACAGCTCCAGCTTCAGGAAGACGGATGTTTCGGCGCCGACCGCTCGACCGATTCGATTGCCGCGCCAAGGCCAGACGGGGGTCTGCGCGATCAGCTTCCCAAAGCGCTCTTTCGCCGCGCGGATTTCGGCAAGCGTCGGCGGACGGGGATCCTCTGCCATACGTCCGCAATTACCACGACTGTCCGCTCGTTCAGAAGTATAGGGCGAGGGTCGCCCGGACATTGATCGGGTTGCCCGGCGTGAAGTGGATGTCGGTGACCGGCTCCGCCTCATTGTAGGGCGCGATGCGCAACTGGGAATCGTTCGCAAACTGCGCTTCGCGCCAGCTCGAATCGAGGAGATTCTCGATCACAAGGCCGAGCTCCCAGAAGCGGTGGCGGTAACCGAGCGACAGATCGACCAGCGTGTATCCTTCGGCGGTAAGCGATTCGTCCTGAGTCGCGGGGCGACTGCCGACGTGCCGCAGGCCGATCCGAGCTTTGTAGCCCTCGGGGTGTAGAGCGGTAATTCCCAGCGCTGCGACTCGAGTTGGCGCCAGGGCGACCGCACTGCCATTTCCTCTGTCGACCGTATAAGTCGCTTTCGAAAGGCTGAGGTCGCCATCGGCCCAGAGCCAGGGAAGGATCTGCCAGCGCGCCTCCAGGTCCAGGCCATAGCGCCGCGTCGGGTCGGAAGGTGAAGTGCTGTCTTCGTCTGGGTTGAACACCTGCTCCGATTGGAGATGCAGGTACCATCCCGCCGCGGCGAGGTCGACCTTGCCAAGGAACAACCGAGTGCCGATCTCCGCTCCCCACGCCCGCGGGAGCGCTCCGCTGCCGCCCGATGCGATCACGCCGCGCGCATCGTTGGAGTGAAAGCCGCCGCCGCCGTCGAGGTAGATGTCCCACCAGTGCGTGGGCCTGAGCACGATCTGGAGCTTGGGGTTGACGATCGACTTCTGAACAATGCCCGTCGTCGGCTGATCGGGAGCAGGTACCTGGAGCGGCTTCTGGTCAGTGACGTTGAACTCGAACAAATCCGCGCGGACGCCCACCACGATTCGAAGCCAGGGCGTCAGCCGCGCGTCCTCTTCGAAGTAGACCCCTATGTCGCTTTGCTGAATTTGCGCGTCGTTGCAGGGATTGGCGCCGTTCTCGAAGCAGTCGGCCAAACGGTTCCGCTGCTTGTCGTGCCAAAGATTGGTGTGGATGTCGTCGAAGCGGGCCTGGGCCCCGAGGGTGGTGATGAATCGCATTTCGTTCAAAGACGCCGACGTTTTGAAGCGGCCAGCCACGCCGGTATAGAACCTGCTGTCGTTTTGTTCGATCTGATCGAAGTTCTCCGGATCGCGGAGCTGGAAAGTGAAGTCGGAAAACAGGCGGAAGCGATAGCGCACGGCGTAGGCGGTCAGCGAAAAGCTCCCTTCGCTTCCGCGTTTGTTCTCGAGCGTGGCAATCAACATCTGACGCTGCGTTTGGCCGCCCTCGGTAGGATCGATCGATCCGAAGCGGTCGAGATACCCGGCCTTGACCGCGCGAAGCGGAATCTGTCCGCTGGCGCTCCACTGCGAACCGTACGCCGAGACGAGCAACGAGAACACGGTGCTGGCATTGAGCGCCAGCGTCTCCTTGCCCATCAGATTGTATCGCTGGAGCTCCTCCGGAGAGATGAACGGTCCATTCGTGCCGGCGACCTCGGCAGCCAGCCAGGGGAGACCCTCCGACAGCTTCGGGCTGGCAATTCCGAGGACGCGATAGGTATTGAAGCTGCCGTAGCTGCCGGAGATCGAGCTCTCGCCAAAGGAGCGGCGTGTTTTCAGATTGATGGCGCCGGCAGTGTCGAAGTCACCGTATTCTGGAAAGTAGGGGCCTTTCGTGACATCCATCTGGTTAATCGCTTCCGGAATTAGGAAGTGGAGATCAGCGAAGCCCTGCCCGTGTCCGTGGCTTGGCATGTTGATAGGAACACCGTCGATGAACAGCGAGACATCGGTTCCGTGATCTGCGTCGAAACCTCTCAGGAACAGCTGATCCGCTTTTCCTCCTCCTTGGTGCTGCGCAATCACCAGGCCGGGAACGGCCCTCAGGATGTCCTCCGGCGTGGCATGCGGCCGGAGGACGAGATCGCGATCGCGAATGGTTTGAGCGGATGCGGCGGAGGTCGGGGCAAGCGCCTCGATTTTGGTTTCGAGGACGTGATGATCCTCGCCGAGGCTGGGCGCAGTACTTGGCTCAGCCGGCGTGGGTGCAGCACTGGGCTGGGCCGGCGTGGGCGCAGTACTCGGCTCGGCCGGCGCTGCGGTGTCCGGCGCCGGTTCGGGTGAAGGCTGCGATTGCGCGTCGGAAAAAGCGGCACAGAAAACCGCGCAGGCCAGGGCAAGCGCGGCCGTTCTAACGGCGTTGAACATGGCTCCCTCAGATTTTGAGTGGAACGCTTGCGAATCCAGCAGAGCTGGAACGAACGGGTAATTGCGCCTACCTCGTTCGCCTCATGGCCCCTGAGGCACTTCCGGGAATCGAATCCGCGCGATGATGCTCGGCCGTTCACGACCAATGCTCGGCTGGAGACTTACGAATGGCGGCGCCGGCAGGTCCAATGCGCTGAGCGCAGGGACGAAGCAAGCTCCGAGGTGCTCGAGATTGCCGTCTCGATGAGTATGCCCGTGTCGGCCGTGGCGGTGCGGCCTGGAGTCCTCGTGCGGCGTGGATTCACCGTGCGCCATCTCATCGTGCGCGGTGAATTCGTCGTGCGGGGTGCTCTCATTGTCCGCAGCAGACTCGTGGTGGGCGCTCTCGCCGTGGGCGGCGGACTCGTCGTGCCGGATGTGCTCGCCGTGCGACGGAAGCTCTAGAGAATCCTCGTCCTCCATCCAGGCGTCGTGCCGGCCCAATTCGACGTCGCCATGGACCACGATGGCATGGACCAGCGGGGAGATGACGAAGCCGAAGAGCGCGAGCGCCAAGCCGAGTGGGGCGAGCCGGCGGCGATCCCTCCCGTACACTGCGGCGTCATGTCTCATGGACGTGGCCGTCCCGCCCGCGCCATAGCATGGAACGGGCGCGCTGGTATCAAATTGCAACTATACGAAGATGGTCGGTCCGCGGATTCAGTTCACCGATGGACGTCTCACGGCGGCTCGGGCACCGCGGATAAATCTGACGGAGCAACTCGAATCCGGCTGGCCAGCGCGGCGCCGGCGAGCACGAGTGCGCCGCCCATTCCCAGTCGCCAGTCAACCTGCTCGCCCAAGACGATCGCCCCGAGGAGGATCGCCACCAGCGTGTCGATCAGGGGAATCGCCCCGATCGAAGCCATCGGCACCCTTGGAAGCAGCCAGAAGAGCGCCAGGAAACTAATGACGGTTCCCGGAATCGCGAGATAAAAAATTGCCGCAATGGCTCGCGGCGTCCACTGAGCAAGCTGGTGTTGGCCAAGGGTGAGGTGCATGAGCAGGAGCACGCCGGCGCCGATCGCCGTTTGCGCCCAGAGGTTGACGGCGACAGGAACGGCTCCAAGGTGCTTCTTTTGAAGAACACCACCGAGTGCAGAACAGACGGATGAACCCAGAGGGAGCAACATGCCGAGCGCAACCTCGGGACTGAGCGACACCGGTCCCACCAGCGGCGCCTCGAGAAGAAGGATTCCCGCAATTCCCAGCAGTGCGGACCCAGCGTGCAGCAGCGTCGCCCGTTCCCCGGGAACGAGAAAGTGGGCCAGACCGATCGCCCAGATCGGATACGAGCAAAAAAGCGTCGCCGCCAGCCCCGAGGAGATGAAGCGCTCCGCAGCGAAGACGCCAGCGTAGGAAAGGCCCAGCTGCAGGAATCCGGCGCAGGCGATCCAACTCCACTGGCGGCGCGCCAGGTGCCGCCGATGGCGCAGCGCAATCGGGATCAACGCCAGGGAGGCGAGGGTCATTCGCACGCCGCCAAACAGAAAGGGGGGAAGATCTTCGAGGCCGATCTTGATCACCAACCAAGTCGATCCCCAGACGGTGCAACACAACACGTAAAGCAAGAGCGCACGGCCGCGCATCCGCGCACTCTACGAGATCAAGCCTCAATCTCCGTCTCTCAAAGTCGAGAATTGGTCCATCCTTTGAGACTTGAATCAGACGTTGAATCGGAAATGGATGCAGTCTCCGTCCTGGACCAAGTAGTCCCTACCCTCGATGCGCATCAATCCCTTGTCGCGGACCGCGGCCTCGGAGCCGTGGCTCTGTAGGTCCTCCCATCGCATCACCTCGGCCTTGATGAAGCCGCGCTCGAAATCGGTGTGAATCAGGCCGGCGGCTTCTTGAGCACGCGTGCCCTTCTTGAATGCCCAGGCCCGGCACTCTTCCTCTCCCAGGGTGAAGAACGTGTGCAATCCCAGCAGCCGGTATGCGGCCCGCACCACTTTGTGCAGGCCCGGCTCCTCCAGCCCGACGCTGCCGAGAAATCCAGCCCGCTCCTCGGAGGGAAGCTGCTGAATTTCCGCCTCGATGCGCGCCGCGAGAACGATGGCGTCGGTGCCTTCGCGAGCCGCCAGCGCGCGCACTGCCCGGACGCAGGGGTCGCGCTCCTGCGTCGTCAGCTGCTCCTCCGCGACGTTGGCCACATAGAGCACCGGCTTTTCGGTGAGAAGGAACAGACCTCGAAGCCGCGCGCGGTCGCTTGGTGAGAGCGCCGCGGCGCGAACCGGCACCGCCGCATCCAGGGAGGAGCGGACGCGATCGAGCAGCTCCAGCTCCGCCTTGGCTTCATCCCCTGCCTTGCCGGCCGCCTTTGCCATCTTCTGTGCTCGTTCCCGACGCTTGTCGACCGTCTCGAGGTCCTTGAGGCAAAGCTCGGTGTTCACGATGGCGCTGTCCCGCTCCGGATCCAGCTGCCCTTCCACGTGCGCGACGTTTTCATCAGCGAAGCAGCGAAGCACGTGGAGCACCGCATCCACCTCGCGAATGTTGGCGAGGAACTGGTTTCCCAGTCCCTCCCCCTTGCTTGCGCCTCGAACCAAACCGGCGATGTCCACGAACTCGAGCGCGGTGGGCGTCTTTTTTTTCGGTTTGACCCGCTCGGCGATGCGATCCAACCGCTCGTCCGGGACCGGCACCACGCCGACGTTCGGCTGAATGGTGGAAAACGGATAGCTCGCCGCCTCTGCCGCCGCCGAAGCCAGCGCGTTGAACAAGGTCGACTTGCCCACGTTGGGCAGACCGACGATCCCGACCGACAGCGCCACGCTTCCTCAAACGAGCGATCGGGCCGGACCCTCGCTCTGCTTGGGAAGCTGCTCGATGAACTGCTCGGCCAGCTTGCGCTGCTTCGGCCCATCGAGCTGCTCGCCCAGCAATTTGGTCGCGATGTCGATCGCCAGATCAACTGCCATGCCCTTTACCTCGGCCACTGCTTTCGCCTGCTCCTCGTGAATCACCCGCTCGGCGTCGACTTTAAGCTGCTCCGCTTCGCGCCGGCTCTTGGCCATCAGCTCCTCTCGGAATCGCTCCATGTCCGCCTGATTCTTCCGCATCATCTCCGCGGCCTCTCGCCGAGCTTCCGCGATCTCCTTCTTCTGCTCGGCGAGCAGCGCTTCCGCCGCAGCGCGCTCGCGCTTGGCCGATTCGATGTTGCTTTCGATCTGCTTCTCGCGCTGGCTGACCACTTCGAGGATCGGCTTCCAGGCGGTGAATCGCAAAACGATGGCCACGATGATGAAGGTGACGATCGTCCAGAAGATGAGTCCTGGACGGATATCCATGAACGACGCTGCCAAAATAAAAGGGCTCATTGGGTTCCGTTAAATCACAGAATTTGCAATTCGGGGACGCGGCGACACATTGCCGCCGCGACCTCCGCTGCCGCCACCGCGGTCAGGTTTTAACCGCGAGAATGATGCACACCACCAGAGCGAAGAGGGTGACGCCTTCGATCAGAGCCGCGGCGATGATCATCGTGGTTCGGATGTCGCCTCCCGCAGACGGTTGACGGGCGGTGCCGCCCATCGCCGACGCGGCAAGCCGGCCAATGCCCAAGCCCGCGCCGACAATTGACAGACCCGCGCCCAAACCAGCCGCGAGAAACGCCAGTGCAATGTTACCCATGTGCTTCCTCTTTGTCGGGCCGGCGCCAGTCGGCTCCGGACCCGGTCTGACCCGCTTGTCGGGGGGATCGTTCGGCCCATCGGGGACTACCTCCGGCGATCCGCTCGATCGCCAGGTTCTCAAGAAGCCAGTACGTGCGCCTGCGCATGATCATGACTCTCCGCCGCTTCGTGTTCCGGATGCGGGTGCTCGTCGTGGTGTTTCATCGCCACCGCCATTCCGATGAACAACGACGACAGCATGGTGAAGATGTAGGCCTGAACCAGGGCGACGAATAACTCAAGGAAATAAATCATCATCGCAAACGGGACCGAGACGAGCGCGAACAACACGTTTCCCATGATGAAGATCAGACCGAGCAGGAAAAAGATGACGATGTGGCCGGCGAGCATGTTTGCGAACAAGCGGACGGTGAGCGCGAAGGGCTTGGTAAACAGTCCCAGCACTTCGACGGGAATCATGATCGGCCAAAGCCAAACCGCCACGCCGCCGGTGAGATGCTTGAAATAGCCGCCGATTCCGGCGGCGCGGACCGCGGCGACCTGCGTGAGCACGAACGTACACAGAGCAAGCCCGGCGGTGATTGCGAGATTGCTGGTGGGCGATGACAGCCAGGGGAGGAGGCCGATCAGGTTCATGAAGAGGATGAAGAAAAACGCGGTGAGCAGGTAAGGTGTGAAGCGCGGCCCTTCTTCGCTGCCGATGTTTTTGATTGCGATTTCATCGCGAACGAAGAGGACCAGCATCTCGAGGAGGTTCGCCCAGGTTCCGCGCGGTACGGGCTGGCTCTTGTCGCGGTTCGCGCCGAATGCGAAGGTAGCGATGAGCAGGACCGCGGCGAGCCACATCATGATCACGTGCTTGGTGATCGAAAGATCGAGACAGCCGCGGGAGAGCAAGGCCGGCTCGTGGACGTCCTTGGGACAGGCGTTCGCCTTCAGCGGAACGCGGATTCTGGGGAGGTGGATGACTGGATTTTGTCCATGCGCCTTGAGTGGAATCTCGAACTCGTACTCGTCTGAATCCGAGACGTGGTGGAAGATGAAATCGGCGACGTCGTGCTTTTCCTCGTCCGCCTCGCCGGTCGCCGCTTTCTCATCGGAATGGCCTTCGGGCGCTGCGTAAGCTGCGGCAGCCCAAAATACGAGCGCGGCGGCGAGATATCGCATCATATTCCCTCTCGATTGACTCGGTTTCGCTCGTAGGTGAGGTATCCAATTTCGATCCATTGCACCACGAAATACACGCCTAAAAAGCCGGCGGCGAAGGCCACCGCGTTGAGGCCGAGCCTCGAGGCGAATCCCAGACCCACCGCCAAGAGAATTAATCGAATCGCGAAGAGAATTCCGATTATCGCGAGCGAGCTTTTGAGGGATTGTTGTATCGCCCATTTCTTTAGATAAAGAGCCGGCAGTCCCACGAGCGCAGAGGCGCCCACGCCCGCCCATGCGCCGGCTCGTTCGGGCCCAGGCTTGGCCAAAAAATAGGAGCCGGCGATTCCCGCCGCGGCGGTCGCGAGCAGGCTTTCAAGATAGAAAGTCCGGCGTTTCGTTCTGGGTGCAGTCGCGCTCACCGCTTCGAGAGTTGCAGCATCGCTCGGATGAACGCGTAAAAGCCCACCGAGATGCCCACCAGCGACAAGGCGACGAGCAACCAAGGCCTTGTCCCCAACCATCCATCCAGCAAGTATCCTCCGAGCACGCCGACCACGGCGCCACCCACCAGCTTCCAGACGGCTGAGATATATGGCTCGGCCGCGCGCAGCTGCTTCGCGGCGGTGCTCAGCTCGTCACCTTTGCCTCGATCGGGTCGCTCTTCCGCCATCCACCGCGTCCTCACAGGCCGATGAATCCCTTTCGGGGGAAGCCCGCCGAGAACGGGGCGCGGCTTTAGCATCGGCGGCGGCCGCGCGCAATGGGCGCGGCGACTCCTTGGTTCACACCGCCGCCAACGCCGCCTCCGCCGCTTGGAGCGTTCGCTCTAAGTCGGCATCGGTGTGAGCGAGCGAGCAAAAGGCAGCCTCAAACTGCGAGGGGGGCAAGTAGACGCCTCGCTCGAGCAGCGCGTGAAAGAAGCGGCCGAACTGCGCGATCTGAGACTTCTTCGCCGACGCGTAATCAAAGACGGGATGCGCAGTGAAGAACGCCGTCCACATGCTGCCGACCCGATTGATGGTCAGCGGCACCCCGGCGCGCGCCGCCGCCTGCGAAAGGCCGATGGCGAGGCTCTGCGAGTATTGCTCCAGCTTCTCGTATGCGCCGTTCTTGCCGAGCTCGCGCAGGCAAGCAATTCCGGCCGCGACGGCGAGCGGGTTCCCGGACAACGTTCCGGCCTGGTAGACGGGCCCTTCGGGGGCAATCAGGGCCATCAACTCCTTCTTGCCGCCGTACGCTCCAACCGGGAGGCCTCCGCCAATCACCTTCCCGAGCGTCGTCAGATCTGCCGAGAAGCGGAAGCGCTCCTGTGCGCCACCTGGCGCGACGCGAAACCCGGTCATCACCTCATCGGCGATGAGCAGCGCTCCGTTTCGGTGGCAAAGCGAGGACAACCCCTGAAGGTAGCCCTCCCGCGGAATCAGCACGCCCATGTTGCCGACGACCGGCTCGACGATCGCGCAGGCAATCCGCTCGCCGTGACGCGAGAACACCTGCTCGGCGGCTTTGAGGTCATTGAAAGGCGCGGTGAGGGTGAGCTCCGCGACCGCTCCGGGGACCCCGGGTGAATCGGGCAGCCCCAGAGTCTCCACCCCCGAGCCTGCCTTTACCAGGAATGCATCGGCCGAACCGTGGTAGCAGCCCTCGAATTTCAGGATGCAATCGCGGCGGGTAGCTCCGCGCGCGAGGCGCACCGCGGCTGCGGTCGCTTCGGTTCCGCTGGACACCAATCGCACCCTCTCCACGCTGGGCATCCGCTCGCAGATGACCTCTGCCAATTCCACTTCGCGAGCGTGGGGAGCGCCGAAGGAGGTCCCGCTCTGAGCGGCTCGGGTCACCGCGGCGACGACTGCCGGGTGGGCGTGGCCGAGGATAAGGGGTCCCCAGGATCCGACGTAGTCGACGTAGCGATTGCCATCGACGTCGATGAGCGCGGAACCCTCGCCGCGCTCGAAGAAGATCGGCTCGCCGCCCACTCCCCGAAACGCGCGGACCGGCGAGTTCACGCCGCCGGGCATCAAGCTTCTCGCCCTGGAGAACAGGGCCTTGCTCCGCTCGCGCATGCCGGCTTGATACCACGGCAGGTGGCACCCGCGCTCTACGGGACTAGCTGCCGCTCGGCGTCTCTCAGCGTGGACAAACCGTCGAACACCGCGTTTGCGATAAGAGCCTCGGCAACGCGATCACTCGCTGACGCCTGCTCCAGTCGCTTGCGAGCGCGCGAGATCGCGGATTGGATGAAAGAAGGGTTGGGATGCATCTTCAACGCGAGCACCCACTGCTCGATCGCCGCCTCCAGGTCGCCGGCCTCCGCGCGCAACCTGCCCAGCTGATAGAGCACGTGGGGCTCAAGCTCGGAGTCGGGGAAGCGCTCCAGCAATTGTTCCAGCGCTAGGATCGCTTCGCTGCTCCTTCCGTCGATCATCGCGAGCGCCTCGGCTTTGAGAAAGTTGGCGCGCGCGGCGACCGCTGAGGTGCCGTACCGCTGAAGGATCGCTTCCGCCTCCAGCGCGGATTGCCGGTAATTGCCCAGCTCGAAGTAAAGCTTCGCCATCTCGTAGCGCAGAGCCGCCACCCAAGGCGGCTGGCGCGCAATCGCGGCAGCCAGCTCGGCGATAGCACCGCGAAGATCGTGGAGATCGCTGCGCAGGATATGCGAAAGACTTACCCGCGCCTCTAATGCCTCGGGCCGCTCAGGATGAATTCGAATCAGACGCCGATAAATGGCCGCCGCCCGCGCAGGCTCGCGCAGCTCGAGGTAGCAAACGTCCGCCGCTCCCCGCAGAGCCCGCGACTGGACAAACGGCGAACGCGTGGAATTCTCCCGTGCGGCCAGCTCGGCGGCTCGCTCGTACTCGTTGAGCGCCCTCCGAGGATTTCCCAAGAACATCGCGTCCTGGGCAGCGCGAAGGTGGTCCTCAGCCGATTGCCTGCAAGCCGTGGTAGCCGCGATCGCAAGCAGGGCGGACAGCGTCGAGATTCCACGAATTGCGCAGCCACCAAACCGAAGATTCCGTCTCATCACTGGCAGAAATCCGAGCTGACCTCTACGCACCTCGCCTCTTCAGTGCAGCGGACGCACGTTTTATCGGGTGGTTTGTTGTCTAGGCAAACTAAAACGGCCGAACTTTGACGGGGGCAATCCTCGGACACGACGCAGCGATAGACGCCCCCGTCGGGGCCGAGCAAATCCCTCGAGCACGCAGCCGGCTCCTTACAGCCGTAGAGCGGCGCCGCGCCAACGCACAGACAGAATGTCGCGACGAGCGTTCTTGGCTTCAAGGTCGCAGGCCATCGTAGGCTCCGATGCCCACCCGGCGCAACGCTGCTGCGAGCCAGCCCAAGCGAGCGGTTCTAGTTGCGGAGCTTGGCGGAGCTCGCCGCCACTCCGCCGCTCACCGCGGTCGCTGAAGCAATCCGCCTTCGCAAGCCGCGCGTTTTTTCCTGCTGGCGGTCGATGCTGCGGGCCATCCCCTTGACGTGCTCCTCGAGATTCTGGCAGGCGATTTCGCTGACGGACTGGTGGCGGCGTGCGATCTCCTGCCAGCTCTGGAGATTGCTTTGAGCGCCGAGAAGGCGTTCCTCCAATGAATCGAGGACCAGCTCCATCTGCGCTGCCTCTTGGTGGACGTCAGCCAGCCGAGCACCGGCTTGCGAAGGAGGGCTCATGCAGGCGCTGCAAAGGAACGCCGCAGTCGCAAGTCCCGCCACCGCCCCACCCGACTCGAGCACGCGCCGCCGGTTCCTCTTTTGCAATCTTCGCCTCGCTGATTTCGTCCGCCTACTGCGCACCGAGCGATTCGAGCGCATGGACGCACGCGAGCGCAAGCGACGCCCCTGGCTGCTCGGCTCCTCCGGCGTTCAACAGCGGACAGGCAAAACCGAAGCTTCAATCAGGTCGCGGGAGCGCGATGTCGAAGAATGAACTCGCTCACCTCGCGAGCGGCCCCGGCGCCGGCCGGTTTGTTCGCGACGTAGTGGACCGCCGAGCGGACTTCCTCCGGCGATTCGGGCGGCGCGGCGGAAAAGCCGGCGGCCCGAAGCAGCGGAAGGTCCACCACCTCGTCTCCCATGTACCCGCACCGTTCGGGGGGCACGCGCAGAATCTCGAGCAACTTCTCGAAATGGGCAACCTTGTCGTGGCTACCGAAGTGGACGTGTTTGATACCCAAGGACTGCATCCTCATCTGCGCCGAAAGGCTTTCCCCTCCCGAGATGGCCGCCACTTCCAGCCCGGCTTCCTGAAGTCTCTTGATGCCCATTCCGTCGCGCACTGAATACTGTTGCGTCCAACCCGAGCCTGGCACCCAGAAGATTTTCCCGTCCGTCAGCGTCCCGTCGATATCGAAGATCATCACCGACAGCCTGGATACGCGCTCCTTGAGCGCGTCGAGATCAAGATTCATTGCCGCCCCGCCCGGCTCCCCTTGGGACTGCTCGGAGCACCGCCTTGCCCTCTTTAATCACCACCTTGAATTCAACCGACGTCGCCCGGTGCTTCTCCAGCAAATTGGGGACCTGCTTTCGGAGCTTCGACGCGACGGATTCGAAGGTCATCTTGGAGACATCTTCGCCGCAGCGCTTCTTTGCGTCGAGGTAGGCCTGGTAGATGACGCGCAGCTTCGGCTCGGGCAGCTCCGCAGTTACGCTCTGAGGCGGTAGGGGAGAACGGCCCGATGGAGCAGGGGGCGGTGCGGCCTGAGGCGCTGGTGCTGGTGCTGGTGCTGGCGCGTCGGCCGGCGCGCTGGCGGGTTTTTCCGCGCTCCGATGGTTGGAGCGCATTCTGGCCTTGAAGAGATCTCGCTGGTAGGTGCCGTTCTCGATCTCCTGCATCGTCCGGTGCCAAAGTCGCTCATAGGTGAGGAACTTGCTGAAGAGGCTTTGAACCCGGAACTGGACGGCGGTGGTCCGATTGAAGGTGGATTTGATGTTCGCCATCCGGGTCTTGAGCTTTTGGTGCGCCTTGGCAGGCGGCAGCCGCTCGATGCCCAGGAAGTACTGCTCGTAATTTCCTTTCAGCTCCTCAAGCTCATCTTCGATTGCGTCGCATTCCTTGAGGATGTCGTCGGAGGCAGCGAGATGGGCAAGCTTGGCCGGCGCGGACGTCTGGGCCATCGGGTCCAACAAGCATCCAGCAGAAGTGCAACGTGAATCAACGGTCGCGCGCTGCATTCACCGACCTACACCCGCTTTAGTCGAAGGAGGCGGATTCAGCAGCGCGTAGCGTAGCGACATCCATTCACCCCGAGCGCTGTCGAGGGGCTCGGCATGAATCGTTGTCCGATTCACGCCGCTAGGTCGAAGCGGGGACCGGCTCTGGGTGGAAGAGGACCTCGCGGCCGCGCCGGAAGAGGATCACCGCGCCCAGGCTGAACATACACAGCGAGATGAACTGGCTGATGGAGATGTTGTACCAGGCCTCGAGCGGCACGCGCTGCGCGATCGACGGCAGGTTCAAGTCGGTGAGCAGCCCATGCAGCGTGCCGCGTTCGATATCGCCACGGAACAGCTCAACTGTGCTGCGAAGAATCGCGTAGAGCATCAGCCACATTCCCAGAATCTGGCCGTGGAAGCGGCGGTACCTGCGCATCACGAGCAGGAAAACGAAGAGAGCGAATTGACCGACGGATTCGTAGAGCTGCGTGGGATGAATGGGCAGCGTATGTCCATGCTGGCTAACCCAGTCGCTGATTCGCACCGCGCCGGGAACGGCCTGATGGTAGACCTGACCGGTGGCTTCCACCACCCAGCGAGTCTCGGTCGACGCCGACTGCGATTGATAGGCCAGCGCGGAGGTCCCGGAGAGCTGGCCGAAGATCGTCTTGGCTTCGTTTATCCCCGGGAAATGCACGCCGAAGCGAAAACCCTTTGGGGTGATGCTTCCCCAGCAACATCCGGCGGAGAAGCATCCCAATCTTCCGAGCGCTTGTCCCAGGGAGATGGTGGGCATGGCCACATCGGCCAGCCGGAAAAAATCGATGTTGTTGCGATGGGCATAGACGAGGGAGGCGATCATCGCGCCGATCAACCCCCCGTAGAACACCAGGCCTCCTCCGAGCTCGAAGATTTTGCTCGGCTCTGCGGCGTGGTCCTTCCAATTAACGATGATGAACAGCACTCGGGAGCCGACGATGGCGGAGATCAACACCCAGAATGACAAATCGAGCACTTGATCCCGCTTGCGCACGCCCTCCTCGCCCGGCCACTCGCGCTCCGCCAGACGGGCAGAGAGCGAGACGGCGCCGATGAAGCCGCCGGCGAGCAAGAGGCCATAGGTATGGATGGGAATGCCTTCGCCCTTGCGGCCGAGAAAGCTGGTCGCGGGCAGCACGTAGTACAGCCCAAGCAGGGCGAGGGCGACGCCTACTACTCCGAAGATCGCCGCGCGCCCGAGCTTTTGTTGGGTGGTCGCGGGGTCGAACTCGTGGGTTTTGGGGTTCGCCGGGCCATGTGCTCCCCGCCACCCGGCAAAGGCGCCGTATGCGACCACCAGAATGGCCAGCAGATATACGATCGCTTGCTTGAGCGGCGTATTGGGATCGAATTTGTAGAGAACCGGAATCATGAACTCATGAGGAACGCGCGGGCGCGGGCGAATCTTTCTTCTCGCGCCGGACGAAGGCATCCAAAACCAGCATGCCTACTCCGATGCAGATGGCCGAATCGGCGATATTGAAGACCGGCCAGCTCGCCTTGTCGTACCAATGCGCCTCTAGATAATCGACCACGAAGCCGCGTGCGAGCCGATCGATGTAGTTGCCCACCGCGCCACCGAGAACGAGGGGCAGGCCCCAGAGGGCCCATTTCTCGCCGGGGTTGGTGCCTGACAGCTTGGTAAAGTAGTAGCAGATCAATACCACCGCGCCGATCGACACCAAATGGAACAGCGGGCCGCGGATGTCCTCGGGCAGATTTCGGAAAAGTCCCCATGCCGCGCCGGGATTCTCGGCGTAGCGAATGCGGAAGAAATTCTGCGAAACGGTGTAGCTCCGCTTCGGATGGTAGTGCATTCCGTCCATTCCCTCGGGCGGCGCATTGCTGTACAGGACTTTGATCCGTTGGCCGAGGGATGCAGCGCCATCAAAAATGGTCGTCAGCTCGCGCAGGACGATGTATTTCGACCATTGGTCGACGGCGATCACCGATAGGGCAACCACCGCCAGGATGATGTATTTGCGAGGCATCGTGCAGTTATAGCGAAAAACGCTCGGCTCGACATGCGTATACGACCGAAAACGCTCCGCCCGAGGGAGGCAAGTTAAGTCAATCGGCGCTTCCCTGAAGCGCCTCGGTGCACTTCGAGCATACATCGCTCGTTTGCCCCACCACTTCGTCGTAGGTCCAGCAGCGTGGGCACTTCTTCCCGAGCGCCTCTTTGACCTCGGCGTAAACCTTCGAGCCGCGCCATGCCTCCCCCGACAGACCGAGGGGCTGCGCCAGCGGGCTCGCGGTCTGCGACACCCCGACTTGGCTGACGATCAGCAGCGTCGGAAGTTCCGCCTGGTGCTTTCGCAAAAACTCGAGCGCCGGTCCTTCGGCCGCGAACAGCACCCGCGCTTCCAGCGACGAACCGATCAATTTGTCGCGGCGCGCCGCTTCCAGCAGCTTCTGAACCTCCGACCTGATCTCGAACAGCCGATCGAAGGTGGAAAGCAGCTCGGCGCTCGCCGGGATCGCGCTGGGCGATGGAAAACCGCTGAGGAACACCGAGTCCACTTTACTCCCGGGAAGGAGCTGCCACGCTTCCTCGGCGGTAAAGCTCATCACCGGGGCGAGCAGCCGGAGCAGATCCCGCGCGATCTCGAAGAGGACCGTCTGGGCGCTCCGGCGTTTTTCGCTGTCGGCTCTCGACGTGTACAGGCGATCCTTGAGGATGTCGAAGTACGTCGCCGAGAGATCCATCGCGCAGAAATCGACCACTGGATGGTAGACGAGATGAAATTCGTATTCCTCGTACGCGCGCCGGACTCGTCGGATCAGCTCTGCCATGCGGGCTCGCGCCCACTGGTCGAGCGGCAGCAGGCGCTCCGCAGGAACGGAGTGCCGGCTCGGGTCGAAATCGTACAGGTTGGAAAGGGCATAGCGGATGGTGTTCCGGATTCGCCGATAGCCTTCGGACAGTCCCTTGAGGATCTGCTCGGACAAGTGAACGTCATCCCGATAATCGGCAGACGCCACCCACAGCCGGACGATCTCCGCTCCGTGTTTCTTGATCAGCTCCTCTGAGGACACCTGGTTGCCGAGGCTCTTGGACATCTTGCGCCCCTCGCCGTCCACCGTGAAGCCGTGAGTCAGGCAGGAGGTGTACGGAGAGCGTCCTCGCGTGCCGACGGCGACCAGGAGGCTCGAGTGGAACCAGCCCCGGTGCTGGTCCGATCCTTCGAGGTACAGATCGACCGGCAGCCCCATGGTGGGCTCCTTCTCCGCCACCGCCGCGAAAGAGCAGGCGGAATCGAACCAGACATCGAGGATGTCGGTCTCCCGCCGAAATTGCACCTTTCCGCATTCGGAGCAGGCGGTGCCGGGAGCGAGGAATTCGGTCACCGGAGTCCGATACCAGACGCCTACGCCCTCCTTCTCCACGGCTTGGGCCACCCTCTCCATCATCTCCGCGGAGATCACCGCACCGTCGCATGCATCGCACAGCGCCATCGGAATCGGAACGCCCCATTGGCGCTGCCTGCTGATGCACCAGTCGGGGCGGTTTTCGAGCATGCTGTAGATGCGATCGCGCCCCCACTTGGGGATCCATTGCACCCGGTCGATTTCGGCCAGGGCTTTGCGGCGAAAATCTTGATGATCGAGCTCGATGAACCACTGATGCGTGGCGCGAAAGATGACGGGATTGTGGCAGCGCCAGCAATGCGGGTAACTGTGCCTGACCTTGTCCGAGGGCGAATTGAGCAGGGCGCCCTTTTCCACCAGCCAATCCACGATCAGCGGGTTCGCTTCGAACACTTTCTTTCCGGCCAGGCGCGGGCCGACGGTCTCGTCGAAGCGGCCGTCGTCGTTGATCGGACTGTAGATGTCCAAGTGGCTCTCGATGCCCACCTGGTAGTCTTCCAGTCCGTGTCCCGGAGCGGTGTGAACGAGCCCCGTTCCTTGCTCGAGGGTGGCGTGCTCCCCGAGGACGATGCGGCCAAGCCGTCCGTTGAGAGGGTGCGTGTACTCGAGACCGGCCAGATCCTTGCCCTGCGCCTGCGCGAGGACACGGGCCGGGTCAACCACTGGCGCGGTCCCGCCTCTCGCATCGCTGTCCATCCCAAGGTGCTCCGGCGCCAGTTCTGAGAGAACTCGCCCAAGCAAATCCTTGGCGACGCAGATGACGCGATCTCGCAGCTCGTAAAAGACGTACTCGAACCGGGGATGGACCACGATCGCCAGGTTCGCCGGCAGCGTCCAGGGCGTGGTGGTCCAGATGAGGAATGCGACGCGCTTTCCGGCCAGGCGTGGCCAGCGCTTTGAAAGGTCCCCTACCGCTTCGAAGGCGACATAGACGGAAGGGCTGGTGTGGTCCTCGTACTCGACCTCCGCCTCGGCGAGGGCGGTGCGGTCGGTGAGGCACCAATAGACGGGCCGCTTCCGCCGGTAGAGGAAGCCTCTGCGCGCAAAGGTGGCCAGCTCCCGGATTTCCTGGGCCTCGTAATCGAACGAGAGCGTCATGTACGGCCGGTCCCAGCGGGCGAACACGCCCATGCGCTTGAACTCCTCCCGCTGGATGTCGATGAACTCCAAAGCGTAGGCGCGGCAGTAGTCGAGAAACTGCTCGCGGGAGAGCGTTCGTTTGTCGATCTTCTTCTCCTTGAGCCGCTTCTCCACCGCCTGCTCGATGGGAAGTCCATGGCAGTCCCATCCCGGGATGAAGTCGCACAACTTGCCGCTCAGGTTCTTGTATTTGACGACGATGTCTTTGAGGATTTTGTTGACGCAGTGCCCGGCATGGAGGTGTCCATTCGCGTAGGGGGGGCCGTCGTGATACACGAACCGTTCGGCGGCAGCGTTCTGCGACAACAGCTTCTCGTAGACGCGGTTTTCTTCCCACCAGCGCAGCAGTCTGGGCTCGAGCTGCGCCAGGTTCCCCTTCATCGGGAACTCGGTTCGCGGCAGGTTGAGCGTGTGTTTGTACTCTTGTTTTTGAGCGGGTCCTTCTGCGTCGTTCATCCGCCTCTGCGCCTAACACGGGGAATTCGCGGTTTCAACAAAGCCCCAGCTCGCCGGGCGGCGACGCTCACTTCCTCTTCAGCGCTTTGGTGGCGATTTGATATTTTTTCGCCAGTCGCTCGATCGACTTGCGGTGCAACCCGCTCTCCTTTGCTGCCCGCGAGATGTTGCCCTTGCAGCGCTTGAGCACTTGAGTCAGATATTCCCGCTCGAAGCGCTCGAGAAGCTGTTCCTTGGCGACCTTGAACGACAGGTGCTCGTTGAACGTCAACGGCGCATCCCTCACCTGGCCCTGGATCCGCGTCGGCAGCTGGGCAACGTCGACTTCATCGCTCTCGCTGAATGTGAGGACGTGCGAAAGCACGTTGTTCAGCTCGCGGATGTTTCCCGGCCAGGGATAGGAGGTCAGAAAGTCCATTGCCGCCGACGTGAATCGCTTCCGACCTCGCTGGGCGATTGTCTCCGGGTCCGCCAGCATCCGTTCGCAGATGTACGGAATATCCTCGGCGCGCTCTCGCAGCGGCGGCAGCAGGATGTGGATCACCGATAGTCGAAAATAGAGGTCCTCTCGAAAGTGTCCGGCTTGGATCTCTTTCAGCAGATCGCGATTGGTGGCGGCAAGGACCCGGACGTTGACGCTGACCAGCGAGTTGCCGCCCAGTCGCCGCAGCTCGCGGTTTTCAATCACCCGAAGCAGCTTCGGCTGAAGGTCGAAGCGCAGTTCTCCGAGCTCATCGAGGAAGATGGTGCCGCCATGGGCCCGCTCGAATGCCCCGGGCCTGGAGCTGACCGCGCCGGTGAACGCCCCGCGCTCGTGCCCGAACAGCTCGCTCTCAATCAGGCTGGCGGGGATTGCGCCGCAGTCGAGCACTACGAACGGACCGCCTCGCCGCGCGGAGTGCTCGTGAATGGCCCGCGCCACCAGCTCCTTGCCGGTCCCGGTCTCGCCTTGGATGATCACCGGCACGTCCATGGGAGCGATTTTTTCGATCAGCCCGAAGATGTGGCGCATCTTCATGCTGCGCCCGACCATTCCGCCCAGCTCGCCGTGCCGCGTCGGCTCGACTGTCACCTCCTCGTCCATGGGGGTGAAAGTGATGGTGGAGAGGCCGGCGCGAACCTTGGAACCGGGGGAGAGGTAGACCCTCTCGATCCGGCGTCCCTCGAGGAAGGTGCCGTTCGTCGAGTTGAGGTCGACCAGGAGGTACCCGCGTTCGGTGTGGTGAACCTCAAAGTGGTGACGACTGGCAGTCCGGTCCCGGGCCAGCACGAGGTCATTGGAGCGATGGGCACCGATGCGAACTCTCTCCTTGTCGCTCACCAGCTCGATTCCGGCATCCGGCCCGGCGATCACGTTGAGGCGGTATCGCCGGACTTTCAGGGTAGTCCGGCTGTCGATCACGAGGGTACGCGTGGCATTGGCGGGCAGCTCGTCGAGCGAATCGAAGGCGTTCTCCTGCCCGGGATTCGTGCTGATCTCCTCAGGGCGCTTCGGATCTCGATCGGGCTGTTTGCGGTCCGAGTGCATCGCTCGGGACGCGACAATACCCACGCCGGCGCTGACGAGCGAGCCCGATCAATGTCCGGCGGCTTTCGCCTCTGCACGTGCTACCGTGCCGGCCGCCAATGGCGGAGCAGAGGACAAGACCGCGCAAGCGCACCCGACCGGCTCAAGCGCTGAAACCCGTGTCGCCGCGCAGCCGCCGCAAGCTGATTGCAATCCTCTCCCGCAAGCGCTCGCTCTACTCCACGCGCCGGTTGGTGGATGCGGCGAAGCAGCGGGGGCACCGCGCCATCGTGCTCGACACGCTGCGCTGCACTCTGGTTCTGGTTCCGCACGCCCCAAAGGTGATCTACCGCGGAGTCGATCTGCGCGGAATGGACGTAGCCATCCCTCGGATCGGCGCCTCGATCACCGGCTACGGAATACAAGTCGTGAACCATCTGGACATGATGGGAGTGCCGGTGCTGGCCAGCTCCGCCTCCATTGCCCGCAGTCGGGACAAGCTCCGCTGCCTTCAGCTGCTCTCCAGGTTCGGCGTCGACATCCCGCGCACGGTGATGGCGCACGACCGAAGCAACGTCTCGAGGTTGGTGGAGGAGGTGGGAGGTTTGCCGGCGATCATCAAACTTCTGCGCGGCACCCAGGGCGTCGGCGTGATGTTGGCCTCCAGCATGGCGGAAGTGCAGAGCGCGCTGAACACCTTTTCGGAGCTGGGCCATGAAATCTTCCTCCAGGAATTTGTGCGAGAGTCCGAAGGTCGCGATGTTCGCGCGCTGGTCGTCGGCGAACGGGTTGTGGGAGCGATGCGTCGAACCGCGAAGAAAGGAGAGTTCCGCTCCAACCTTCACCGCGGCGGGGAAGGTACGCCGATCGAGCTTCCGAAGATGTACGCAGATGCGGCGGTAAAGGCGGCCAGGATCATCGGGCTTGAAATCGCCGGAGTCGATATGCTGGAGTCGTCGACAGGGCCGAAAATCATGGAGGTGAACTCCAGCCCCGGTTTCCGGGGACTCGAGGAAGCCACCCAGAAGGACATCGCGGGCTGGATGATTGAGCACGCCGTTTCGATTGCTGAAGCCCAGGGTGCTCCGTCCAAGCAGCAAGTCAACTGACCGCTCGCCCGCTCAGGATCGCTTCCTTGCCCTGGCGAGGTTGTCAGGGGTTGGCAGGCTGCGGGACGTCCCTCTAGAGTTCGATCCACCGATGAATCGCCCGCGGCGTCCGGTTGAGATCTGGCTCTATCAGGACGTGTTGTGCGCTTGGACTTATATCGCTTGCGCTCGCTTGGCGGAGCTGCGCCGGGAATTCGGAGCGGCGGTTCGCTGGACGTTTCGCCCGTATGCGCTTCGAACGGCGGAGGAGCTTCCGTCCGCTGCGGAGATTTCGGGCTGGATACGCGACCTGGAGATGGCGCGGAAAGAGCCGGAGGGCGCGCGCTTGAGCTCGGAGTTGTGGAGGACCGGAGATCCGCCCGCGTCGCGAATCGCCCCGCTCATTGCGGTCGAGGCTGCCGGAATCCAGGGAGCGGCCGCGGGTGCGGTGTACGCCGATGCGCTCCGGCGCGCTGCGCTCGAGCAGGGCGTCAACGTTGCGCGTGCAGACGTCGCGCTCGAGTTGGCCGGCTCATTGGGATTGGAAATGAATCGATTCTCGGCTGCGTACCATTCGATTCAGATGCGCCGCTTCATCCTGGACGAGCACCGGATGGCGAGAGAGCGGGGCATCTCCGGGGTTCCGACGCTGGTGATTGACCGCCGCTGGATGATCTCGGGCCTGCGCAATCGATCCGAGTACCGTCGACACATCCTCGCCTGCATGGCAAAGCTGGGCACCTCGACCGGAGGTTCTCCGGAGCGGATGCTGCATTGATGGGGGGTCAAGGGTTATAGGGTGGTTTCGACTTCTCAGGTGCCCCATGATCGACGCTGCCGTCCGAGTGCCAGTCGCAAAGAATGAACCGGTCTTTTCCTACGCACCGGGAACGCCGGAGCGGGCGGAGCTGAAGGATGCCTTGAAGCGGCTCTCCGCCGACAAGATCGAGATCCCACTGGTCATCGGCGGGCGTCAAGTCCGTACCGGAAAACTCGGCGAAGCGAGGATGCCCCACCGGCACAGCCACGTGCTGGCCTCTTATCACCAGGCGGAAGCGCAGCACGTCGAACAGGCGATCGCCGCGGCAATGGCGGCGCGCCAGGAGTGGGGCAACACTCCTTTTCACGAGCGCGCGGCGATCTTCCTCAAAGCGGCGGAGCTCTTCGCAACAAAGTATCGGCCTCTGATCAACGCCTCGACCATGCTCGGCCAATCGAAGACCGCGCATCAATCGGAGATCGATGCGGCCTGCGAGTCGGTGGATTTTCTTCGGTTCAACGTGCAGTTCGCATCGCGGCTACTCTCGGAACAGCCGGAGAGCGGCCCGCAAATTTGGGACCTACTGGATTACCGCCCGTTGGACGGTTTTGTGCTCGCCGTCTCCCCGTTCAACTTCACCTCCATCGCGGTCAACCTGCCCACCGCGCCTGCGATGATGGGCAACACAGTGCTGTTCAAGCCCGCCTCTACCGCGATCTACAGCGCCTGGATGATTATGGAGGTGCTGCGAGAGGCCGGGTTGCCGGACGGAGTGATCAACTTCATTCCCGGCAAGGGCAGCACCGTTGGAAACGCGGCGCTCGCCAGCCCGGACCTGGGTGGAATTCACTTCACCGGCTCGACGGCGGTCTTCCAGGGCATGTGGAAGGACATCGGGCAGAACATCTCGCGGTACCGCCAGTACCCGAGGCTGGTGGGTGAGACGGGTGGCAAGGATTTCATCTTCGCTCACACTTCCGCGGGGGAGGATCTCGATGCGCTGGCGGTAGCCATCGTCCGAGGCGGCTACGAATACCAGGGACAGAAGTGCTCCGCGGCCTCTCGGATCTTCGTGCCCGACTCGATCTGGACCAAGCTGAAGAGCCGCTTGCAGGAGATGATTTCGGAGATCCGCATCGGCGATGTTCGCGATTTTCGGAATTTCATGAGCGCGGTCATCGACGAAAACTCGTTCAAAAACGTGTCGTCGTACATCGAGCTGGCGAAAAAAGGGGGCGATGCCGCCATCGTCGCCGGCGGTGAGACCGACCGAAGCGAGGGATGGTTTGTCCGACCGACCCTGGTGCAGCTGACGAATCCGCATCACCGCATCCTCTGCGAGGAGATCTTCGCGCCCCTGGTTGGCGTTTACGTCTATCCCAGCGCGCGCTACGAGGAGACGCTGCGCGTGTGTGACGAGTCAGCCCCCTACGCCTTGACGGGAGCCATCTTCGCCCGCGACCGAAAAGCGATCGCCACCGCGATGCGAGAGCTGCGCCACGCCGCAGGCAATTTCTACATCAATGACAAACCGACCGGGGCGGTGGTAGGCCAACAGCCCTTCGGTGGCAGTCGCGCTTCCGGGACGAACGACAAGGCTGGCTCTCCGCTGAATCTGATGCGCTGGATCTCGGCGCGGACAATTAAAGAGAATTTCGTGCCGCCTACGCGCGTGCCCTATCCGTTCATGGGATCAGAGTAGCGCTCAGCGAAAATCGCGATGCGCAGTAGCGGCCGCCTTGGGCTGGCAAAGGGGACTGCTGTCAGGCCGATCGGGCGCCAGCAAACCCTTCGCCCGCTTGCGAGCGCGCAGACAGGAATCGACTCGCCCGCTCCAGTGCCGGGTCCTGTCCTTGAAGCCACGCTTCGCGAGTGGGCTTGACGGGAATGTCGGGCTTGACGCCGCGCCCCTCGATGACCGTTCCGTCTGGAGTCTTGAAGTCGGCGATCGCGTGGACGAGGCTCGCTCCGGTGGGAAGGAGCTTCATCATCGCGGGAAGGGCCGCGCCCGCGGTGGTAGCTCCCACGATGGTTGCCCGCTTGTTCGCCTGCAGCCCTGCGGAGAAAACCTCGGCGGCGCTGCCCGTCATCTCGTCCACCAAAATCACCACTCGGCCCGGATAAGCGTCGTTGCCGCTGCCTGCGTAGGACTGTTGCCGAGTGCCGTAGCGGGACGCCGAGGAGCCCAGCGTTCCGGGCGCGGCGCACAGCAGGCTCGCTACCGCACCCGTGAGGTCCCCAGCGCCGCCGGGATTGCCGCGCAGATCGATGATCAACCCCGAAGTCTCTCGCATTCGGCGAAGAGCCTCGGTGAGCTGGTTCAGCACGTCGCCGAAGAAAATACTGAACCGGACGTAGCCAATGTCGTGGTTGAGAGTTCGCGACTCGAATTCCATCACCTGGTTGGCCGGTCTGGCTTGACGGCTCAGCTTCACCAGTCGGGTCGCCTTGCCTTGATCGCTGATCTCCAGCGTCAACTCCGTCGAGGGCGCGCCGGCCAGCTCATCCACTGCAGCTCGTACGCGCTCGATCTCGTCGCGAAGCGGAAAACCCCCGCGCTTCTTTTTGAAATCAGCAAGCAGTTGGTCGGCGTCTTTGCCGTTGATTCGAACGATTCGGAAGCCCCGCTTGATGCCAGCTCGATCGGCCGGGAATTCCTTCTTCGTATCAAACACCACCAGCTCGCCGTCCAGCCATCGCAAGTCCAGACCGACCGACCCGTTCCTCAAGTCAGACGCCTTGCTGTGGAGGCCTTGCACTCTATCCGGAGGAGCGACTCGAAGGTGCGAGCGATCCAGCTCCGCCAGCATGTCGTTGAGCACCTGGTGATATTGCTCGGTGTCTTCGGTTGCCTTGACCTTGGGCAGATACCGGTCGTGGACCGCCTTCCAGTCGACGCCGCCGAAAGTCGGATCCCAATATGTGTCGTTGACCGTGCTCCATACGAGCTCGAACGTGTCCAAGCGCACTTTCTCGGAGAGGTTTTTGTCGGCCGTGCCAACAGCAGCGATGGCTGCGCCGGTCGACAGGAGCTCGGAGTGTTTTTCGGTTGCGCCGGAACTGGGGTCCGTAGATGAGGATCCCGGCTGGAACTCAAAGATCGCCGGGTCGATCGGCAGGTTGTATTGAATGCGTTTTATCTTTGAGCTGACGGTGATGTTCGGATTGGTGACAGTCGTCGCGAACGGAACCTTTGTCCCCTCCACATCGCGATAATCATCAAAGTCGATGGTTTGAGTGATTTCGGCGCCGATCAGGATCCGCCGCAGCAGGAAGCTGTCGGGATCGAAATAATACTTCACCGCTGTCTCGCGGCCGAGAGCGTCGAAATCGGAGCTGCGCGTTTGCAGGACAATCAGCTGCTTGCCGCCGACGGGTTCATTCGGCAGCCGCACGAATATCTGTCCAGTTTCCGTGTACTCGTAGAGCTCCGGGCGCTTGCGGCTGAGGTTCTTCGCGTTTGGGTCGTTTTCAGACAGATAGCCCTTGAAGAACGGGCTCCTCTGCCAGGCGCGCTTTCCGTCGAAGCCTATTTCGATCGTGCCGTTCGAATCGACGGTCTTTGAGTAGAAGCGGTGCGTCGCCTTGTCGCGTACCTCGTGCGTCTTTCGGACGACCTTGAACAGCTCTGCCTCGCGCTCGGTATCGATCGTCTTCACCGCATTCTGCGCGTCCCGGCCGCCGATCGCGGCGATGTGCTTTTCGAGAAAGTCGGTGACCTCTGGGCTGTTTTCGGCTGGTTTGGGACTGGATGCCGCATCGGCCTGCCCGCCGTTTTCCGCCTGCATCCCATGTCGGTGCATAAAGCAGCCGGCCAGCAACACCCCGACGGCGACGAGTCCCGCGCCGCGCCTCAAATCCTTGGTTCCTTTTGATTTCTGCATCGTCCACTCCCCAGCGCTGTGGTCCCCAGGTGTCAAGTAGAACGGCTGTTGGGCGCTGCTGTTTCCGAGGGAAACAATTCGCAACCCACTGGCAATTCATCGTTGGGTACGCTTTGTGCTTATTAAGCGGTATGCGACTGTTTGGCATCGGAGATACCCATCTTCCTTCCGCGCGGCGAAAGGACATGGACCGCTTCGGGTGGACGCATCACCCGCAGCCGCTCCAGAGGGCCTGGGACGATCTTGTCGAAGCCGAGGACGTGGTCATCGTCGCAGGAGATATCTCCTGGGCGACCAGGCCGGCGGAGGTTCTGGATGACCTGCGCTGGCTCGACCAGCGGCCCGGTCGCAAGGTCCTCCTGCGGGGAAACCACGATTACTGGTGGGGCGACTCCGCAGCCAAGCTCAAGCGCCTCTTCGAGCCCTACGCCAGCATTGCCGGCTTTCTCCACAACAGCGCGGTTTCCATCGAACGCTGGGTAATCGCGGGAAGCCGATTGTGGACCGCGCCGGAGGCACCGCCGTTGCCAGGAGGCGAGCTCGGCGGCGAGCATGCCGACCGTGAGCGCGTCGAGCGCGAGTGCCGGCGGCTCGAGCTGTCGATCCGAGACGCGGTTGCGCGCGAGGCCGCCTCGGCCGCCGCGTTGAGCCGGGTGGTCGCAGTGCACTTCCCGCCGCTGTATTCGAATGCCCAGGCCACGGCGTTCTCTCGAATCATCGAAGAGTTTGCTCCAAAGGTTTGCGTCTATGGGCATCTGCACGCGTCCGGAATCCCAGCCGGCTTCGTCGGTGAACGGCAAGGCGTTCAATACGTCTTGGCCTCTTGTGACGCGGCGAACTTTTCGCCCGTTCTGCTGGACGAGTGACCGTTCACCCCGAGCGTCGGCCTGCATCGGCAGGCCAGAGTCGAGGGGTCCTCGACTCCGCTTCGCCACGCCTGTCCCGAGCTCAGTCGAGGGGCACGGACGGAACGGAGATATGTTATTTGGGCGGAGCGTTGGCGCCGGCAGACGAGGTCGGTCGAGCATTGGCGTCGTCTCGCGATGCGCGCCCGAACAGAGACTGCGAAATGGTGCGAGCGAGCTCGAGGACTTCCACCGGAACCGCCATGATCACCGTGTTCGCCGAAGAAGACCCGAGCCCATCCAGAGTTTGAAGGGTCCGCAGTTGCATCGCCCCCGGGCTTCGGGCCATCGTCTCGGCTGCCGAAGCCAGATTGAGGGCGGCGTCTCGGTCGCCTTCCGCCTTGGTAATCGTCGCCCGCTTCTCGCGTTCGGCCGATGCTTGGCGCGACATCATCCGCTTCAAGTCCTCGGGCATGTTGATGTCGAGCAGGCGGATGGAATCGACGTGGATACCCCAGGCTTTCGTCCGCTCCTCTACCACCTTGGCCAGCCTCGCCTGAATCTGGTCCCGTTCGGAGAGCAGCTCGTCGAGCGTCATGCTGCCGATCACGTCGCGCAGGCTCGCTTGGGCGTACTGGCTGACGGCATAGCGGTAGTCTTGGACGGTGATCACCGCCGTCTTCGGATCGCGGACGAGAAAGAAGATGACGCCGTCGACCATCACCGGCACGTTGTCCCGGGTGATCACCTGCTGATGCGGGATATCGAGCGTGAGCAGCCGGGTGTCGACGAATCGCACCGTGTCCATGATTGGAAAGACAAGCAGCACGCCCGGACCTTTCAGGCCGTGAAATTTTCCAAGGCGGAGGATTACCGCTCGCTCCCATTGAGCGGCGATCCTGGGGATCCGATGCGCCCAGAGCGCGATGACGAACGAAATCCCCCCGCCGACGATGACGCCGATCGGCGCACCGGCGAATCCGCCTGAGGCCGATCCGAACAAAAATCCGATCAGCACGCCGGACGCCAAGATGACGAAGAACACCACGGCCCGAAGCGGTCCGCCCAGTGAGACATGATCCGTTTTGGGGCGCGTGGATTGATACTGTCGCCAAAACTCCATGCCTTGACTGGCTGCTTCGCGGGCTTCTTGCGGATTCACGCTTGGCCTCGAGTGTTGTACGTGCGCTACCACGACGGGTATCAAGGCTCCTTCCGAAAGCCAACTCTACGCTACATCGATGCATCCTGGACGATCTTCCACGCCTGCCCTTCCCGCTCGAGGACGAGCAGCGTGAGGCCGGTGACTTCCTTCTGGGTCGAGTAGGTCAGCTTCCATCGCGCCGCGACAGAGGCGAACCGCGGCCGCAGGCGAGTGCTGATGACCTCAAAGGAGAGATTTCCCATGCTCTGCCTGTCCGGATAGCGCTTTTTGTAGCGGGTGAGAACGGCTTCGCGGCCCGTGGTCACGCCGGACGTAGAGAGGAACACCGCATCATCGGCGTACGCCGAGCAGAATGCCGCAATGTCGCCTCGGTTCCACTCGGTCGCCTGGCCGTCGAGCAAGGTTGAGATCTCCTTGGCAACCTGCGGATCGTCGGGAGGTCGACCTGCGGGACTGCGGCCGGTGGCACTGGTTGCGCGTTGGGGCGGGCCGTCGCTCGAACCGCCGTCGGCGAGGTGGAGCAGTCCCGCTCCCGAGGTCGTAAGCCAGCTCAGGAGCCAAATGACTGAAGCCAACGCATTGGGGAACATCGCGACCTCCGAAACTGCTCGGAAACGACTTCGCCGGTCGGCTAAGGTCCGTTTCGGTCCGAAGGACCGATGGCCCTTGCCGGGCTGCGTATCTCTGCTAATTGAAGCCGATCGTCCATTGAAAACAACGTGAGCCCTGTCCTGACATCTCTGCTGGTGGCCGCCGGACTCGTCTTGTTCGCGGTGACGATGTACTGGCGCGTCCGGGTGCTTCTCGCGCTCAAGCCGGAGAATCGCCTCGACAATGGGTCCGCTCGGGCAGAGGCGCTGGTGCGCTTCGGACTTGGGCAGCAGCGAATGGTGGATCCCGAGGAACGCGGCCCCGGGACGATGCACGTCTTCATCTTCGCGGCCTTCGTGGTGCTCGCGCTAAGGACGATCATGCTCTTCGTGATGGGCTTTTCGTCCGCCGCGCTGGAGGTTCTTTCTGCGCCCACGCACCCGTTTTGGGGTCAGCACCCCTCGATCGCCGCGGTGTTCAATGCCTACCTGCTGACGAAAGATTTGCTCGCCGCGAGTGCGATCCTCGGCTCCTGCTACTTCTGGTACCTCCGCTGGCGCGTGCGCCCGGATCGGATGACGCCTTCTTGGGAGGGCTACCTCATCCTCGCGTTCATTATTGGGTTGATGGTGACCGAATTCACGTTCAGTGCCTCGCACATGGTCGAGCAGGGGCGCGGATTCACCGCCTACGAGCCGGCGACCTCCGTCGTAGCCTGGGTGTTGGCTGGCATGCCCGCCGGATTGGTCAGCGTCCTGGGCGATGGCGCGTTCTGGATTCACCTGACGATCATCCTCGCCTTCCTAAACTTCCTGCCCGTCGGAAAGCATTTTCACGTCATTACTTCCCTGCCGAACGTTTACTTCCAGCGGCTCGCGCCAAGCGGAAAACTGCGGACGCCCAACCTCGAGAAGGAAGAGTTCGGAGCCAACACCGTGCGCGACCTCACCTGGAAGCAGGGGCTGGATCTGTACTCTTGCACCGAATGCGGTCGTTGCCAGACGCACTGCCCCACGTACATCACTGGCAAGCCCCTGACGCACAAGGGCGTCAACCAGGACCTGCGCTATTGGATCGCGGCGAACCAAACCTGGATCGCCACCGGAAAGGACGCGAAGGGCGAAGAAAAGGCGCTGCCGCCGATCATCGGGAACATTCTTCAGGCGGAAACGGTGTGGGCCTGCACTTCGTGCGCGTGGTGCGAGACCGCTTGCCCTGTCTTCATCGAGAACATTCCTCGGCTGATCGAGATGCGGCGCTACAAGGTGCAGGTCGAGGCGGATTTTCCGCCGGAGATCCAGCGGGTCTTCGAGGGAATGGAACGCCAGGGCAACCCATGGGGCCTCGGCCAGGACCGGCGCGACGAGTGGGCGGAGGATCTGCAGATTCCGCGCTGGGGCGACGGCGGAAGCTACGAGTACCTATTCTTCGTCGGCTGCATGGGCAGCTACGACGATCGGCAAAAGAAGGTCAGCCGCGCGCTGGTGAAGATTCTGCGCCGCGCGGGTATCTCCTTCGCGATTCTCGGACAGTCGGAGGTGTGCAACGGCGACTCCGCCCGGCGGATGGGCAATGAATACCTCTTTCAAACGCTGGCAAAGGCGAACGTCGAGTCCTGGAACGGCCTGAATCTCAAAGCCGTGATTACGCAGTGCCCGCACTGTTTCAACACGCTGAAGAACGAATACCCGGAGTTTGGAGGCAACTACCGCGTGATCAGTCATGTGGAGCTGATCAACGAGCTGCTTCGCGACAGGAAAATCAAATTGTCCGAGGTGATGCAGGAGAAGCTCACCTATCACGATCCCTGTTACCTCGGGCGCCACAACGGCATCTATGAAGCGCCTCGCGAGGCATTGCATTCGATTCCCGGTGTGCAGCTGATCGAAATGCAGCGAAGCCGCCGCCAGTCTTTCTGTTGCGGCGCCGGCGGCGGGCGAATGTGGATGGAAGAGCGGATCGGACAACGAATCAATCAGAACCGGGTCAACGAGGCCGCATTGACGCTCGCGCATGCCGAGGACCCGTCGATTCCATTTCCCTCCGCCACCGATCGCGAGCGGCCGGGAATGGTCGGTGAATACCAGGGCCCGGCGACGGGGACGGTCGCCGTTGCCTGTCCATTCTGCATGACGATGCTCAAGGACGCGGCCAATGAGACCGGCCGCGACAAATTGAAGGTCAAGGACGTGGCGGAGCTAGTCGCCGACGCCCTCGATCCTGCCTCAAGCCCTGCCAGCGCATAGGGCAAGGAAGTCGCACCATGCTGGAGGAGTTCCGCGCTGCGGTCTTGGCCGTTGGCGCTGCCGGACTCGTGGAGGCGCTGCTTTCCTCAGTTCGGCCCGTAATACGGCTCGGAGGCCGAGGGGATCTTCAAGCCGCCGGAGGACATTCTCGAAGACGCCGGCAATACGTACACTTCATCGGCGCCGCCTACGTTTGACGAGAAGCCAATCTGGTCGTTGCCGACCCATGTAGGAAACCCATCGTCAGCGTTCGGCTCGCCCGGATAGTCAGTCAATCGCGGGTTGACCGCTCCGTTGGAGAGATTGACCACGAAAATTCGGACGGCGCCAACGCACGCTCCGCCTGAGAAAGTCCGCGCGTCGAAGGCCGCTCTGTTTCCATCCGGCGAGACGACCACGCGATTGGCGACGGAGCAAGCTTCCGAGCCCAAGGAGCTCGCAACGACGCTGACGGAGCCGGTGCTCGCGTCGACTCGGACCAGCTGATTGTAGCGAGACGGGTCCGGACCCATGGCGGCGAGAACGGCGGCGCCGTCGGGATAGAAGGATGGGCCCGCGAAATAGGACGGCGTGGTCGTGAGCGCTTGAAATCCCGTTCCATTTGCGTTGACACGTCCGAGGTGCGACACCGAATTCTGGTCGTAGGCGAAAACGACGGTGTTGCCGTCTTTCGAAAAAACCGGGGTGCGGAAATTCGTTTGGCCACCGCTGGCAACCAGCACGCGGGAGGGCGAAGGTGCGTTGCTCGCAGTGGCCACGTCGAGCTCCTGTCCCCCGTGGACGAAGACGACGCGCCGGCCATCCTTTGAAAGGGAAGGATGCTGATCATCGCCGCTGGTGGTGAGCTGGATCGGGTGCGAATAGTTGAAGTCGGAGTCGTCGTCGACGTAGACGTCTCGCTCGCGCAGGAAGGCAAATCCTCTCGAGAAGCTGCCGCCGGAGTCGCCCGGCCCGCAGCCCAAAACCATCGCAGCGGACAGCGTCAAACAGGCGGACAATGGTTTGCTCGTCATTCCACTACTCCTCCGAATCTGGTGCGCGGATCGAATAAAGTCACCGGTCGCTAAGACGTCAATCCGCGTCACCGCTTCAATCGTCGGGCATTCGCCGAGAAACTGCCCTGGTGTGCGGCCGAGGAGGTTCCAGACGCCAAGGACCCTTGAATGCGTGCCCATCCTGATCAACGGCGCAGCTTCGCC
>DATFTC010000008.1:0-23276 GCA_035262305.1 Myxococcaceae bacterium | reverse complement strand
TCCTCGATGTGATGACGCATGGCTTCGATCTCGGCGAGTTTGGTGGCCTCCGCTCGGAAGGAAGTCGCGCAGCCACCCCTGCCCTCGATTTCAGCCTGAACCGAACCGAGCGCCTGCTGATCTCTACCGTGGAGCGCCACTCGCGCGCCTTCGGCCGCGAAGAGCTTGGCGATGGCTGCGCCGATTCCCCGCGAGCTCCCCGTCACGAGCGCTACTCTGTCTTTCAGGACGTGCATGGTTCGTCACCTTCCAAGCGGGGCGCTCGCCTCGTGGCCGAGGCGCACTGCCCACCGTTCATTTGCGGTCCGTCACATTTCCTCAGGGGCATCCGTCATAGATAGCGATGACGGATGAACCGCGGTCGATGTGACAAGAAAGTATCGGTAAGAAAGCACGATGCAGGCCTGCCCTCTCGCGTTCGATGGCCAGCTTCGCCTTGGGTGCTGAAAGGACAACAAAAACGGTCTGCCGCCGGTGGAGAAAACGGGAGCTTCGCCGAGAAGAGAGGAGGCCTTTGAGGAACGGACTCACCACAAGGAGGAAGAAGCGATGCAATACGTACTGTTGATTTATCAAGCCACCACGCCCGTACCCGCACAGCAGCAGGCTTGGGCGACTGTCTCGGAAGACGAAAAGAAAGCGATCTACGCCGAGTACGCGGCCATCAACCAAACACCCGGCGTCACCCCGGGGCTCCCGCTTGGGCTTCCAGAGAAGGCAACGACCGTGCGCGTGCAAAACGGCAAGACGGTGGCGCAGAAAGGTCCGTTCGTCGATGTCGGGGGAGCCATCGGCGGATATTACGTATTCGATGCCAAGGACCTCGATGAGGCGATCAAGATGGCCTCGCGGATCCCCGCTGCTCGTCTCGGGGGCGCGATCGAGGTCCGCCCAGTAGAGAAGTATTGGTAGCGGGGACGGCTCGGACGGGTCGCCGCCTCTCGCCTCCTCAGTGTTTGCAATAAAACCGATTGATTGTTTCTTGCAGGCTCAACCGCGCTTGGCGAACGCTGCTCTTGATCGCCGGGATTGATTCTCCGCTGACGGTGGCGATCTGCTGGTAGCTCAGCCCTGCCACATCCTTAAGCAAGACCGCTTCGCGTTGACCCTGGGGAAGACGATCGGTAGCGCCCTCAATTCTCTTCGACGGCATCGTGGCGGTGGTTTTGGGTTTCCTCATCGTGCGAAATTGGCCCGGCAGCTCATCGTGGGCCATCGGCACCATCGTCGGTGTCAACCTCTGTGTGAGCGGGGTGACCCGGCTGGCATTCTCGGTGTCGGCCGGAAAAGCACTGAAAGAGGTGCCCGGAGAGGCGCGTTGGCACGGCTCGGGACCGAACACGGCGAGGGCAGTGCAACTCAAAGGCAGTCGCTGACCGCGCGGCGGCGCCTTGGCATCGGTGCTCGGCCGCGCGTTCACTTTTGCACCTGCCGCCTTGAGTCTCGCCAAAAATCGCCGCCCAAGCGTTAACACCCTCGGACGCGCGGTGCGAACAGCAGGACAGCGACGTGAAGACCTTAAAGATAGTCGGTGAGACGGAGCGGCTAAAGGAAGCTCGCGAGCAGCAGGTTCCGTGGAGGAAGTGGGGACCCTATCTGAGCGAACGCCAATGGGGCACCGTCCGCGAGGACTACAGCGATAAAGGCGATGCCTGGGACTACTTCCCCCACGATCAGGCGCGGTCCCGCGCGTATCACTGGGGGGAAGACGGGCTGGCCGGTATCTCGGACGACAAGCAGCGCCTCTGTTTCGCCCTGGCGCTGTGGAACGAGAAAGATCCGATTCTCAAGGAGCGCCTCTTCGGACTGACCAACAGCGAGGGAAACCACGGCGAAGACATCAAGGAATACTATTTCTACCTCGACAACACCCCGACCCATTCGTACATGAATTACCTCTACAAGTATCCGCAGCGCGCCTACCCCTACGATGACCTGGTGGCGACCAACAAGTGCCGCTCGCGCACCGAGCTCGAGTACGAGCTGCTCGACACGGGAGTCTTCGAGGACGATCGATACTTCGATGTCTTCGTCGAGTATGCCAAGGCAGCACCCGAGGACCTTTGCATTCGCATCACTGTCGAAAACCACGGCCCGGAAGCCTCCAGGCTTCACGTCCTCCCAACGCTTTGGTTCCGCAACACCTGGAGCTGGTGGGCGGAGCCGCCGAAGCCTTCCCTTCGCGAGGAGCTCCGTCCCAGCGCAACGCGGGTCATCGCGGCGTCTCACGCGACGCTGGGGGACCGCTGGCTCTACATCGATGGCGACGTTCCGCTGCTGTTCACGGAAAATGAGACCAACAACCAGCGCCTTTTCGGCACGAAGAACGCCGGACCTTTCGCAAAGGACGGCATCAACGAGCACCTCGTTCACGGGAATCCGGACGCAGTGAACCCGGCGAGGACGGGCACCAAGGCCGCCTCTCACCACGTCATCGAGGTGGCGCCAGGGCAGACGTCCGTCCTGCGACTGCGCCTCTCGGACATGGCCCCGGTTAAGCTGCCCACGCCGTTCGCCCACTTCGATCAAGTATTCGCGACGCGCCAAAGGGAGGCCGACGAGTTCTACCGGTACCTCACGCCACCGGCGGCTACCGAGGACGAAGCGCACGTGATGCGGCAGGCGCTCGCCGGAATGCTCTGGAGCAAGCAGTACTACTTCTTCGATGCGAGCACGTGGCTGCGCGAGCACGGGGTCGATCCGTTCGATCGATCGGGACCCGCCGTCCGGAATAGCAAGTGGTCGCACATGCTTAATGACAACGTCATCTCCATGCCCGACAAATGGGAGTATCCCTGGTACGCCGCCTGGGATCTGGCCTTCCACGCGATTGCGCTCTCGAGCGTCGATCCGGACTTCGCCAAGCAACAGCTCGACCTGATGCTCCGCGAGCTTTATCTACATCCGAGCGGACAAATCCCCGCGTACGAGTGGAATTTCAGCGATGTGAACCCGCCCGTTCATCCCTGGGCCGTCCTCTTTCTCTACTGGATAGAGCAGGCGCTCGGTCGCGAACCCGACATCGAGTTCTTGACGCGCTCCTTCGGGAAGCTCTTGGCCAACTTCACGTGGTGGGTGAACCGCGAGGACCGCTTCGGGAAGAACGTATTCGAGGGTGGCTTTCTCGGCCTCGACAATATCAGCGTGTTCGATCGATCAGCGCCGCTGCCAACCGGGGGGCACCTGGAGCAGGCCGACGGCACCGCATGGATGGCGCTCTTCAGCCAAAACATGCTCGAAATAGCTGTGGAGATCGCCGCCAGAGACCCGGCCTACCAGGACCTTGCGGTGAAGTTCGTTGACCACTTCCTGTTGATCGCTCGCGCGATCAACCGGGTCGGCGAGGGTGGCATGTGGGATGAGGCGGATGGCTTTTACTACGACGTGCTTCGACTGCCCGATGGAACCGCGACTCGCCTGAAAGTCCGTTCGATGGTCGGGCTGTTGCCGATCTGCGCCACCACGGTGTTCGAACCGTCGGACATCGAGCGGGTGCCTCAGGTCATCTCGCACTTCGACGAACGGCTGCGACAATTCCCAGAACTACTGAGCTACCTCCACGCGCCTGGCATGGGCCGTCTCGCACCTGGCGATGAGGAATTTGGGTACGGCGGCCGGGCCATCTCGGCCCTGGTGTCGACGGAACGGCTCCGCCGGATCCTCCCTCGGATGCTGGATGAGAACGAATTCCTGAGCCCCTATGGGATCCGCGCGCTCTCGCGCCACCACCTCAAGCATCCGTTCGTCTTTCGGGTGCACGGACAGGAATTCCGAGTCTCCTACCTCCCGGCCGAGTCCGACACCGGAATGTTCGGCGGCAACTCGAACTGGCGCGGGCCGATCTGGATGCCAGTCAACGCGCTTTTGATTCGCGCACTGCTGCACTTCTACACGTTCTACGGCGACTCGTTCCGCGTCGAGTGCCCGACCGGCTCGGGGCGGAGGATGAACCTCTTCGAAGTGGCGAAAGAGATCGCCGTGCGCCTTACGCGCATCTTCCTACGCGACGAGCGCGGTCGGCGCCCCGTGTACGGGGGCACGGAGAAGTTCCAGACCGACCGGCACTGGCGCGACCTGATTCTCTTCTTCGAATACTTCCACGGCGACAACGGTGCCGGCATCGGGGCGTCGCACCAAACCGGCTGGACCGGGCTCGTCGCGACGCTGATCCAACTCTTCGGCATTGTCGATGCCCGTGGGTTGCTGGAAGGGGGCAAGTCTACACTCCAGAATGTCGAATCGACTCGATCGCCCACAATTTCGAGCGGCGCACGCATCAGGTTGGGTGAACCTTAGAGACGCCGCAACTCAAAGCTCCGAGGTGAGACAGAGGCTCGCCGCCGTACGTTTAGTCTTGTGGCCTCGGTCGACCCTGCAACCACGCGTGGATGCCTCGGCTCACGAGGTGCAGCCCGAGCAGCGCGAGAACGATTCCAATCGGCCAGGTGATGACCTGTGGCTGCCAGAATCCAACCGCGGCGACGAGCAGGAGGATTGCGCCAGCGCCGATCAGCGGCGCGCGCTCGAAGTGCTCCAGCGGACGGCGCCCCGTGACCGCCGCGCCGACCGCGCTGCCGAGGCTGCCGACCCCGCTCAGCAGCTGGCCGCCGCTGCCCGTGCCGGTGGGCATGCTGCCCCGGCCCATGCCCTTGTTCAGAGGCTTTGGTGCCGGCCGCAGGCGCACCACCAAGGCGCCGTTCGAGCGCACGATCTCGTCGGCGTTTTGGAGGTCGTCCTCGTATTGTGCCTCCATCTCGCGCGCAATGGGCGCATCCTCGATGCTGACGTCCATCTCCCAGTTGTTCATCCAGCTGCCGGCGTTGAGATTGGTCGATCCGATGCGCGTCCACAGGCCGTCGGCGACGGCGGTTTTGGCGTGCAGCATCGGGCCGCGCCACTCGAAAATCCGGACCCCGGCCTCGAGAAGGAACCGGTAGCGCCTCCTCGATGCTGCAGCGATCCACCGGATGTCACTCCGGGAAGGCAGCAGTAACCGAACGTCTACGCCGTCTGCAGCCGCGTACCGCAGCGCCTGCAAATAAGGGACGTTCCCGATGAAATACGCATCCGTCAGCCACAGCCGTTGTCGCGCGATCGCGGCGACCAAAAGGTCCACTCGAAGGAGCCTGGCCGTCTCCGGCGTGGAGGCGATCACGCGCACCCCGTGGTTGCCCGCCGCGGCGATCGCTTCGCGGGCCGGCAGCTCGTCGTCGTCCACCGCGCCGCCGAAGTCGCGCCAAGAGCGAGCGAAGGCCTCCTCCGCGTGTGCGACCGCTGGTCCTCGCAGCTCGACGCCTGTGTCGCGCCATGGCGGAATACCGCGGGCCGGGTTGCCCATCCAAGGATCCGCGATGCACAGGCCCGAGATGAACGCCACTGAACCGTCGACACAGATCACTTTGCGGTGATTGCGCCGCAGCGCCGCGAGTGGGTTCGTGGGATGCAGGGGGTTGGAGTAACGGACTACGCCGCCATGGTCTTGCAATGGGCGAAAGAGCCGGCGAGGAGTGGACCACGAGCCGAACCAGTCGCAAAGCACCCGCACCTTCACGCCGGCGGCGGCGCGCTCGGCCAGCAGCGCAGCGAACCTGCTGCCCCATTCGTCGGCGCGAAAGATGTACATCTCCATGTGCACCGTCTTGCGCGCGGATGCGATCGCCTTTTCCCATGCAGGGTAATTCTCCGGCGCGTCGTGCAGGATGCGAACGCCGTTTCCCTCCGTCAGCGGCGAGCCGGTGGTCCGCGCCATCGCTCCAGTCGCGATCAGGCGCAACGCCGCCGGACCCGGTGCTTCGACCTTTTCGTCACGCGGCATCGTCTTCTCCCAGCGAAATCGCAGACTGCTTACTTCTTGCACTTCGGCGCTAACGCCGCCAGGCTGTTCGTGGTTACCTGTCAAATCCAAGGTCCAGCAAAGCGAACCAGCCGAGAGGCGTGCGCTGTTGGATGTTTGATTTAATCGCCGAAATAGGGTTCGAATCCCTTCGGGGTCGCTTCGAGTTGACACGCAGATTCTGCAAATCGAAAGCGCCCGGATGAAGGAGCGGCTGAGATGGGAAACTCCATCGGTTCGCAAGGGGCGACCCTATCCCGTCACGTCAAACCTTCTCCTGCCTCGGGCGTCCACCCGTGCCTCTTCTTCGCATTTCAATGTGAGTTGCCCCTTACCCCGAGCGGGCGCTTGTCCCTGGATGAGGTGGAGTCCGTGGAAATTGGCCGCAGCTCGGAAGCTTCAGGCGTGCGGGTAGAGCAGCTGAGCGGGGGGCAGCTGGCGCTGAGAATTCCAGACTCCTGGATGTCCTCGTCTCACGCCGTGCTTCGCCGTGTCCTGGGATCCTGGGTGATCGAGGATGCGAAGTCGAAGAATGGAACGCTGGTCAACGGCCAGTGGACCGACCGTGCGGAGCTTTCCGACGGCGATCTGATCGAGCTGGGCCACTCCTTCTTTTTCTTTCGCTCGGCCCTCGGCGGTCCGGCCAAGGGACCTGCGCTCGTATCGGCCGAAGGGCTGCGTGAGGTGGCAGACGGCCTTGCCACCCTCGTGCCCTCACTGGGCGAGGAATTCGACAAGCTGGAGGCGATCGCGCCCTCGTCGGTTTCAGTGGTGATTCGCGGGGAGAGCGGCACCGGGAAGGAGGTCGCCGCCGCCGCCATCCATCAGCTCTCCCGGCGATCCGGCCCCTTTGTCGCGGTCAACTGCGGCGGGCTTTCGAGAGCACTGGTGGAGTCCGAGCTGTTCGGCTATCGCAAGGGGGCTTTTTCGGGCGCGGAGGAAGACCGGATGGGGCTCATTCGGACCGCCGATCGCGGAACGCTCTTCCTGGACGAGATCGGCGACCTGCCGCTTTCGGCGCAAGCTGTCCTGCTCCGCGTTCTGCAACAGGGCGAGGTATTGCCAGTCGGCGCGAACCGACCAATGAAGGTCGATGTTCGATTGCTCGCAGCAACGCACCGCGACCTCGATGCGCTGGTCGAGAAGAGCGAATTTCGCGCCGATCTGCTGGCGCGCATCTCCGGCTTCACGGTGCTTCTGCCTCCGCTTCGGCAACGCCGGGAAGATCTTGGATTGCTCATTGGCCGGCTTCTCACCAGAGAGATGCCCCATCGCGCGGGCCAGGTGAAGTTCAGCAGCGATGCAGCCCGTGCCCTGCTGGCGTACCCGTGGCCGCTCAACATCCGCGAGTTGGAGAAGTGCCTCCTGACCGCTGTGCTGCTTGCAAGGACCGGACCTGTCGAGCTCGCACACTTTCCGGAGTCGGTCCGGGAATTAGGAGCGAAAAAAGACTGGCAGCGGCTCGGCGGCCTTTCTGAAGATCGCGAGTCCGGGCGATTGTCCGAGGTTGACCGGCAAAGGCGCGAGGAGATCCGCGCTCTTCTCAAGCAGCACGCGGGCAATGTGACCGCGGTTGCGCAAGCGCTGGGGAAAGCCCGGACGCAAGTGCAGCGCTGGATCAAGCGCTACCGCATCGACCTGAAGGACTTCCGCGGCTGATTTTGCTCGTCAGCACCAGGCCTTGAGCAAGACCAGCCTCCGTGTTTAGCATCCGGCGCCGGGAGGAGCGATGCGCAAGGAGGGTGAGGTTCCAGGTGAAGCCTGTTCCGAAGGTGGCAGCGGTCGCGGAGTCCGCTGAGGACCAATCGCCTCGGGCGATGGACGTCGTCGATCCGACTCTGACTCCACCCGCGACCGCCGATTCGCGCGCAAACCCGCCTTCGACGTTGAACGAGCGGTACGTCATCGAAAGCGAGCTCGGCCGAGGTGGCATGGGCCGCGTCTTCGCCGGGCGCGACGCCAAGCTCGGCCGCCGCGTTGCCATCAAGTTTCTGGCCAGGTGCACTCATCCCGAGGAGGAGCTCAGGCGCTTCGAGCAAGAGGCGCGAGCGGCAGGCTCGCTTAACCATCCCAATGTGCTCACCATCTTCGACATCGGGATGCACGAGGGAAACCCATACATCGTCTCCGAGCTCCTGGAGGGTGTCACTCTGCGCGAGCGCCTCACTGAAGCGTCCCTCGCTCCGAAGGAGGCGACCGGTTATCTCAACCAGCTCGCCGAGGGACTTGCCGCGGCCCACGAGAGGGGAATCGTCCATCGAGATCTCAAGCCGGAAAATCTCTTCATCACTCGGGATGGGCGACTGAAGATCCTCGATTTTGGCATTGCCAAGCTGCTCGAGCCCGAAATCGAAAGCCCCGATCGTCCGGCACCCGCACAAACCCAGACCGGCGCCATTCTGGGAACGATCGGATACATGTCTCCGGAGCAGGTGCAGGGCCAGCCCGCCGATCGTCGCTCGGACATCTTCAGCGCGGGCGCTATCGCCTACGAGATGCTCTCGGGCAAACGCGCCTTTAAGGCCGGCTCGTTGGTCGAAACGGCTTACGCCATCCTCAACGACGAACCACCCGAGCTGCCCGAGCACCTTTCCGTGCAGGTGCAGGAGATCGTCTGGCGCTGCCTAGAAAAGAAGCCCGAGGAACGCTTCCAGTCGGCGCGCCAGCTGTCCTTGGAGCTGCAAAGCCTTTCCACCTCCCCCGGGAGCGAGGCAGGTTCGCTCGGTAAAGCCGAAAAACCGCCAGTACCGCTCACTCAGCGCCGCTACCCCCGGTGGCTCTTCGCTGCGGCGGTGGTCGCCCTGGCGGTCGCATTGTCTTCGGCGCTGAGCGTTCAGCGGTGGCGGGACCGTCTTTTGGATAGCATCAGGCCCGCGAAGGACGCTGCCGGACCTCTCGCGCCCCTCAAGACCCGGCGCTCGGTCGCCGTGCTCGGCTTCAAGAATCTCTCAGGGCGCTCCGACGACGCGTGGCTTTCCACTGCGCTGTCCGAGATGCTCAGCACGGAGTTAGCCGCCGGCGAGAGGCTGCGGACGATTCCGGAAGAAACCGTGGCCCGGATGAAAGTGGAGCTCGCCCTGAAGGAGGTCGAGACGCTGGCCACCGACTCGCTCTCCCGAGTGCGGAACAACCTGGGCGCCGATTTCGTCGTGGTGGGTGCATACCTCGGCTTGGGGAACCCAGACGGCGGGCAGATCCGCCTGGACGTGCGCCTTCAGGATGCCGCGGCGGGAGAGACGATCGCCGTCTCCTCGCAAACCGGGACGGAGAAGAACCTGTTCGCTCTGGTGTCGCAGGTTGGAGCGCAGCTGCGCAAAAGGCTCGGCGTCGAGGAACTCTCGACCGCCGAAGCCGCCGTGGTTCGGGCATCGCTTCCCGCGGCTCCCGAGGCCGCTCGGCTGTATTCGGAAGGGCTGGCGAAACTGCGAGCCTTCGATGCCCTGGGAGCGCGTGACGTGCTGCAGAAGGCTGTCCTCGAGGATCCCAATCACGCACTGGCGCACTCAGCGCTTTCCCTCGCGTGGTCCAGGCTGGGTTACGATGCCAAGGCCCAGGCGGAGGCCAAGACGGCGTTCGACCTGTCCGCCAGCCTTTCTCGGGAGGATCGCCTCCAGGTCGAGGGGCGCTTCCGCGAGGCAAACCGCGAGTGGAACAAGGCGGTCGAGATCTATGCGACCCTCTGGGATTTCTTTCCGGACAACGTGGAGTATGGACTTCGCCTCGTCCAAGCGGAGATCTCGGCCGACAAAGGGAAGGCCGCGGTGGCGACGGCGGAAGCGCTTTCCAGGCGCCTCCCACCGCAACGCGATGACCCGGAGATCTATCTCGCGGAAGCGCAGGCAGCTCAGTCGGTCTCCGATTTCAAACGCCAGCAAGAGGCAGCATCCCGAGCGGCGGCGAAGGCCGAAGCACGTGAAGCCAAGCTCGTCGTCGCTGCGGCGCGACTGTTGGAAGGGAGCGCCCTTCGCTCCTTGGGGGAGCCCGCGAAGTCGCAACTCGCCAACGAGGAAGCTCAGCGGATCTATGCCGCGGCAGGCGACCTTGTCGGCGTGGCTCGCGCGCGAAACAACATCGCCAATCTGCTCAAGGACCGGGGGGAGCTGGCCGGCGCGAAAGCGGCGTTCGAAGAGGCGCTGGCTTTTTGGCGCAAGGTCGGCAACCCGTCTGCCGAGGCGATGCTTCTGAACAACACGGCGAACGTGCTGGCCGATCAGGGCGACCTGGAGGCATCCAAGCGAATGCATGAGCAGGCGCTGCTCATTCGGCGGGAGCTCGGCAACAAGAGCGGCATAGGCGTCTCGCTGATCGGCCTCGGGAACGCGTTGTACGGCTTGGGCGACTGGGCCGGCGCGAAGAGCAGATTTCAAGAGTCCTTGGCCATCGCGCGCGAGCTCGAGGACCGTACGAGGATCGCTCTCGTCCTGAACAACCTGGCTACGTTGCTGGCGGAGCAGGGAGACCTGGCGGGAGCACTGAACAAGTACCAGGAGTTGGTGATCCTCAGGCGCGAGATGGGAAACAGGAATGGGCTGGGTTACGCGCTCAACAACCTCGGCGATCTGCTCCGCGAGCAGGGAGATCTGGCCGGCGCTCGGAAGGTTGGGGAGGAGGCCCTGGCGATCAGAATGCAACTCCAGGAAAAGGGAAACGTCGCCTACACCCAGGAGTTGCTCGCATATTTGGCGATGGAAGAAGGCCGTTTGTCGGAGGCGGAGCAGCTCGCCCAGAAAGCAGCGGACGAGCTCCAAGCCGAGCATGCCGCTGATTCTGAAGCCAATGCCAGGGCTGTTCAGGCAAAGGTCTTTCTGGCGCAACACAATCCCGGCAAGGCTCAGGAAGCAATCGGCCGCGCCTTGGAACTTTCGCGGAGGAGCCAAAATCGCGCGTCGCGCGTCTGGGTAGAGACCGTCTCCGCCCAGGTTCGCGCCTCGCTCGGCAAGCCCGCGGCGGCGAGGGAAAGCCTCAAAGCAACTCTCGCGGAGGCGAAAAAGTATGGCTTCATCCGGAATGAGCTCGAAGCCCGCCTTGCCCTGGGCGAAATCGAAATGAAGTCCGGCCAGGCCGTCGCCGGCCGCGCGCGCCTTGAAGCCCTCGAGAAGGATGCAGCGGCCAAAGGGTTTGGCCTCATTGCCCGAAAGGCCGCTGCGGCCAAGAGATAGAAGTGGCTCATTGCGACTTCCGCCAGGTGACAACCTCGAGCGAGGTCGCGGCCTCGGCGGGCGGCGAGGTAAGCCACTGACCCATGCGCCGTTCGGCCGAGCGCTGGAGTAGAAATCTCGCCGGCGACCTCGCCATAGCGCCCACTACGAGCCGACCGCGCGAGCGCGGCACGAAATGGTCTCCGGCGGTAAGCACGTAGTCCTGCGGATCGTCACTGCAGCTGACCCAAATCGTGCCGGACAGGCAGGTTATCCGAGCGCCTTGTCGCGGAACGGTGAAGCCCGCAGTCGTGCGCGGCCCGAGTCGGATCTCCTGCGCTGCAGATTTGCGCATCCGCCGAATCCGCCAGCGATGAATTAACGAAGCCAACGCGTGCCGCAGCGGTTCGGCAAGCCATTTAGTTGAACCCAAACGCATGTCCCACTCGGATTCCGAAGAGCTTCCTCGTTGAGTCTGGTTGAAAAAATCCTCGGGCGTCCGCGGCCGACTTTGCCAGGGTCCAGGTCTCGAAATAGAGCGCGACGTCAAACCCGTGAATCGTGCTCCCACCCTCGACGAGAAAGGCGGGCGAAATCCCAGGTGACAGGCTGACGTCCAGCGGTTGGCCTTGACCTCTTTGGCCAAGGCCAACCGACTCCGAGATCGCCATTGGGACCTTCAGCCCAAATTTCGACTGAAAACTCACGTCCCGATTCAGCCGATAGTTCCCTCGTATACCTGCGTGGATGAGGTAGACGGCGTAGTTCTCGACGTACCCGTTCCTACCCCCGTCGTCGAGGTCCCGGCTCCAGTGTTCGAAGGCGAGGCCTGCCGTGGGAGTCAACTGGAAGCGTGAGCCCAGTGAGAAGACGTATCCCGCGGTCGGGGCCAGCTCGAAACCGAAATAACCCGTCTGTGACTTGTACGGGGTGCCGTTTAGCAGCGCCCCATCGTAGTCCACCTTACCGAGGTAAAGGTTGGTGGGTGCTTCCACGAAGAACCGTTTCCCGGATCCAAATGCGACTTTGGGATCGAACCCAAAAACGAAGAGGGAACCGCTCTCCGTCAGCTGCTCGACGCCGGTGGGACTGAACTCCTTCCAGTTGAAATACCTCCACCCTACGTTTGGGGTGATTTCAAACGTCGGGTTGACGTCTGCCGCTGCTTGGGGCGCGGTGGCCTTCGAGCTTGCGGCAACGCGATGAGAAGAACTTTGCTTGTTCTCCGCAAGAGCTGAACGAGGCACAGCCGACAACAACAAACCAGCCACGACTGCTGCTGGGACTACGAAGGACTTTGTTTGCCGGTTCATTAGCAGTTCACCCCGATCAAGTTGCAAATCTGAGGGCAGGTATCCCGAGCAATCTGGGTGCTGGAGCTCGCGCACTCTGTCGCGGCGGCGTGGCTGTTCTCCAACGATTGATTGCAGGCGCTGGCCACATTCTGGAGGTCCTGCTGGGTCCATCGGCCTTGGCCGCGGACGCAGTCGAGAGCTCTCGTCGAGAGATCCTGGCAAAATTGCTTGCAAGCTTGGGAATAGACGTAGCCGGGGTTATCGGTCTGGCCCGGGTTACCGACGGCTGGGTTGCCGTGAGCGCCTGTGTATTCGGTGCCTCCACCGCAGGCGCTGACCACCAACGCGGCGGCGATGAGTGACTTTCTCATTGCATTGCTCTCTCTTTCATTGTGGGTTGATTGTTGGTTGCTGCTGGGCGCCGCTTGTGCAGGCGATGTGCCGGACCCGATTCGGCACAACTGTCCGGGAAGAACTGAGTTTTTGCGCCGAGCGCACCCGGTTGCCGCAGGTGGCGCCGCTGTGTCGCCGCAAGTGGCTCCTCAGCTGCGCAATCGGATAGCACTCGGATTCGCGCCTCGTGCGCAGTGGCCGAGACGGACAGACTCGTGTTCGGATGGTTGTGCTGCCTAGTGAATCAGGCTTCGCCCCGCCGCGAGGCGCAGCTGCGCGCGCGCGTTCAAAAGGTTCGCGTCGGTCTGAAGGAGGGTTACTTCTGCTCGGAAGGCATCCCGCTGAGCCTGGAGAAGATCGAGCTGAGTGGCGGTGCCCGCCTGATATTGGACGCGCGCCTGCTCGGCGGCGTGAACCGACGCATCGCGCCCTGCGCGCGCCGACCGGCTCTGCGCGATATTGGCGAGCACGGTGTTCCAATACCGGTGGATTGCGTCGCCCGTGTTCAGCCGCGCCTTCAGCTCCCTCGCCCGGGCCGCGGCAGCCGCAGCGTCGGAGCCGCGTATGTTCGCCACGTTCGTCAGATCGAAGGCCCAGATCGCGCTGATGGTTGCCTGGTAATACCAATGAGAGGGCTGAAAACCGGGTGCGTTGGTCGTGAACTCGGTGAAGTTGCCGGCGATCGAGGGCAATAACGCGAGCTTCTGAGCATCGGCCTGCTGCTCCGCCGAGCGGGTCGCGGCGGTAGCGGCTGCGACCGACGGCACATTGGCGAGATCGTCTTCGAAGGTAGAGAGGTCCGGCTCGGCATGAAGGTCGTCGGTAAATTCCACGGCCCTGGATAAGTCCGGCGCAATCGACGTCGTCGACTGAAGGTCGCGGGCGGCCAGAGCTACTTGCAGCTTGGCCGACGCAAGCTGCTGGACCTGCTGCTCGACGTCCGCCAGTGCGCGGTCGACGTCGAGTCGGGTTGCGGCTCCCGCGCGCAACTTGGCCTCGGTGAGCCGGAGGTTCTCGCGGGATACCTCCAGATAGTTCACCGCCGTAGGGACCAGCGCCAAGTTCGCGAGAAGCTGATAGTAGTCCTGGACCGTCTGCCCCTCGACTGCCAGGCCGGTTGCAGCCACTGCTCGCTCGTAGCTCTTCGCGTTCGTCCTCGCTGCTGAAATGCGCCAAAAGTTCGCCAGATCCACCAGCGGCACTGTGAGCGTCGCATTTCCGGTCCACTGATCGCGCGGCGTGATCAGGATCGTCTGCTCTGGAGGGATGGGCAGAGTCAACTGCACCTCGTATTGGTTGCGGGTGTAGGTTCCCTTGGCCGATACGCCCGGAAGCTGCTTGCCCAACGAGAAGTCGGCTGCTGCGTTCTGCTCGTCGAGATTCGCACGGGCCTGCTGCGCGTCTGGGTTGCGCTCGCGCGCGGCAACGATGAACTCGTCGAGGGGTTGCAGGGCCATTGCCGGGGTTGCCGCCAACATCGGGACAGCGATCCAGGGCAGCATGGGACGTCTTGCGTTCGCAGCGAGTCGCAGTTTCGTTGTCATAGGTGAGTCTCGTCAGTGCGGATCCGCTGCGGCTACTGCAGGACCCTGTGCTTCGGCGAGCGCTCGTGCTTCGGACTCCCGCCGCCGCTTCTCCGCGCCTCTTAAGCGTTCCACCAGCACGAACAGCATCGGGATGATGAAGATGGCAATGAAGGTCGCAGTCGCCATGCCTGCAATCACCGCGGTCCCCATCTGTCGCCTCGACAAGCCGCCTGCACCCGAGGCGTTCCACAGCGGCAGCAAGCCGAAGATGAAGGCGAAAGATGTCATGAGCACCGGTCGAAACCGGAGCTTGGCGCCCTCCAGCGCGGCCTCGACGAGCGGCCGGCCTTTCTCGAACTCACCCTTGGCGAACTCGACGATCAGAATCGCGTTCTTCGCCGAGAGGCCGATGAGCATCACCAGCCCAATCTGTCCGTAGACGTTGAACTCGAACTTGCGCAGCAACAGACCGGCCAGCGCGCCGACCACCGCGACCGGCACCGAGAGGAGCACGCTAAACGGCAGCGACCAACTCTCGTAGAGAGCGGCAAGAATGAGAAAGACGCAAACCAGCGACAAGCCGAACGTGATGGTGCCGGTACCTCTGGCGGCCCGCTGCTGGTACGAGAGGTCCGCCCAGGAAAGCCCCATCCCCCGAGGAAGCGCTTCGTTGGCCACCTGCTCGAGGGCGGTCAACGCTTGGTCTGAGCTGTAACCCGGTGCCGGGGCGCCGATCACCTGCGCGGCGCGGTAGAGATTGAATCGATTCGTGTACTCCGGGCCGTAAACGCGCCGGGTGCTAGCGAAGGTGGAAAGTGGAACCATCGCCCCGCCCACGTTGCGGACGTAGTATGTAGACAGGTCGTTGGTGCTCTGGCGCTGGTCGGCCTCTGCTTGCAGATAAACCCTCCAAGTGCGGCCAAAACGGTTGAACTGGTTGATGTAGAGGCCTCCTAGGTACGCCTGCAGAGTCTGGTAGACACTGCTCAAGTTGACGCCCTGCTTTAAGACTTTGTCCCGGTCGATATCGGCGTAGACCTGCGGCACCGAGGGTCGGAACACCGTGTTGATCCCACCTATCTCCGGCCGCTTGCGCGCGGCGGCGATGAACTTCTGCAGGTTGTCCGCGAGAAAAGGCACGTCGCCGCCGCTGCGGTCCTGGATCCACGCCGAGAATCCGCCCGAGAAGCCGAGGCCGACGATAGCCGGAGGCGAAAAGGCGAAGGCGAGCCCCTCGTCGATCTTCGTGGCGAACTCCCGGTTGAGTCGTTGGAGCACAACCGCCGCGGTGTGTTGCTCACCCTTGCGCTCGTCCCAATCCTTGAGGGAGACGAAGTAGAAGCCGTTGTAGGTCGCCGAGCTGTAGCTCAAAATTGAGAAGCCGGCGATGGTGACGTACGACTTGACCTCGGGCGTCTTGGCAAGAATGGCGTCCACTTTCCGGCAGACGGCGTCGGTCCGCTCGAGCGAAGCGGCATCAGGGAGCTGAACGTTGAGGAAGAGGAAGCCCTGATCCTCCTCCGTCAAGAAGCCCGAGGGGACCCGCCGAGCAGTAAATGTCGCGAGAGCGAAGAAGCCCGCAAGGATCGCGACGCCGATCACCGCTTTGCGGATCAAAAGCCCGGAAACTCCAACGTACCTTTCCCGCACCCGGTCGAACACGCGGTTGAACCCACCGAAGAAACGGGCCAGGACCCCTTTTGACTCCCGGCGCGGACGCAGAAGCAACGCCGAAAGCGCCGGAGAGAGGGTGAGCGCGTTGAACGCGGAGAGGAGCACGGAGACCGCGATGGTGAGAGCGAATTGTTTGTTCAATCGCCCCGTGATCCCGCTCTGGAAGGCCATTGGGATGAACACGGCCGCGAGGATCACCGCTACGCTCACCACCGGCGCCGTCACTTCCTTCATCGCCGCAAGGGTCGCTTCCCGCGGGGACATGCCGTCCTCGATGTGGCGCTCGACCGCCTCCACCACGACAATCGCGTCGTCAACCACGAGCCCGATGGCGAGCACCAGGCCGAACAGCGAGAGAGTATTGATGGAGAATCCAAGGATCGGAAACACAACGAAGGTTCCCACCAATGAAACAGGCACGGCGATCAGAGGGATGAGGGTGGCGCGCCAGCTCTGGAGGAAAAGGAAGACAACCAAGGCCACCAGCAGTGTTGTCTCCAAAAGGGTGATGATGATTTCGCGGATGCCCCCGGTGACCGGGAGCGTGGTATCCAAGCCAATCTCATAGTCGAGGTCGTCAGGAAATCGTTGCTTGAGCTCCTGCATGGCCGTCTTGACGCCCTTGGCGACGGCAAGGGCGTTCGAGCCGGGCGTCTGGTAAACCGCAAGGACGGCTGCCGGGTGCCCGTTGAAACGGCCGATCTGCGTGTAGTTCAGCCCTCCGAGCTCGATGCGGGCGACGTCTCGCAGCCGCACGGTGGAGCCGTCGGGATTCAATCGCAACACGACGTCGCCAAACTCCTCGGGCTTGAGCAGCCGACCTTGAGCCCGCACGGTGTAAGTGAACTGTTGGCCCATCGGAGAGGGCGGTCCTCCGAGGCGGCCGGCGGGATTCACGTTATTTTGCGCTTGCAGGGCCGAGGCAAGGTCGGACACCGTGAAACCCAGATTGGCGAGCCGATCCGGCTTGACCCAGATCCGCATCGCGTAGTCGAAGGTCCCGAAGATTCTGATTTGGCCGACGCCCGGCACGCGCTGGAGCGTGTCGTTGATGTTGATGGTCGCGTAGTTTCCCAGAAACAGCGGGTCGTGAGTGCCCTTGGGCGAGTAAAGGGGCATGGCGAGCAGTGGAAGCCCGGTGGACTGCAAGTACGTCAGGCCATAGTTGGTGACGTCGGACGGTAGGAGGGCCTGCGCCTGAGCGGCCTTGTTTTGGGTGTTCACCTGGTCGATGTCGATGTTGCTCTCGACGTCGAAAGTCACCTGCAGGATGAAAGAGCCGTCATTGGCGTTGGTGGACTGCATGTAGAGCAAGTCCTTGACGCTGGACATCTGCTGCTCGATCGGGGTCGCGACGGACTGCTCCACGGTGACGGCGTCGGCCCCGGTGTAGTTCGATATCACCTGGATCTGCGGAGGCACGATGTTTGGGTATTGCGCGATTGGCAGGCCGAACATCGCGACAGCGCCGACGAGCACCATGAGAATCGCGATCACCATCGCGACAATGGGACGGCCGACGAAAAAGCGAGACATGGCCTAGGGTCCGGAGGATGAAGCGGTAGGCGACGGCGTTTGGGATGGTTTGGCGCTGTCGGACGCAGGCACGGCGTTCACTGGCGTGCCCGGCCTAAGGCGCGAGTAGTCCGAGACGATCACCTTGTCCCCTGCCCTCACCCCTTTGTCGATGATCCACATGGTGCCTACCTGATCCGCCGTCTTCACCGGGCGAACTTCGACCTTGCCGTCGACGACGACTGCGAGCTGGTACGTTCCCTGGAGCTCGCTGATCGCGCGCTGAGGCACCAGAAGTGCGCCCTTTCGAGTTTCGACCGCGGCACGGACCTTGGCGTACTGACCCGGCCGGAGAATGTTTCCCGGATTCGGAAAGGAACCTTGTACGGCGATCGTCCCGGTCTGCTGGGAGACCTGCCGATTGACCACGATGACGCTCCCGGGATGCGGGTAAATGCTGCCATCCTCGAGAATGAGGTCGAGCGCCGCCTTCCCGGACTGCCCCGGCTCTACCCAGTGGTTGCCCTGGGCAGAACGGAGGTACTCGCGCTCGCTGATGTTGAATTGGGCTTTAATTGGATCGACTTGCGACACAGTGGTCATGGTTGTTGACGTGTTGACGAGGTTGCCAACCTGGACCTGCGCGATGCCCACGATGCCGGTGATCGGCGAAGTGACCTGCGCCCATCCGCGGCTAAGCTGAGCCTGCCGCAAGGCGGCGCGGGCGGATTCGACATTCGCCGCTGCCTGACGCTCGGCGGCTTCGTCATTGTCGAGCTGCTGGCGAGTGATGGCCTGCGCGGCGATCAGCTCCTTGTCGCGCTTAACGTCGAGACGCACCTTGGCAAGTGCCGCTTCATTGTGATTGAGCGTGGACTTGGCCTGGTCGACCGCGTCCTGATAATTGCGCGGGTCGATGAGGAACAGCAGCTCTCCCTCGCGCACGAACGTCCCCTCCTGGTACGCCTGCTTCTGGATGTATCCCGCGACCTGAGGTTTGATGTCTGCGTTGACGAACCCATCCAGCGTGCCAATCCACTCGCGGAAGATGGGCACGTCCTGCTGCACAACCACGGCGACCTGCACGGTCGGCGGGGGCGGCGCCGTCGCCGGGGGTTTCTTGCGAGCGGAGATCAACAGCATCGACGCACAGACAATCAGGACGCGCACGTTCATCGAAGCACCTCCCGCGACAGGGGGTTCGCACATTGTCGCCGGCGCCGCAAGCACGTTTCACGAGACCTTGGCGACCAGCAGAAACGTGCCATGCGGGGCCACAGAGTAGAGCAGCACGAGCGTCGAGCTGAGGCTGATAACGCCGACCGTTCAGTTTTATGCAACACGTGCAAGACCGCGCTGGTGCTGGCCGCGGGTTTCACGCTCAACATCGACATTCCGGATCAAATCGACCTGGCTTCATGGGAATAAGCAGGAAGGAGCTGGCAAATGGATGACGACCTTGCGATTGCCATTTCTCCGCTGGCCGGCAAGCCAGCGCCGAAATCCATCCTCGTCGACCTCGCCCGGCTGGAGAGGGAGTATTACGCTCGCAAGCCCGACGTCGGCGATCCGACTCAACTCGTCAGCTTCGGCACCAGCGGCCATCGCGGCTCATCGCTGCTCGGTTCGTTCACCGAGGCCCATATCGCAGCGATCACGCAGGCTATTTGCGACTATCGCCGCACCCAAGGCATCGATGGCCCGCTCTACATGGGAAAGGACACGCATGCTCTGTCCGACCCATCGCAGCGCACTGCCCTCGAGGTGCTGGCGGCAAACGGCGTCGAGACGATCATCCAGCGCGAGGGCGGCGTTGCGCCGACGCCGGTCATCTCCTGGGCCATTCTCGTCTACAACCGCGGCCGCACCGCGCGCGTCGCGGACGGGATCGTGGTCACGCCGTCACACAATCCGCCGGAGGACGGAGGCTTTAAGTACAACCCGCCCAACGGCGGACCGGCCGACGTCGACGTAACACAATGGATTCAGAACCGCGCTAACGAGCTGCTGCGGACCGGCAACGCCAGCGTCAAGCGCGTGTCGTTCACCGCCGCGATCAACGACGCTCGCACGCACCAGCAGGACTTCGTCCTGCCCTATGTCCAGGATCTGAAAAATGTCGTGGACATGGAGGTCATCCGGGACGCCGGTCTCGAGCTGGGTGTGGATCCGCTCGGCGGAGCGTCGCAGCCGTATTGGGAGCCGATCAACTCGCTCTACAAGATCCGAGTCGCCGTCGTGAACGCGACGATTGACCCCACGTTCTCGTTCATGACGGTGGATCACGACGGCAAGATCCGCATGGACCCGTCGAGCCCGTACGCGATGGCGCGGCTCGTCCAGCTGAAGGATCAGTTTCGCGTCGCCTTTGGCAACGATGTCGACGCAGACCGCCACGGCATCGTGACTCGATCCGCAGGCCTGATGAACCCGAACCACTACCTGGCGGTGGCCATCCGCTACCTACTCGCGCACCGTCCCCAGTGGCCGGCGCACGCCGCCGTCGGCAAGACGTTGGTCAGCAGCAGCCTGATCGATCGCGTCGTCGATCGGCTCGGCCGCAGGCTCTACGAGGTGCCCGTCGGCTTCAAGTGGTTCGTTCCCGGTCTGTTGGATGGCTCGTGCTGCTTCGGCGGCGAGGAGAGCGCCGGCGCCAGTTTCGTGCGGCGCGACGGCACCGTGTGGACGACGGACAAAGACGGCCTGATCATGGACCTGCTGGCGGCGGAGATCGCCGCGCGCACCGGCAAGGATCCAGGCGAGCATTACCGGTCGCTGGCGGCGGAGCTCGGCACCTCGCACTACACCCGCATCGATGCGCCGGCCACGCCCGAGCAAAAGGCGCGGCTCAAGGCGTTGTCGCCAGACGCCGTGCGCGAGGAGACGCTGGCCGGGGAACCGATCACCGCCAAACTGACCAGGGCTCCAGGCAACAATGCTCCCATCGACGGTCTGAAAATCGCAACCGCGAGCGGGTGGTTCGCCGCGCGGCCGTCAGGCACCGAGAACATCTACAAGATCTACGCGGAGAGCTTTAAGAGCGCGGAGCACCTGCAGACGCTCGTCAAGGAGGCCCAGCGACTCGTCGACGCCGCGATCGGCGGCCCCGAGAGGTGACACAATGAAAGCAACTCAATCTCGCCTCGGGGTTACGACCCTAGGCGGACGCTCCGAAAAGCCCGGCGATGGAAAGCGGTGCTCACGATGAGCCATGGCCATTGCGATGCCCTGGTGTTCTACGGCGCGACCGGCGATCTCGCGTACAAAAAGATCTTTCCGGCGCTCCAGGCAATGGTGAAGCACGGACACCTCGACGTGCCGGTGATCGGCGTGGCGAAGGCCGGCTGGGGGCTGGACGAGCTCCGCGCCCGCGCGCGCTCCAGCGTCGAGCAGCACGGCGGACTGGATGTCGCTGCATTCGACAAGCTGAGCGGCCTGCTTCGCCACGTGGATGGCGACTACCAGGACCCGGCGACGTTTCAGGCGATTCGCCAACAGCTCGGCGCCGCCGAGCGCCCGGCGCACTACCTCGCCGTCCCGCCCCTGCTGTTTGGGTTGGTCGTGAAGCAGTTGGAGGATTCCGGCTGCGCAAACGGCGCTCGAGTGATCGTCGAAAAGCCTTTCGGCCGTGATCTCGCCTCGGCGCAGGCCCTCAATCGCACGCTGCTGGGGTCTTTCGACGAGAAGTCGATCTTTCGCATCGACCATTACCTCGGCAAGCGGCCGGTGCGTCACATGCTCTTTTTCCGGTTTACGAATCCCTTCATGGAGGCCTTCTGGAAAAGGAGTGACGTCGAGAGCGTCCAGATCACGATGGCGGAGGATTTTGGAATCCAGGGCCGGGGCGCCTTCTACGACCAGACAGGCACCATCCGCGACGTAGTCCAGAACCATTTGTTCCAGATGCTCAGCAATCTGGCGATGGAGCCTCCAATCACGAGTGACAGCGAGTCCGTCCGAAACGAGAAGGTGAAAGTCCTCAAAGCGATTCCAGCCCTCACCGTGGAAGACGTCGTTCGCGGACAGTTCCGCGGTTACCGGTCCGAGAAGGGAGTGGCGGCGGACTCGAACGTGGAGACGTTCGTCGCCTTGCGACTGCAGATCGATTCGTGGCGCTGGCAAGGCGTGCCTTTCTACATCCGAGCGGGAAAGTGCCTGCCCGTGACGAGCACCGAGATGGTCGTCCGACTTCGGCGCCCGCCGATCCTCTTTCAAGGATTTCACCTGGATTCCAATTACTGCCGCATGAGGATCAGCCCCGACGTCACGCTCGCCATCGGCGTGAATGTCATCTCCCCGGGCGAAGAGACGCGAAGCGAGATCGCGGAAGTGGTGGGAACCAGCCTCCCTCGCGCAGACGAAATGGATGCGTATGAGCGGATCCTCGCAGACGCACTGCAGGGCGATTCCATGCTTTTCGCGCGGGAAGACTACGTCGAGGAGGCGTGGCGAATCGTCGATCCAGTGCTGAAGGTGAGCACACCCGTCTACGAATATGAGCCAGGCACCTGGGGACCGAAAGAGGTCGACTCGAGAGTCTCCCCCCCCGGAGGCTGGCAGAACCCGGTGGTGAGCGCTCCACGAGGCGAGCGTCAACCGACCAAATGACTGCAATGAGAGAATTCGGAGGCTTGGAGCTGCCGAAGGAACCGCAGCGAGTTTTGGTTTCGAGCTGGGACGCCTGGCTCTGACGGCCACGACGCTGCTGAGCAGGGCGGGAGCGGGGCGAAGCGCGACGCTGAGAGCGGCGGTTTATCGAACCGGATACGTTTTGACCTCGCGGTGATATCTGCGCCGTTCAGGCCTCGCATGAATTCGCGACTTGCCCTGATCGGAGTGATTCTTGCCGCCGCGGCGCCGCAAACGGCTCTCGCGCAGACGACCGAGCACGCATTCGAGCCGTTCGCGCTCACGATTAGCGGCGGAGTGAGCCTTGGTGCCTACGAGGCCGGACTGAACTGGGCACTGGTGAGCTTCATCAAGAGGGCCAATGCGTTCGCAACCGAGCCTGGTTTGCCCCGACCCCGACTCGTCGCGCTCGCCGGAGCGTCGGCGGGAAGTATCAATGCCCTTCTCGCCGCTGCCGTCTGGTGCCAACGCTTGAGCAACGCCGAGGATGCCACGGTGGATCACAATCTGTTGCGCGACACGTGGATGCCCGTGAGTCTCGACCAACTTCTTCCAGACGATCCGTCTCTCTACCTTAGAGAGGATGCGTTGCTCTCGCGTCGCCCGCTGATAGTCGGGCTGGAAAACGTACGGGGGAAGATCTTCGATCGAAAGGACGGCTACGCCTTCATTCCGGGCTGCCAGATTCCCGTCGGGTTCACGGTGACGCGCACAGCCCCGCGGGACACTCAGGTTCGAGGTTTGAGCACGCTGACGCAGCGATTTGTCATTCCCCTCGTCTTCGAAGTGACACCTGCCGGCTGGGTTCGAATTCGCCCCCAATTCCTCTTGCCGGATCGGGACTCTTCCGACTACGTGGTCCGTCTCGCCGAGAGTCGGGAGGATTCTGGAGAGAGCTCGGTACCCAGCGAACAAGTGAGCCAGGCGATTCTCGCCTCGAGCGCCTTCCCGCTCGCGTTCAGTCCACGCCAGATCTGCACCTGCGAGGCAACTTGCCCAGAGGAGCGCGTGGTTACCACTGGAAGCTGCCGGGGCCTCGACCCTGCCCATCCCATCGGCGGCTTGACCTGCGCCGGCCTCTCGTCTTCGGAGCGCGATCTCAAACTGTGCCGCTGGGAGTATGTCGACGGGGGGATATTCGACAACGGACCGCTGGGGCTTGCCATCGACCAGGTGGAGTCGTGGCAGTCTCCGTCGCCGCTTCATCCGGTCCGATATGGCTTCGTGGATCCAGACGTCCGCCGATCGCAATCCTTCCTTAGTAAGCAGAGCC
>DATFTC010000007.1:0-2391 GCA_035262305.1 Myxococcaceae bacterium | reverse complement strand
GCACCGAGCAGGAAACGGCCGAATGGTGGCTATTCGTAACGTTTCTGACTTGCGACTTCGCTGCTCGGCGAACCGGAATGAAACCGAAGGACGCGTGGCAACATGTCGAGCACTTGCTGCAAGAGTCTTTCCAGAACGTGTCCGAATGGCTTGGCCCGGAAGGCGAGAAATTTCGCAAGCTCCGCGGGAAGAGGGAGCCGAGCGAGCAATTCAAGCAGGACTGGCAAGCCTTCCTTGCCGAGCACGGCGGCAAGTCATCGGCCGAGGCGAGGAGCGAAGCCGAAGCCGTGGCAAAGCGCTTCGAGCAAGACAAGGCCGCAGGCCGTCTCAAGTCTTTGCGACGGCCTTCGCGCAAAGTAGAGCGCTGGTAGTAAGGGCTGAAGAACACGTGGCCGATGTTGTTCGCGTCGAATGCCCTCGCGCGGTCACCTTCGGCTGGACCGCCGTCGCAGGTGAAGAAAAAATTAGAAGCCCGCGACTCCCTCGCTCCCCTTGCCGCACGAAGCCGGGGTGACTGAGGTAACTTCACTTACGCCGCCGCATCTGAGCCGGTCCATCATGGCGTGGGGTCGGCATTTCTGCCGAGCGCGTGAAACGGTAGCACGCTGCAAACCGACGCATCCGTCACCATCCGCCCGCTAATTTGGACTCCCGCTTCAACGGGTTAGCCATATCTGAGCTGAGACGGATGTTTTTCGCCAAAACGCGAGACGATCGGCGATCCGTAACTCGCAACGATGCTCATCGGTGCTGACCTCTACCCGTGCAACCGTCACTCCTTGAGCCCGCCGCCGCGACACCTAGCATCAGGACGACGCACCCGTCACTATCCGCCCGCCAATGTCGATTTTTGCTCAACGGGTTGCCCACATAAACCGACCCATCCGTCACTATTCGCCCGCTAATGTTGGCTCTTGCTCAACGGGATTAGCCACATCTGAGCTGAGACGGATGTTCTTGCAGCCCTCATTCGACGCGCTCGACGCGACTCCAGGCTGCTGCCACAAGGCCAAACGACTGTTGAGCGCAGTCACGTAAATGAGCTGATCGCGTGGGTGCTGAAGGGCGAGATCGACTTCCGCCTCGGCAGCGAACAGCGGGTCCGCAGCCAGGGCGACGTCGTGGTCATTCCGGGAGATACGGAGCATGAGGCACCGTTCCGCGAAGACACCGAGGTGATCGATTTCTTCGCGCCTCCGCGCGACGACTTCCTACTCGGCGGCAAACCTGCCTACATGAGCGAAGGCTGAACAGCTCGCTCGCACGTTCAATTTGCTCCACGGGAAGCGCCGCGATGCGAGCGTGGGTCATCTTTAGCACCGTGCCGGCTCGGCGGTGACCGCGCAAATCGCTTCCGGCCTCCTCGAGCCGACGATCACAGCGTGACCTCGAACCGGTCGTCTGAAGCACCGTCCATTGGAGAAAAGTTGGAGATGCGACCCCGACGGGGGCTCATTTGGGCGTTTAAGCTGCTGAAATCATTGGCGCTCCCTAGGGGACATTCGGGACGAATTGGAGCCGCTTCTCGGTGGTCGTCGGCAACGTGGTCGCGCCTCTCATCGGCTACGAGGTGCTGACCGCCTTCTTCCTGGAGGCGACCTTTCTCGGACGCCATGGCTGCACGTCTTCTCGGCCATCATCGTCGCGGTCGGCACCGCGATCTTGGCGTTCTGGATCTTGCCGGCGAACAGCTGGATGCAGGCCCCGGCCGGCCACGAGGTACGCGATGGTGTCGCTTATCCCGTTGATTGGCTTACCGTGATCTTCAATCCAACTTTCTTCTATCGCTTGCCGCACATGCTCACCGCCGCCTACCTCACGACCTCGTTCGTCGTCCTATCCGTGGGCGCCCGCTACATCCTCGCCGCGCGCCACATCGACGAGGGACGCACGATGATGCACATGGCGATCGGCATGCTGGCGGCACTCGGACCGTTGCAGGTTTTCATCGGCGACGAGCACGGCCGCAATGCGCTCGAACCCACAGCTTCGCACGCGACATCGGGCTCGAACCGAGGACGACGCCTCGCGAAAGTCCACAGAGCAACGGAATGGCTGAAGCCTTCGTTCGCACGATCAAGCACGACTATGTCCGCGTCAGTCCGCGACCAGATGCCGAAACCGTCATGCGTCAGCTGCCAGCTTGGATCGCCCACTACAACGAGGTTCACCCGCACAAGGCTCTCGGATATCGTTTACCCCGTGAGTTCATCGCAGCTCGCAAGACCCTGACCGTGTCAGGTCGTTCGGGGGCTACAACAATTCCCTGATCGACTGCGTTAATTAAATTTACGCCTTAAGCACCCCTGATGACAGGCTGGAAATTATTGGGTCCAGGTGGTAGCGATGATGCTGTGCGATAGGTAGCTTGCCCACCGACACTGGCACGCT
>DATFTC010000006.1:0-10491 GCA_035262305.1 Myxococcaceae bacterium | reverse complement strand
CCAGCCAGGGCTCAACTTTCAGACGGCCCTCGGCCCAGAGCCGGTGGCTGACTGCATCTTTGTCCTCTTGGGAGAGTCTGCGAAACCAGCCCGGGTCGCCCACCATGGCATCGACCAGGGGGTTAACCCAGGACCAGTCGGAAGCTTTGAACGCGGGGGAATCGTGCCGGTACGACAGATCGACAGCGGCGACGCCCGCTTCATTGAGCAGGGCCGCCCATTCGAAGGCGCTCTGGCGGCCGCCCAAGATCAAACATCGCTTCCCTCTCAGGCCGCCGAAATCGACGAGGTCACAAGTATGCGAGTAGCGACGCACGGGCAAGCGTTCAATCAATTCCGAGGGCAGGTGTTTGAAGTACTTGAAGCCCACCGCGATAACAACGTGATGCGCGATGATGATCCGGCCATCCTCCATCGTGGCTCGGAACCGATGGTCCGCATCCTCGACGTAATCGAGCCGCCGCACCAGCACGGGCACCGCTTCGATCCGCTTCCGCTCTTGAAACCACCCGGCGTAGCCCAGATAGAACTGGAGTGAGAGGGGTTCTACATTGGCGGGGACGAGACTCTGCGTCTGCAAGAACTTCTCAATCGTATGGACCCCCTCGGGGTCAAGCGGCCAATCACTGGCCGAGCGCAGGAACATGCCCCGCGGCATATTGGCCTTCCAGAATTCCATTGGCTTGCCAACCACGATGTGATCGACGCCAAGATGCCGCGCATGAGACGCCATCGCCAGACCGTACGGCCCCGCCCCAATGATCAGTAGATCGGTCTTTGCCTCCAATGGTTCTATCCGGAATTTTCGTTTGGGTTCCTGAAAATCGACTGTCTGTGGAGTGTACTTTTGTCGCGGATGGTCACCACTACTGAAAGTGGATGTCAACCGAGTATTTGGCGCGCGGTTCCATTACAAGAGAGCGAGCGCGTGCACCGGTAGCAAACGCCCACCGCGGCCAAGGTGAGGGGACAGCATCTCCATGGAGATGCTTGGTGACTAGTCCTGGTCGCCTTTACCCTTGCTCCAGGGAGGCACCACGCCGTTGATGCGCGCGTACGCGATGGCCTGGCCCAGATGCTCCGCGCTGTGGAATTCCGGCGCCATCAAGACGAGGCGCTGAGACATATCACGACCCATGAATTCGACCTGCTTATCCAGGTCCGCGTCGGGCAGCTCGCGAATGGTGTTTCGCAGGTGAGCAAACGCAGTCGTGAGAATGGTTTTGATTTCGTCTTTTTTCGTCGTCTGCGATTCCCACTTCTTCGCCTGCATCACCGCCTGGACATCCGCTGGAATCGGACGACCGACCTTGCTCGTCAGAAAGTAAATTGATCCGGCGATGTGAAGGTACAGCTCCGAAACCGACCGAACGCCTTTGCCTGGCCGCCAGGTGAATTTCGCCTGCGGCATCGCCTGCTCTAGAGAAACGATCTGCCCTTCAAGGAAACCGACCGCGAGGAGCAAATCGCCGCGAACGCCAGGCGGCCCCGGCGGGGTACCGGCGTCAGCACCGAGCGCCGCAGTGGAAAAAGCCAAAGCTAAAGAAACGACAGCTGCTGAGCTCAAACGGAACATCAAGCCACCTCCCGAGGGATTTTCCTTACGTCGAGGGCCATACGAGTTCGGGCGCGGACGATTGCACGGGACGTCCAGGTCGCGCAATCCTTTGCAGACGGGCGGTGCGAAGCGCTTCAGGTCCGATGGACTCTGCGTCATGCCGGCGAGCTTGGGCTGACCGTTGCGTGTCTACGGGCAGGGCCAACCGGGCGGAATCGGATCGCTGGGTGCTCTCGTCGCACAACCGTAGCGGCACGCGGTGCTTGCGCACAGACCTCCTCCCGCCGGGCAGACTTTGTAGACGAATGCTGTCCCGTCGGCGCTGCAGGTGAGCTGTGCGCCCGCGGGAACGGGAAGCGGTTGGCAGCTCGGTGGAGAACAGCCTCCGGGGCTTGGGTCCATCACCGCGCACATCTCGCGCGAGAGCTCCGGCGCCGCGGTCAGCGCGACCGGGATTTCCGTCGAAAGCGGCAAGTACTGCTGAGCGCCTTGCGGATGCGCGGAGCACATCGCGTCGCCGGGAGCCGGATCGACGAGCGGCGGTTCGCGTCGCAGGTTGAATCCGGGTTGCGCGCCCGGGCCGCCAGCGCGGACGTTGGAGCCCTCAGTGTAGAAAACGGACAGATGCTCGGGCGCGCCGAGAACGCGGTCGACGGTCGTTTCGGCATCGGTCCTGACCAGATCGAGAACGCCGTTTCCGTCCAGGTCCTCGTAAACGACGAGCGTGCCGGTGGCGTAGCGCCAGTTCGGATCGAATTGGCCACCCCCCAAGTCCCGCTGATTGAGCGCCTCGAGCGGTGGCAGCGAGGTGATGTCGAGGCGGAAGCGGACGGGGAATTGGGAAGCCACCGGCAGCTCCTGCGCGGAGCGCACCAGATTGCCGTCGGGATCCTTGTGCTTCCAAATGAGAGCGACGCGCACCTGCGATGGCGTGGCGATCTGCGAGGAGGTGATCACGCCATTGAGCGACACAAAAACCGGCGCGTAATCGGGACCCGCGGCGGTTCCACATCCGGCGATCAGCCCGGCGGCGGCGAGAACGGCCAGGCGGCATCGAAACCTAGAACGCATAACCCACCGCGACCTCGCCGAAGAAGGTTGGACGAAATACCGTGCGGGCCGAATCCGCCGACGCTTCACGCCGAAAGAACGCAATCGACGTGAGCCCAAGACTTCCCGTCCAGTGATTGCCCATGGAGAGCGCCAGCCGCACGCCCGCTCTGGGTCCGCCTGAGCCGAAGCTTCTCGATTGCGTTCCGGTGAAGCCGGCTTCTTCTACCCGACGCCGGTCCAGGCGCTCGAGCTGCTGCCACGAGTAGCGAAGCTCAACTCCGAGAGCCTCGGAGAGCATCCAGGGGCCGAAGAACTGCCGAAAGGTGATGCCGGGTCCGCCGCTGACGGCCTGCTCCGTGCCCTGCCATCCGGTGATCGAGGCTGATCCGCCGACATACGCGGCCTCGAATTCCCATTCGAGATCGCCCTGCGTTAACACCAGGGCGGCGCCCGTTCGAAGAGCGAACGGAAGGGCGGAACGCGGCCCATATTCGACTCCCACCCGCGGCTCGAAGCGGTACGAGCGCAGCTCGATGTGGCCGCCTCGGAGCGCGAGCTCCTCGCGCGAGATGGGCTGAAAGTCTTTCTCAACCAACTGGCGCCGGCCTCCCAATGAGAGGTCGACCGTCGCCACCGCCGTCGCGCTGGAGGAGTGTCGCGCCACCAGGTATCGGCCCGCCGGCAGCGCGAGCCGAGGAACCTCATCCGCGGCCATCTCCCCGAGGACGGCAGCGCTGGGAATGGCGAATACCAAGTAGCGCTCGCGACCAGAGGGCACCTCGATGGTCGCTGAGGCGCGAGCGGGTACCGTGAGGACCACCTCGCCGGCGCCCGCCAGCTCGATCGCCATCGTCGGATGCTGCAGCGTCGGGCCCACTCCCGAGCGAAAAAGCGTTCGCCGATAGGCGTAGGCGTAAAGCTCGGCGAGCGTCACCCGCCCGTCGCCGTCCAGGTCGGCCGCGCCGCGTAGACCTGAGAGGAGAAAATGGGTGAACACCGCGCCGCTGAGCTCTTCCGACTCTTGAGCCGCCTCGCCCGAAGAGGACGCCCGCAGCTCGACGGTGCCCTGAGGCGAGTCAGGCGCCACCGACAGGTCGAAGTCGGGGCCGCGGCGAACCCCCTTGCTCCTTCCCGAGGCGCGACAAGCGTCGAGAAACGAGATGCGCAGGTCGGCGGGGACGCGCGCCATCTCCGCGCGCAGCTCGGAGAGCGGCAGCGTGCCGCGCGGAAGATGCAGTCCCGCTTCGTCACCGTGTCCTGAATAGTAGAAGAACAGGGCGACGCGGCTGCCGCTTCGCTGGATTTCCGCCGCTCGACCTCTCGCTTCGATCAGCGCCTGCCGAATCTGTTCCGGGCTTCCGCCGATCGAGAGGATGGCGCGGTCGGGGCGGATTTGTCCCAGCTCGACGAGCACGTCGCGGAAGCGACGCGCATCGGCTTCGGCGTATCGCAGCGGATCATCCTCGGGCCCGCCGATGTTCGCGCCCGCGATCACCGCCAATCGTTCCTCGGGAACGGCGATCGCCGACGAAGCGGCGAAAAACCACGCCGCTCCGAGGGCGGTCCTGGCCGAGCTCACTCGCATTGGAGCGCTCGCACCACGGTTCCGGCTGGAGCCCAGCGTTCCCCTGGCGGAATCCCGTCGCGCCGCGCGCGCTCGAACGCTTCGGCCAGGCGCTGAGTGGCACCCGATCCGGCGGCGACGACGAGCCACAGGTCGATGCATGGGGATTCGACCATGGCGCCGGGCAGCGCATGTTCTCCGGCGTCGAGCGCCGTCGAGCCGTCGGTCAGGAAGCGGTCCACGCGACCACGCGCGTCCACGAACCAGGCCGCGGCGGGCTGCCGGTTGGGCAGGGTCAACACCACGCGCAGGCCATCGCCGGCGCGAATTCGCTCGCCGGGCGCCAGCAGGCGCACCTGCTCTCCGCGCCGGCAGTAGACGGACACGCTCGCGCCCTTGAGCTGAACGCGATCACTCCGTGGAAAAAACAAAATCACGGCGAACGCTGCCGCGGCCGCGGTGAACGCCGAAAGCCCGATCCAAAGGCGCCTTGGGCGAATGTTGCTCCGCTTCTGCGCAATCCTGCCGAGGAGCTTTGCGGGCGGCAGCTGCCGCAGGCAATCCTCGCGCGCACGGTCCAGCTCGCCAAGAGATCGGGTGCATTCGCCGCAGCCCAGAACGTGGGCGCGGGTCCGCTCCTGCGCGTCCGCCGGCAGGTCATCGACGGAAAATCGCTCGAGCTGCAGCGAGCTGGGATGGCCATTCATGGATAGCTTCCTCCACACAGGCGGACCCGGAGGGCGGCGGCGCGGCTGCGAAGAAAAGCGAGCTTTTTGAAGATCGTCTGCCGCGACCATCCCGTTGCCGCGGCGATCTCCTCTTGAGTCATCTCGTCGAGGTAATGCAGGACGGCGACCTGCTTGAGTCGATCATCGAAGCTCGCCAAGAAACGTAAGATGACCTCCCGATCTTCCAGGGCGGCGGTACCGCGATGCGAGGGTTCGGGCGTCTGGTCTGCGCTAGCCTCGGCGCGAGCGCCGCGACGAGCGAGAAGATCGAAGCAGCAGCGATCCGCCACCCGATAGAGCCAGAGCACCTTCGATTCGGCCTTGTGAAACGCGTGTCCATACCGCATCAACCGCACAAACACCTCTTGCAAGGCGTCCTCACCGGCCGCATCATCGCGGAGGATGCGCCGGCATCGCCGCAGCACCAGAGAGCCGTACCGACGGTAGGCGTCCGCTACCTCATCGTCTGTCATTCCCCAGACTCTGATGCCTCACTTACCACGCGTTTAGACCGGGGAGATCGGCGCAAATGTAAAGCTCATGTTTACAATTTCAGGCGTTCGGGTGGTCTAGGCTTTGAAATCACGTTTCACGCTCATGGGATGCAAATGGCTGGAATTCCTGCTTGGTTTTCTCGCGCGTCTTCTTTTGTCACATTTCTGGTGCTCGCCCACCCAGCGCACGCTGGTTGGACGCTCGTCCCGAGCCCAAACGGTGAGGGCCGTCGAAGCGCCCTCAATGCAGTGTCCGCGGCCGCGCCCGACGACGTCTGGGCGGTAGGCTTGAGCACGCCAGCTGATTCAGGTGCTCCTCAGACCCTGATCGAGCACTGGGATGGGTTGAGCTGGAGCAAGGTGCCGAGCCCGAACCGTCCCGGTCGCGACGCCCAGAACGTGTTGCAAGGGGTTGCCGCGGTGGCGTCTGACGATGCTTGGGCAGTTGGCTATTCGGTCGACCTGGACAGCCCCACCATCTACAGCACGCTCACGATTCATTGGGACGGCGGGAGCTGGAGCATCGTGCCGAGCCCGAATCTCGAGCCAGCGCCGCACGCTTACAACGCGCTGCTCGGCGCCTCGGCGGTTGCTTCCGACGATGTCTGGGCCGTGGGTGGCGCTCCGGTGGGCGACGCTGGGCGAGCCATCTTCATGCACTGGGACGGCGCTGTCTGGACTCTGTTCCCGCCTCCGCGCGAGACCGAGTTCTGGTTCGACAGCTCGCGCTTCGCGGTGGTGGCAATTGCCAGCGATGACGCCTGGTCCGTCGGCGCGGGCGAAAGCATCCACTGGGATGGCGTCAGCTGGAACGTGCTCGGCGGTGCTCAAAGCGACGCGGCGATCGCCGCCGCAGGTTCGACTTCCGCCTGGGCGGTTGGCTCCTACACGACCTACGACGAGGGTGAGTATTTCGGTCCTTTCACAAAGGCTGCTCGATGGGCAGGTGATCGCTGGCTGTGCACGCCCTCGCTGAGCCCGCTCTCAGACGACAACTTCGCGGGCGTGGCCGCCATCGCGGACGATGACGCCTGGAGCGTCGGTCGCTCCGGTCGCCTGACACTCACCGAACACTGGGACGGTACCAGCTGGGCTGTCGTGCCCAGCCCCAATGGAAATCCCAACCCACCTGCTGGCATCCGGTTCGCCAATTGGCTGGCGGGAGCGTCAGCGCTCTCGACAAGTGACGTCTGGGCCGTCGGCTACTTCTACGAGAACGACGCTGTCACCCAGCGCACGCTCATTCTGCACTGGGACGGAGCCGCCGACGCAACACCGTGAGCAACCAGTTACGCGCATACCTCGTTAGGTACGCGTCCGCGCGAACGCCAGGTTGATCCCCGGGCTACGCGGCGAGCGCGCGCGACTGTACGGTTCCCAATCTTTGTTCGATTGACGGCACGGTGCTTGGCGAAGTGTCTGGGAATAAATAACACGCGTCGCATAGGCGAGCGTTCCTGTTTCAGCACAAGGGCCGGAATCGTGCGATTGCGTATGTATCGGTATGTGACAAGCGCAAGAAATTGACGACATGCTTCTTGCGTCTCGAGCCTGCCACCAGTGCCCTGCGTTGGGGGGCTCGCTCAAAGGCAGTTATGCTTCTGTGCTCAGCGGGAGATTCTGCGACAGGTTGGGTCGGTTCGCGGACGCACCCACTTCATCACCGAGAACCCTTGAGACGCCGATCCGCGACGAAGCGGGCTGTGATACTGGCAGCGGTCCAAGCGTCGTGCCTCGCCTGCACGCCGGTGACGATAACAAAAACTGTTGCATTTCGTTTCACAAGTCCCTCCGACGTTGCCCTGCGCGGAGAGCCTACGCGCGAGCAAACTTTGCCGGCCGGAGGTTCATCGCAAACGGTCACTCTGTCGGCTGGAAACCTGCAAGTTCGAGGCTTTCTCAGCAGCTGGCTCGCCCCATATGAGATCGGGGCTCGTCGAGATGCCGATGGCTCCATCTCACTTGTTTGGTCCACATCTGCGCCGGCTGAGAATGAACTCGTCGAAGCCATTGTTCCCGCAGATGGCGTCTTGATTGTCAAAGACTTACCCTCCTCGGTGTCCATCCTGGAAGACTTCGTGACTCCATCGGGTTCGGTTGCGCTCGCGCGGTGTGCCGAGTTTCGGGACGTTTCGCCCTCGGGGCGGCACGGTCGACGTCCGTCGCGCTTTCGATTGTTGTCGTGGCCTGTTTTGCCGCATGGCCTTTCAAACGGGACATGTGGTACTCGCCCCAATTCAGGTGCAGGGTTTGTTCTAGAGGCGCCTTCCCGCAACGTTGTAGAAATCGTGGAGACAGTTCGGCACCACCACGACATTCCCAACTGGGAAATCGAAGTGTTTCTTCTCGGGTTTTTGGGAAGCGGAGCGGCGGTCACCGAGAGGTTGGTCGTGCCTCGGATGAGCCAACAAGCGAATGCCATGAGCCTCGTTTCGATTGCGCTTGGCTTGGCAATCGCTGGAGCCGTCCTACCGGATCTGCTCGTTCGGACGCCGCCGGATCGCGAGCTCATCCATCGCAACCTTGAGCCCGGTGGCGACCAGGCGGGGATGAGCTGGCGTTGACTCCGATGACCAAGGCTCCCCGTCGAAGGCCGTCGCCTCCGCCCGGTCGGCCAGCTCCATCAACGATGGGCGAGCATTCGGCAAAGAGCGCGGGCGCGATCGCCTATCAGTGGCCTTGGCCAATGCGCCCGGAGCGTCTGAGGAGGATGACGAACACGATGTAGTGAGTCACCAGCAATGCTGGAACCCAGAGCGCCGGTATCCAATACGCCGCGCCCATGTAGGGAGACGCTTCCCACACCGTCGCCAGCACGATGGCGTTAAGGAGGTCTACCGATCCCTCCACGTTGAAGACCCATACCAGGGCACGAGCCACGCGGGCATTGCGGGTCAAGGCTGCGATCGCCGCGAGCGCCAGCAGTGAGGCAAGGAAGTCGCCGAACGCGGCCGGATAGGCGAATTGTGCCGGGATTCCCGCGTAGGTCGCCCCCGGAGCGAGGAACATCAGTCCCAGATGTCGCGTCGAGTGCAACAGAAGGATTGGCAGCAGCACGACCTTGGGCTCGAGCGCGGCGAGCCTCGGAAACAGGTAGATCCTCGCCGCGATCCAGAAGATCAGCGTGCTGAAGAGCAGGTTGACCGTGAGGATGTTTATTTTATCCAAGCAGATCGACCTCCCGACCGACGTCCGCTCGGCTGCGCTGCCCATTGACGATCGGTTCCCTGGCAAACATCGCGGGAACGGATAACATTGGAGGGCCACACGCACAACCATCGCGTCGCTTTATCTTTCGACGTGTAGGATCCGGCCTAGCGCCTCTCCAAGGCGCCAGGAGCCCCGGCATTCATTTGCTGACAGAGGCGATGCTCAGCGAGACGGAGTTCCCCGGCCATCATTGCCAAAGCTAAAGCCGAGCCCTCCCTGAAAAATAACCGGCCTGTTGCCTGAAGCGTCAGGAACCAAGACCATCTGAGGAGTGATGGCGCCCATCGAAGGAATACCAGTTCCGGAAACCGGTACAAATACTGCAACTAAAGGCAAGATGCGAAAATTATCGGCGACCGCGACCGACACAGCGGCGGTGCCTCCGAGGAGCAGCGCATGGTACGAGCCCATGACCTTACCTGTTCCATCGTCCCATTGCCCGATGGCCGTGGGCCCGAGGACAATCTGATGTTGTTTCTGGTTGCCCAAGTTGACGCCGATCAATAGAGGCAATTTCGCCATTGTGATGGTCACACCTTCGTCGTCAAAGTTGCTTGTCAGACCTCGGGATATCGCTGGAGCGAGCGCAAGGTCGAAGTCGTCGCTTCGAACCAACTGGACGGTAGCATTGGCTTCGGCCGTAAAAGTTGTCAGCGTAAGACCGATATCGAAGCCTCGAACTACTCCATATCGAGCCCCAATTTCACCGGAGGGCACGAATGATCGCGTCGAGCCGGCTCGCTGTGCACCTACGGCGGCGTTGAATTGAAAGGTACCAGGGTCAAGAGCTCGGGCTGTCTTGATGTTGGTGTACGTGGCGCACTTGGCACAGGCAACGCCAACAAGGATAGACAGGGCGATTCGCACTGAAGCTCCTGAACGGAGCGTCTGGTTAGGCATGCTCGCGGACAGACCTGGCACTGGTATTTTGAGCCACGCAGGAAACTTGAAGCCGCCGGTCTCGATATCCTATCCGCTGAAACACCGTCACGGCACAAGAACGGTAAAAAAAGCGTCCGAGGGTGCCTTTTCATAGCGGCAACATCGTCGCATGCGACGGACCTGCAAATTCTAAGACACAAACCCGGCTCGCTGTGGCGCTGAAACACCGGTGTTTGGCGAAGTGTCTGGGAATTTCCCTCCGCGGGGCAGGAAATTCCCATGCACGTCGTAAACACCTCGGGAAGTAACACGGCACAAAGATCGGCTTTCCTCTTTCAGCATATGGGCCGGGATGGTGCGATTGCGTATGTATCGGTGTGTAACAAGAAGTCGTCGAAGCCATCATTCCCGCAGATGGCGTCGTGATTGTCAAAGATTTACCCACCTCGGGGTCCATCCTGAAAGACTCTGTGACTCCATCGGGTTCGGTTGCGCTCGCGCGGTGTGCCGAGCTTCGAGACGTTTCGCCCTTGGAGCGGAGCGGCGGCCGCCGAAAGATTGGTCATCCCACAGATGAGCCAACAAGGGAATGCCCTGAGTCTCGCTTCGATCGCACTTGGCTTGGTGGTCGCTGGAGCCATCGTACCGGACCTGCTCGTTCGGATGACGCCGGATCGCGAGCTCATCGATCGCAGGCTACAGCCCAGCAGAGAGCAGGTGCGGATGAGCTGGCCTTGATCCGCGTAACTAATCGCTAGCGCTTTTGGCATGCCAGATCGCGCGAGCATGCGAAGACTCGGAACTGCCTGTCATTCAACTTGTCGATTTGCGATAGCACTGGTTTGTTTGAATTGAATCCCTCTACGGTGGCCGCGTTTTCCTTAATCCAGAGCGCGCCAATTCGCGTCGCGCGACAACGCGATCCCGGGTAGAAGCCGCATTGTCAGCCACGATGGCGGCAAAATCAGCTTTCGCCTCGGCAATCTGGCTCTTGCGATAGGC
>DATFTC010000005.1:0-12153 GCA_035262305.1 Myxococcaceae bacterium | reverse complement strand
GCGCGCCAACATACACTGAGGGACCGATTGAGTAGCACCTCATCGGCCGCACGAGGAGCTTCCAGTTCGCTTCAAGCCTAGCAGCGTCCACCTGGGCAGCGGCCCGGTAGTCCTAGTGACGATGTTGCACAAGTGGCCTCTGGGCCGAATTTAACTTTTCCTCCGCAGGCGACTCGTCGTAAGTCTGCCGTTTGCTGGGGTCTTGCCATGCTTAGCCGAGTCAGCTGCTGTGCCGCCGCGCTGTTCGCCAGCGTGTTCTTCGTTCGCGACGAGGCATTGGCCGACGGGCCGGCTCCCAACGGCCTGTACACTCCCCCGGCGGATGGCTTCATTCTCGATCCGATGGAAACGCCGATCGAGCTTTCTTTTGAAAGCGCACCACTAAGCAAAATTCAGGCTCAACTTGACGCCGCGAGAACGTCGGACCCCGACTCTCCAATCATCCTGACGCTCACCGGTACCTTCGTCGTCGCCGATTCACCGCTGGCACTTCCTTCAAAAACGTCGCTAATCCTCTACGGCACAATCGAGGCTGCACCCGATGCGACGGCCCCGAGCCTTGTGAGCATCATCGGGCAACGTAAAGTTGCTGTGGCGGGTGGGGTTCTCGATGGCCATTACCACAGCCTCGTCGGTCTCGATGCCGAAGGCTCCGCGCAAGTGAACGTCGACGCCGTGACGATCAAGAACACCGGCCTAGACGGACTTCGATTGAGCGGCAATGGCGGCACCGTTTGGAACAGCGGATCAGCCATTATGCGTTGCAACATCGCGAAGGCGGGTGCGAGTGGAATTGTGCTCAGCTCAATCACGCAGGCTCTGCTCTTGGACAACTTTGTTCACCACAACGCCGGGGCCGGAATCCGGATGAGTGCAACACACAGTTCCATCGTCAATAACGTCGTTCAAGAGAATGGAGTGGGGATTGTTGTCGACACGGGTGACAATCTCATCTCCGACAACGAGATCCGCGACAACCGCGACGGCGGTGTGTGGCTCCTGCCATCCAGCGCCAATACCGATGTACTGCGCAACGTGATCGCGCACAATTCGAGCAGCGGAGTCGACCTGGATGGGAGTAACAACCTCCTGTACCTCAATACCTTTGACAACCCAGTCGATCTCATCGAGCGCGGTTCTTCCAATTGGGTCGTACCGGGGCGGCCTCGTCCGCTCGAGGCGCTGCTCAGCAACTATTTCTACCCCCCGACGATCGACAATCGGCATGCCGACCCCGTGATGAATGGACGAAATCGTACCGATGTGGAAGTTACCTCGTGCGAGTCTCCCGCCATCAGCCAGGTCCAAAAGGCATACGACGACGCTCGGGAGCAGCACCCGGATGACGTCATCGTGCTGGCGTTGCGTGGCGAGTTCACCGCAGATGTCCCCCTGACGCTTCAATCCTATACCGCCGTTATTCTCGACGGCGCCGTCTTTGTTCCCTCCCCCAGTAACTTGGCACACGTGATGACCGCCGTTAACCCCTCAGAGCTCATCTCCGTCTCGGGCGGCTTGATCGACTTGGGCGGCCGACCGATGGAGGGGATCTATTTCCCATCGACGTCGCTGGCCCATATCGATCAGGTTACCGTCGTCCGCGGTGGCCAGCGAGACGTGCGAACGGGCGGGGGGATGATCCATCTGCAGCGAGGCGGAAGTTACAACATCATTCACGCCAATCGAGTCGATCAGAGCGGGGGACGGTGCATCTGGACGCAGCACAATAACTCGAGGTACGTGGTGGTTGAAAATTACCTGACCAACTGCAACATGGACGCCGTCGATTTCGATTCGGCGACCTCCAACAGTCTCGCTGTCGGCAATTTTAGCGAGGACAACCGGCGCTACGGCGTCTTCGTCGAGCAGTCGGACTCGTTCAACAAGATCTACGGCAACTTCACGACCACTCGAGGAATCCCCGGGAACCCCGGACACGGCGTCGGTGTTTACAACAACGCCACTGCGCCGGGAAGGCGAGCAGTAACGGATAAGAACACAGTCTTTTGCAATACCAGCGATACGATTGCCAACGGGCTCCGAGTAGGTTCCGTAGCCGTTGCTGGCGGCATAGCAGAGACGGCCCACACGTACCTTTTTAATAACGTGGTGAGAAACGCTGGGGACGCCATCCTGTTTGACACACAATTCCCCGAAAGCGTCGAGAATTATTTTTCACAGACAGTTCTCGAGGGAAATCTGCGTGATATCAATTCTCATCCATCAGGCGATGCCAGTCTGCCCGACTTCTTCAACCCGCGCTCGGCGGTCGCGGCTTGCTCGGCATCGTCGGTCGCATGGTCGCGTGATGACAGAGCTCATTAATTTGGAGGTTCGAAACCGCCAGCAATGGCGGGCGTGGCTGGGAAAACACCATTCTTCAAGCCCCGGTGTCTGGCTCACGTTCTACAAGCATCACACCGGAGTGAAGTTGATTCCTTACAAGGATTCGGTTTGCGAGGCGCTGTGCTTCGGATGGGTCGACAGCCTGATCAAGCGCCTCGATGACGACCGGTACGCTCTCAAGTTCACGCCGCGACAGCCCACCAGCAAGTGGTCGGACAGCAATCGCAAACGCTGGGCAGAGCTCAAGGCGGCCGGCCTGCTCACCGCAGCCGGGCTGGCGGCAGCACCAACCGACAACACCTACGCGCCGAAGCCAGTCATCCCGGATCTGCCGGCCTACATCGCCAAAGCACTAAAGGCGAAACCAAAAGCATGGAGTTTCTTTCAGCAGCTGGCGCCAACCTACCGGCGTGACTTTGTGGTTTGGATTCATTTGGCCAAGCGACCGGAGACGCGGCAGAAGCGCATACGCGAATCGATCGCCCTGCTCGCGGCGGGAAAGAAGCTGGGCTTGAAATAGTTAAACGCTGGCCCCGCTCGACCAAGTGGCGCGAATTCAAGGCCGCCGAGCCGGTCGCCGCGGCTTCGGTGTCATCGCGGTCGTTAGAGGAGGCCGGTCGACTTGGAGTTCCCAGACGCCCCGCCCATGAGTAGCAGCCGCCAAAACACCGAGATCTTCGTTCAACACCAGCTGGTTCACCTGAACGTTGGGCAGGTTGCTTTGCAACGGATGCCAATTCCGACCCCCATTCTCGGAGGAAAACACGCCGCTGTCGGTGCCGATGTACAGCCGCCGCGGGGAGAAACGCCGATCAAGGGCGATGGTGTATACCGGCAAGTCAGGCAGGTCGCCGCTGATGTCGTTCCAGATGTCTCCCCCGTTGTCGCTCCGGAAGACGTGGCCTCCATCGAAGCGGTCGCGCACCGCATAGACGATCTGTCGGTTTACCGGGTTGACGAGCAAGGCCGCGAAATGGTCGTTCAGGCCAGGTACATCGATAGAGATCCAGGAGCTGCCGCGGTTCTGGGTCCGGAACAGGTGCCCACCCGCCGAGGCGTAAATCCAGTTTCCATCCGAGGCGGCGGCCGCCAGGGCGTCGATCTGGGCGGGGAACACGAACGCGCCCAGGGCCGACCAGTTTTCGGCGTTGTTGGTCGTCTCGAAGACCTGGTCGGTGCCCAACAGCAGCCGGTCCGAATCATCGACCGAATGCGCCGGGTCCAAGATTAAGGGCAGGTAGAAGTTAGCATTGCAGGAGCTGATCCCGTTCATCTTCCGCGCCCAGTGCTCGCCGCCGTCGTCGGAGCGACGGACGAAGTCCATACCGATGTCGCCGCAGCCGCTCCGGAAGGCGTTGAGCCGCGTGATCTGGTAAACGCGGTCCGGGTTCAGGACGCTGACGACGGTCGCCCCGCCATCGCCGCGCAGCAATCGCGTCCAGGCGAGGCTGTCCTGGAAGCGTTGCGTACCCGTGTCCTGGGTACCGCCGTAGGCCCGGCCGAGATCTGTCGGGTGGAGCGCGAGGCCGACGAATTGAGTGATTCCGAGATTGACGTTGAGGTTCTTCCAGTGCAGCAGGTGCGGGTCGCGCTCATCGGGATCATCCTGGTCGGGATCGAAGAGCCGCCAGATGCCGCCGTCGTTGCCGTTCAGCAGCCGCCCGGTGGCGTCGAAGGCCATGGCGTGATGGTCCCGATGAGGCCCCATCAGGTCGCCATCGGCAACAGCGAACCAAGGATCCGTCGGCGCCGTGCGGGCGATCAGGCAGAGTCCGCCCGCAAAGACGCCGTCGCGGTTCGACGGGTCGATGGCCAACGTGTTGTGGTAGTCGCCGGCGCCACCCAGGTAGATGTGGTCCATTCCCCCTTCGGGGCAAAGCGGCTCGGGTGCAGTGACCGCTGCCCACGAGTCGCCGCGGTTCGTGGTGCGCCTTAGCCCCCGCAAACCTTGCGTGCTCGGGTTGGCGATTGCGGCGTACAGCGTCCGGGAATCGGACGAGGAGATCGCCAGCGCAACGCGTCCTACGTCGGGGGGGAAGCCGCTGTCCCGACGTATCCAATGGTCCCCGCCGTCGTCCGTGCGGTAGACCCCGTTGGCATCATCGCCCGAGGGAGTCCCGACGGCCGCGTAAAGGGTCTGCGGGTTGACCGGGTCCATCACCAGGTCCGAGTAGCTGGCCGTCGTGGAGATGTCCGCCGCGGTCGTGTTGGCCCAGGTTGTGCCGCCGTTCGTCGACTTCCAAATACCCGTGTTGCCGGAAAGGCCGTTGATCGCTACCGCGCCGACCGCCGCGTATACGATGTCCGGGTTGTTCGGATCCACGACGATCCGTGAGAACGTGCGCTGCTCGAAGTTGTCGAGGGTGCCATCATCCCCGTTGCCGGTCAGCAGGATCCAGGATCCGCCGGCATCCGTCGACTTGAGGATGCCGTGCCCCGCGTAGATGTTGAAGCGAAATTCGTTGGCTTTGCTGGGCCCCATATTGGCTTCGCCGGTGCCTGCATAGATGACACTGGGATTGCTCGGGGCTGCCAGCGCTATCGCTCCCATGAACTGCGTCCGCTTGGCGGCGGGAACCAGCGGCTGTTGATCGGTCAGCGGGATCCAGGCAAGGCCGTCTTTGGTTGGCGTCGATTTCCACACGCCACCGCCTGCCGCCGCGATGTAGATGGTGTTTGGATCCGTGGGATCAGCAGCGATGCCGGTAATCCGGCCGCCGGCGTTCTCGACATAACCGGTCGAGGGATCATGATCAACGTTCGGGGCCGGGCCTATGAACGTCCAGCTCAGAGGATCGAGCGGGATCGAAGTCGAGACGCGCGTTCGGTCCCCAAGCAGCGCCACGGCCAAAGGCGACGGGCCACTATCGTCGCCGTAAGCGGGGATCCCATTCACCGGAGCAGCTAGGAGCAGCAGGACTTCCGCCAACCACTTCATCGGTGGCCTCCCCCTCGTATGAAGAAAGCTCCAGCAGCACGGAATCATCGGACCGTGGGCGCTGTCGAGATAAATCTCAGTGAGCCTGCCTGGCCGACCCCTCGCCGCGATCTGCTCGCAGCGAAACATCCAGGCAATCGGAACGCTAGCGGCCGACGACCGCTTTCTGCTTACCTTCGCGCAGCTCCTCCTTGAGGACGTTCATCGCCGTCTCGAGCTGCGCGTCACGTCCTTTCAGGAAGTCCTCAGGCGAATTGTCGACAGCGACGTCTGGCGGGACGCCGTAATTTTCGAGGTTCTGTCCCTGCACGTCCCAGAGACCGGTGCCCGGCGTTCGGATCGATGAGCCGTCCACCAAGCGATACGCGCCGGTTCCGATAACAGCTCCGTACGTGGTGACGCCAACCGTCTTACCCAATTTGAGCCGCTGGAAGCCTGCGGGGAACACCTCTGCATCGCTGGTGGAGCGCTCGTTCTGGAGCACGACTTTGGGACCGAAGAAGGCAAGGTGCGGGCGCGTCAAGTAGACCGAGTCTCGGGCTCGCGTGTACTGATACTGCTGCTGCCCCAGCACCATCAGAAGCTCTTCGTCGATTCCGCCTCCCGGATTGAACCGTTGGTCGATTACCAGTGCCTTCTTGAAGTGATTGTCTGAAAGATCGGACATGAACTTCCGGAACGCCGCGGCGTTCATCTGGCGGATGTGGAGGTAGCCGATGTCGCCGCTCGATGCTTTCTCCACCTGGGCGCGGCGGTCATCCACCCATTTTTCGTACTGAAGCGTGGCGTAGCCACCGAGACCCACCGTCTCGACGCGGGTGGTCCAGGCTCCCTCGCGCGACGGCTTAGAGGAAAACGTGAGCTCGAGCTTCTTGCCCGACGCCGTTCCATAAAGCTTCCAATAGTTGTCGCTCGACTTGAGAGGAACTCCGTCTACCGCGAGGAGGAAGTCACCCGGCTTCACGCGTGCATAGTCGTGAGCCGCCGGGCCCTTGCGATAGACATAGGTGACCTTGTAGAGGCCGGACGGGTCTGGCGCGAGCTCGAAGCCCGGGAAGCGAGTGCGAATCGCCGTCGGATCGGGCTCGCCGCCTCCGCTGATGCCCGTGTGCGACGCGTTCAGCTCGCCGATTGCCTGGCTGATAACAGCCTGCAGCTCCTCGCGGTCCGCGACATCTGGAAGAAGAGGCTCGTATCTCGCGCGAACCTTCGCCCAGTCCACGCCGTGCATCGCCTTGTCGTAAAAACGATCGCGCATGATGCGCCAGGCCTCTAAAAAGATCTGGCGCCGCTCGGCCTGCTCATCCACGTCGACGCGAACCGTGTATTCCAGTCGCCGGCGCACCGCCTCACGCCCCGCCTCACGCCCTGCCCGCGGCCCCGCGCTGCGAGCCGAGCCCGCCTCACCCTCCGACGACGCGCTCACCGGAGCGGTCCAAACTCCTTTCCCTTCCCGGTAGAAGATCGCCTTGCCGTCCTTGGCGAAGTGAAGCGAAAAAATCCCTGCTTGCGGTGTCCCAGGAGCAGCATCCTGCGGGTCCTCCTGCTTCGACTCGGCAATGCGATGGAGCTCATCGCCGTTCTCCTGAATCGTGTAGAGCGTGAAAGCGGGACGCCCATCGATCTCGCCCTGCGCGACCAAGGCGTAGACCGTACCGTCGGGGGACGGCACTGCCGAGACCACGTTGTCCGAAAGATGGGTCACCTGGTGCATCCGGTGCTCGAGGCCGTCCCATTCGATCTTCACGTTCACCGGTTTCGGTTCGCCCTTGGATCGGCTCGTCGCCTCCTTCGCCGCTTTTTCGGCGGCGTCGGCCATCGCCTCGTCGTCGATGTCGCGGCTCATCGGGTCCTTCTCTTCGCGCGTGAGCGTGACGCTGTAGAGCTGGGCCTTGTTTTCGCGGATGGAAGCCGAGCCTCCTTGCACGTGACCCGCCAGGAAGATCAGCCGCTTCCCGTCGGCGGTCCAACGCGCCCCGGAGGTGGCGAAGAGGTCGTGATCCGGGAGGGCTTTGGCGGCACCGCCCCCAGCGGAAACGACGAGGACGTGAGGCCGAAGGTCCGAGTCGAGCTTGGTGAACGACACCCACTGGCCGTCGGGAGAGAACTCGGGAGTCTGGATCGCGCCGACGTCGCTGCTCGCCAGGGTCCGCGTCTGGCCGGACGCCACGTCAACGACGTTGAGCTTGTGATCGTGCGTCGTGTACGCAACGGTCTTGCTGTTGGGCGACCACGTGAGGGCTTGCTTCTCGGTGTCAGAGTTCGAGAGTCGGCGGACGTTCCCCCCGTCCGCATCGGCGACCATCACTTCGCTGTGCCCGTGCTCATCGCTCACGAAGGCGAGTTTCTTCCCATCGGGCGACCAGGCGGGGTGGCTCTCGCGCCACCAGGAGCGCGTTACTCGCGAGACGTCCCCTTTGTCTGTCGGAACCGTAAAGAGCTCCCCTCGGAATGCGATGACGGCGCGCTTCGTGGAAGGAGAGAGATCGTACTCCTCGGCCTCTCCCTTCCCGACCACCGCGAGTGGAGCCTTGCTCAGCTCATCGGGCTCGATATCGATCTTCACCTCGCGCGTCTCGCCGGTCTTGGTATCGAGTTTCCACAGGCCGAAGTCCTCCTCGTAGACGATGGTGCGCCCATCCGATGAAATCGACGGAAAGAAGAGCGATCCGCTGGTGTGATGCGTCACCTGCACCGGAGCGCCACCGGTCTCTGGGATTTTCCAAATGTTGTTCACCGACTTGAGCGCTTCTGGCGATCCCGCTTTCGCGCGCACGTCGCGATCGGAGACGAAGAAGATCTCGCCGTTGCCATACATCGGCCACAGGGCATTCGGCTTCATGTTGTCGGAGAGCTCGGAGTCCAGGAGTTTCTTGAACGTCTTCGCCTTGAGATTGGCGACCCAGAGATCAGCCGCATAACTGCCGCGATAATGCTTGCGCCACCAGACCGCTGGATGACGGTTGAACGCCAAGTGGTCGCCGGAGGGCGAATAACTTCCCCAGGTGCCCCAATCGGTGGGGAGCGGCTGCTCGAGACCACCCTCCAGGGAGACCTCGTAGAGGTTCGGGATGCCGGGGTAAAGATGCCCTCTCGCCGAGGAGAAGATGATTCGCTTGCTGTCGCGCGACCATCCGACGACCGTGTCCGGCGCGCTGTGGAAGGTGAGCTGCTTCGCCTCGCCGCCGCTGGCGGGCATCACATAGACATCGTCGTTGCCGGCGCGAGAGGACGAGAAGGCGATCCACTTGCCGTCGGGCGAGAAGCGCGGGTGCGAATCGTGTGCCGGATGCACCGTGAGACGGTGCGGATTGCTCCCGTCGTCTTTCACCACCCACAGATCGCCGCGGTAGCTGAAGACAATCCTTCCGCCCGAGATGTCGGGATGCCGGGGGATACGAATGACTCGGGCGGATGCAGGATAAGCAACGAGAAAGGAAACCAGGCACAGGCCAGCGAGGGCATACTTCCTCATCGGGTACCTCCAGAGGAAAAGCAGGAGTGGTGGGAACTGCGGCGCGTGAAAACAGTGGCGAGAATCGTCATCGGCAACCCATCCTTGGCCGCTGTTCCCCGCTACAGCGATCGAGGCCGCATATCAGAAATCGGCCCGGGAGGGGCACTCGTTCTCGTCAGGTGCGAACCACCAGCGGACCGCTTTTGATTCGGCGTTCGAATCGCCGCAGAGATGGGTGCCGAAAACTGTTGCGCTTCTGCCGGTCTCTAGCTCACGGCGCGGATAACAGGCGATGGAATTCCGGGTTGTCGCGCAAGGAGCTCAAATCCGGATCGTTCTTGATCCACTCCTTCCGCCAACCCGAACGCACGACCCTTCTCAGACAGCTCAGCGCCTCTCTCGTGCGGTGCAGCACGGCGTAAAGACAAGCGACGTTATAGAGGCCAGACGAGTCCTCCGGATCCAACGACAACGCCCTCCCGGCCCAGGCCAACGCCTCCCTCGCCCGCCCAATTCGCGCCCACGAAACAGCTCCCAGGTAAAGCGCGCGAACATCGCCGGGGTTGAGCAGCAGTTGTTGTTTCGCAACTTCGATGGATTGAGCGTAGGCGGCAGTCGCCTCAGCTTGAAGCCCCAGCCCGGTATAAGCCATACCAAGAAGCGAGAGCGCCTGATAATCTTCCGGCCGCACCCGAGCGGCAGATTTCAGCAGCTCTGTTGCTTCCTTGAGCTTTCCCTGCACCACGCACGCGCGTCCGTAAAAATAGTGCGCCTCGTAGAGACTGGGATTGAGTCGGATCGCAGCCCGAAATTCCTTCTCTGCTTCGGGATAGTTTCGCAGCGTCGAGAGCGACACGCCGCGGGAGGTGCGCGCTTCCGCCAGCTCCGGCCCGAGAGCCACAGCCTTGCGGCTTGCCGACTCCGACGCCTCCAAATTCGCCGTCGTCGCTTCCCAATAGAGGTAAAGATAGGAACAGCAATCGGCGAGACCAGCGTGGGCTAACGCAAACTCGGGATCAATTTCAATGGCGCGGGCGAACAGCTCCCGCGCGCGCTCGAAATTCCGGCGCCGGAACTGATGAAAGAGCTGTCTGCCTTTGAGATACAAGTCATACGCCTCCAGGCTCTGAGTCGGAAACTCCTGCGGCGCCTGTCTCCCATTTCGGGCCAACTTGAGCTGCAACGCAGCCGCAATGGCCTGCGTCATCTCATCCTGGATCCTGATGATCTCCTTCGCATCGGCGTCATATCGCTCTGCCCAGACCGTGTGACCGCTGCGCGTCTCCACCAACTCGACGCTCAAACGCACCCGATCCTGCGCGCGGCGGATGGTGCCTTCGAGCACATGGGACGCTCGAAGCCGCCTGCCAACCGAAACAGCAGTCAGCTTCTTGTTCCGAAGCGAGGCAATCGTGGACCGGGAAAAGACTCGCAGCCCTTCCGCCCGCGAAAGGTTAGCAATCAAATCTTCAACCACTGCGTCGCAAAAATGGCTGTATTTCTGAGAGCTGCTTCGGTTTTCAAAATAGCGGACCGCGAGCGACCAGGTAGCACCTCTGCCCTGCGAGGAGCGCCTGCTCGCCGTCCACTGATCGATCTCTTCTTTGTGCGCGAGCACGTTGCCCAATTTGTGATGCAATTGTCTGTGAACTGGAAACTGCTCGGATCGTTCCCACCGTTGGACGGTCCGCACATCGCGGTGCACATAAGCGGCGACCTGTTTCCAGCCTTCCAGCCGCTCACCTACTTCAGCACGCGGAAGTTTCGGCGGGGGGAGTCGAGGAACTACCGTCAGATGCGTTCTGTTGCTCATTCTCTGGTCGCGACAAAATGCGGCAAATCGTAATGCCGCACAATACCGCTTTCGTAGCCAATGGGCCTTCTATTTAGCTCCGCGTAGAGAGGAGGACGAAAGAATGCATTTGATGAGTTGCTTCCCCGGGCATTGCTGTTTCCTGCTGGCTCTCGCCAGCCTGGGGACGGCGCACGCAGCCAGCCAGGTGACCATCCTGTACGATGCCTTCGGAAAATCGGAGAACCTCAAGCGGGATTGGGGGTTCTCAGCTCTGATCGAATCCTCTGGCAAGCGAATCCTGTTCGATACCGGCAATAATGCTGAAATCTTCGCCGCCAACGCCAAGGCGATCGGCGCGGACTTGACAAACTTGGACTGCGTCGTGATTTCGCATCGGCATGGAGATCACACCAGCGGCCTGAACCATCTGCTTCAGGTCAATCCGAAGGTGAAGATCTACGTGCCGGCCGAAACATTCGGCGTTTTTGGCAGCACGCTTCCGAAAGGGTTTTACAAGACCGTAGACGCTTTGCCGGACAGCATGCGCTACTTCCGAGGCGCGAACCCAGAATCATTTTCGTCTGGAAGCCCCTGGCCGGCCGCGAACTTTGTGCCTATAGAGAACCGGATTGAGATCGCGCCGGGCATCTTCCTGATCCCTACTGTTTCCAAGGTTCCCGGAACGCTGGAGCTTCGCGAGCTTGCTTTGGCCATCGATAGCCCCCGCGGGTTAATTCTCGTCGTGGGATGCTCTCATCCCGGGGTTGAAGAGATTCTCACTGCGGCTTCAGCAGAGAATCCACGTATCTTCATGCTGGTCGGCGGACTTCATCTGGTCAAAACTCCCGACGCTGACGTCGAGCGGCTTGCCAATGCGCTGCATGACAAATGGAAGCTCGACCGCATTGCCCCAGGACACTGCACTGGAGAGCCAGCGTTCGCCAAACTAAAACATGTCTTTGGGAGCTCCTATCTATACGCGGGACTGGCCTCTCATCTGGAGATTCCCTAGGTCGGAGCGAAGGCACCTAAGCTTCGAGCTGCCTCTCCAGGTAACGCTTCGCTCCAGCCGCGCCCGCCCCCCAAAAAAGGGTGACGGGTTTCAGGTCGACCAATACGTCCGGCTCGAGCTCCCCGGCGCCTGGGCCGCTGCGCGCGACGACGAGTGAGCCGCCAACACGACGGCACTGCGCGATGACGACCCTCTACGACGGCGTCGAGCCGTTCACGGTCATCTCGATCCCGGAGTGACGCGCCATCTTTCAGCGCGACGACTTCATGACTGTCCCACGCTCGCGCCCAGGGCGACGAGAAGCTCGTCCAGTTGCTCGAATGTCTCGCCCGCCCCACTCGTGCTCCCGGAGGCGATGGCCGCGTCGAGCGCTTCCTTCGAGGGATAGAGGTCGCGCATGACGAGCAGCGTCTTGCCACCTTTCTCTTCGAAGGTCACCGTGGTGACGGCCCCACCGTCACCACCTTCGTCATTACTCCAGACGAGGCGCGAGTGCGGCGTCACTTCGATGTACGTACCGAAGAACGCCATCGGCTCCGGGGAGGCAGCGTGGCGGAACACCAAGCGGTACGTGCCCCCGACACGAACATCCATTTCGCAGGAAA
>DATFTC010000004.1:0-3074 GCA_035262305.1 Myxococcaceae bacterium | reverse complement strand
AAGCGGCAAAATGAATGAGCTTGCCGTCGAACCGATAAACGAAACAATTCAGTGCCGAGCAGAGCCGCGCCGCACTTCTAGCGATCGTGTCGAACACAGGCTGAAGCGCTCCTGGCGACGAGCTGATGACACCGAGGACTTCGGACGTTGCCGTTTGCTGCTCAAGGGACTGGGTCAGCTCGCGCGTCCTCGCCTGCTCCGCCTCGAACAGCCGCGTGTTCTCGATGGCGATCACCGCTTGGTCAGCGAAGGTCTGGAGCAGCTCAATCTGCCGGGGTGGAAAGCGTCCTACCGGAGATCGTGTCACGGCGATCGCACCAATCGGACAACCCTCTTTGAGCATCGGTAGCGCCACGATGCTGCGGTATTTTTGGAGCATTGCACCAGCCTTATGCTCATAGTCTGGATCTGCTTCGACGTCCGGGATTTCCTCGACCGCGCCGTTGAGGATCGCGCGCGTCGCGGCGCTCGCGCGGCCGGGCGGCAGCGGATATAGGCTTCGGGCTGATTTTTCCCCTTCCGGCTCTAGGCCGTCCGAAGCGGCAAAATGAATGAGCTTGCCGTCGAACCGATAAACGAAACAATTCAGTGCCGAGCAGAGCCGCGCCGCACTTCTAGCGATCGTGTCGAACACGAGCTGCACGTCCGTGGGCGAGCGGGAGATGACACCGAGGACCTCGCTGGTAGCTGTCTGGTAGTCGAATGATTCCTGCAGCTCGCGCGTTCTCGCCTGCTCAGCCTCGAACAGCCGTGTGTTCTCGATGGCTATGACCGCCTGGTCGGCGAAGCTCTCTAGCAGGTCGATCTGTCGGTCAGTGAACGGACGAACCTCTGCACGTCTAATTGTAATCGCCCCTATTCCCTCGCCGGCGCGCATTAGAGGGACTACGAGAATGGTGCGGTAACCGTATCGCCGGGCAAGTTCACTGCCTTCCGGGTACTCATCCGTTTCGGCCTGCAAGTCAGCAACGTGAATTGATTGCTTGTCCATGATAGCACGACCATGACAGCCCCGCGCGTGAACGGGACCGAAGCCTGTCCAACGGGGGCAGGCCCGACGAGGGGACCGTAGCGAGCAAGAAGACGCAGATGATCGCCTGCGAGCTGTAAAATCCCAGAGTTGTGGGCGTCGCAGAGGCGAGCCGCACTTGCTGCGATCTCTGCGAAGACGCGATGAGGATCGGTTGGTGAGTTCGAGATCGCCGCCAAAATCTGAGCTGTAGCAGCTTGTTGCTCCCGCGCCTCGGCGAGTTCTCGCTCAAGCTCCCCTTGCGTTCGGCGACGAACTTGATTTGCGCCAGACATCGAGACTTCGGACGGCATGGTCCCTACCAATCCGGTGAATGCTCAGGCGAAATCCTATCGAAGACGCTGAGCCGAATGCCATCCTACGCTAGGCGGTGGTCATACGAAACTGGTCGCCCGGAACCGGGGTTGATACCTAAGACCTTGAACTACAATCGCAAAATTCCGAAGCTGTTGGGTCCGACCCAGAGGCTTTGATTGCACGTACACGCACTATCCTGGGGTGTGACGGCGGCAACTGCGATCGGATCGCGGTAGTCGACTGATTGGATGGATTTCGATCTTCTGAGCAGGAATCGAGGCAGTGGAGGGACGTTGCCCGTACTTCGTCCGCTTTCGAGCGGCCTGGCCAGTCGATTGCTGCATGTGCTCAAGGCAGTTCGTGGCACACGTTCCCCTTCAACGGCAGCGCAGCAACCGCGGCAGCTTGGTGGGGGTAAAGCAGACGCGAAACTGAACGCTGTTGATGTCGGCAGTTGACCCGGACCGGTCCTTCTCCAACATATCCATGCGCGGGAATTCGGTGCCGCTCGCACCTGGCGTCATTTCGATTGTTTGGGTGACGCTGACTTTCCGCCGATCAACATCGTCAGCCGGAAGTCCGGCCAACCGGCAAGAGATAGCGAGACCTGCTGGTAATGCAGCAGCCCCATAGTCGGGTGCTTGAACGCACGTTCACCGCCCTCGCGCGCCAACACACCATGTGTCGCCCAGCACCTCTCGAATTCGGTGCTTTTCATGCTCAGTTCGTCGACGAGGCGCCGCACTTCCGGATCGTCCGAGTAGCTGGTCACCGCTGCTCGGAACTCGGCGACGACGCGGCGGGCGCGGGCCTCCCAATCCATAATGAGTGAGCGGGCGTTGGGTCTGAGGAAGATGTAGCGCAAGAGATTTGGCTCGCCGCCGGCATCGAGCCAACCGGCGAACAACCGGGATGCCTTTGCGTTCCATCGACGCGCACTCCAGGTGCGATCGAGTATGTAGGCTGGACCGTTGATCGCATCGACGCAGGCGAGTACGGCATCTGGCGGATCGTCGCCAGCGCCCGACCGATCTGGATCGCGCTTGCCGGCGAGCTCGAACAAATAGCCTCGCTCTGCCCGCGACAGGCGCAATCCGCGCGCCAGGCGAGCAAGCGCCGAGGGGGAGACCGACACGTCGCGGCCCTGCTCGATCCACGTGTACCAGGTGACGCTCAATCCGCAGAGCTGGGCGACCTCTTCGCGCCTGAGCCCTGGCGTGCGGCGCCGTTTTCCAGCGGCAAGTCCGTGGTCGGCCGGCGTCTGACGCTCTCTCAGCGCTCGCAGGAATGCACTGAGCAAGAGGGCCGGAGTATCCGGGATAGGTCCTTTCATGGTGCTACTTATACCTGGATAACCTACACCATTAAACCAGTATTTTGAGAATGGCAGTATCTTGCATTTCGTCACCACAAGGAGGCGGACGGGCATGGGCAAGCAATTTGCGAGGATCGAGCCAGAGCACAGGGCCTTCATCGAGCAGCAGAGGATCTTCTTCGTCGCCAGTGCTCCGCCGAAGGGACGTGTCAACGTTTCCCCGAAGGGGCTGTCGTCATTCCGTGTGCTGGGAGAGAACGACGTCGCCTACCTCGATTCCACCGGCAGCGGCAGCGAGACCCGCGCGCACCTGATTGCCTCCGACGACAAGCGGCTGACCATCATGTTTTGTGCGTTCGAAGGCGATCCGGTGATCTTGCGCCTGTACGGCCAAGGTCAATCGCTGATGCGCGGCACACCGGAGTACGCCGC
>DATFTC010000003.1:0-3238 GCA_035262305.1 Myxococcaceae bacterium | reverse complement strand
CGCCTACATTCGGCAATTGTCCCTCGCTGGTGACGTTCCCGGAACCGAAAAGAACGCTCGTGGCCGGCGCCTCTTTACGCTCGAACAAATCCACGAGGTGCGGCGAACGCTCGCCCGCTCGAAGCCAAACTATCTACCGATACGCCGCGGCGAAGATCACCTCCAGGTGATCGCGGTCACAAACTTCAAGGGCGGATCCGGCAAGACGACGACTGCTGCGCACGTTGCGCAGTATTTTGCGATGCGCGGGTTCCGCACACTCGCCATTGATCTGGACCCACAGGCTTCCTTGTCAGCGCTATTCGGGTTGCAACCGGAATTCGACCTGCAAGACAACGACACCCTCTACGGCGCGATTCGCTATGACGATCAACAACGGCCGTTGAGCGAAATCATTCGCACGACCTATTTCGCAGGTCTTGATATCGTCCCAGGGAATCTTGAGCTTCAGGAATTTGAGCACGACACTCCGCGTGTGCTCGCCCAGGGACGCAGAAGCTCTGACCGAATGTTCTTCTCGCGCATAGCAACGGCGTTGGATTCGGTGGAGGACCGATATGACATCGTTGTCCTCGATTGTCCGCCGACGCTCGGCTTCTTGACGCTCTCGGCGCTTTGCGCCGCCAGGAGCGTTGTGGTCACCATTCATCCACAGATGTTGGACGTCGCGTCGATGTCCCAATTCCTGCATATGACGGCCAGCCTTCTCGACGTTGTCGAGCAAGCCGGCGGTGACGCCGACTATGATTTCTTCCGATACGCAATCACCCGATACGAACCTTCCGACGGACCACAGGGACAGATCGTCGGTCTCATGCGCAGCCTGTTCGGGCAGCGCGTGCTCACGACGCCCATTCTCAAATCGACCGCGATCTCGGACGCGGGCCTCACCAAGCAGACGCTCTACGAAATCGGCCGCGAGAACTTTATCCGCGGCACCTACGACCGCGCGATCGAGGCGCTTGACGCAGTCCATGCCGAAATCGAGACCCTTGTTCTCGAAGCATGGGGGAGGGCGACATGAATAAGCGCCGCGACCAACTCAAGGCGATGATGGCGTCGATCGCTGCGCCTCCAACCCCGAGCGAAGATCGACCTGCACGTCCATCCGTGTCATCCGGTTCGCTCAAGGCAATGGGCCTGTCGCTGAAAAGCTTGTCGGATGACGCGGATGAAGCGCATGCGCTTCGGGCTCAGCTCGCATCGGGCGCACAGGTCGTCGAGATTGATCCGAACCTCGTCGATCCCTCATTCATTCGAGACCGCCTCGACGACGTTGAAGGCGAGGAGTTCGAGGCTTTCAAGGCAGGGCTCTCGGAGGTTGGACAGCAGATTCCGATCCTTGTTCGTCCCCGCGCTGACGCCTCCGGACGGTACCAGGCTGCGTACGGACATCGACGGGTCTCAGCGCTTCGCGCCCTCGGCCGCCCGGTCAGAGCAATCGTGCGAGAGCTCAGCGACGAGGAGCTGGTCGTCGCACAAGGAAAGGAAAACACAGATCGCAAGGACCTCTCGTTCATCGAGCGCGCACTCTTCGCAGCTCGGCTCGAGGATCGCGGATTTTCGCGAACGGCACTGATGTCAGCGCTCTCCGTGCAAAAGGCAGCCCTGTCGATGATGATATCGCTCGCAAGGGACCTCCCAGAGGAGCTCATCGTCGCAATTGGCGCGGCCCCGAAGATTGGTCGGCCGCGTTGGGAACAGTTGGCGGCGGTCGTGAAGCAAGGCGATGCGAAATGGCGGGAAGCCATATCCGATCCGAATTTTCCAGCCGCGCCGAGTGAGGCTCGCTTCGAGCGGGTGCTGAAAGCCCTGGTTCGCCGTCCGAAGAAGCCCGCAACGCACGTTGTCAAAGCTGACGACGGCAAGCAGGTCGCGCGCGTCGAGCACGCGAAGGATCAAATCCGACTCACCATCGACAATCGGCACGCTCCGGATTTCGGAGCCTACCTCGTCGATCAGTTACCAGAGATCTACGCGGCGTTCAGACGCCGTGCAGATGCGTGAACCGCGCACCCTGAACACAGGAAAGGAGCAGTAGCGGCAAAAGAAAAAGGCCCCCGAAACGGTGTTCCGGAAGCCCTTCTCAGTCTGTTTGCAACCCTGAGAATCGCACTTCCGCGAATCCCAGTCAAGAGTCTGGCTGCGATATTTTCGTCGTTTCGGCGAGCAGATTTTCTTTGCCCTGACTGAGGCAAAGACATGCAGTCACATACCCCAACGGCGCCCTTTGGGCCCCGATCGTTGACGCTTGCCCATGTGGCGACCCAAATCGCGACGGCCGCCAGGCCGCCCGAGAAGGTGGTCCACAAGTGGAAGATCTTCCACACCATCTGCACAGCTCGTGAGCGCCTCGGCGTTCCCGAACGTGCTCTGACGGTGCTCGACGCATTGCTAAGCTTCCACCCGGAGACCGCGCTCACAGGTGAAGACGACCTGATCGTGTTTCCATCAAATCATCGATTGACGTTGCGCGCCCACGGCATGCCGGCCTCTACGCTTAGGCGTCATTTGGCGGTGTTGGTCGACGCGGGCCTCATTGTTCGCCGGGACAGCCCGAACGGCAAGCGTTATGCCCGTAAAGGCGACGGCGGCGACATCGAGCTCGCCTTTGGCTTCGATCTGTCGCCTCTCGTCGTTCGCTCGGAAGAGTTCGAGAACCTGGCAGCCGAGATCGAGGCCGAGGCGCGCGCGCTCAAGCTCGCGCGTGAGCGCATCACGTTATGCCGGCGTGACATTGCCAAGATGATCGCGACGGGGATCGAGGAGGGCGTCCCGACGCGCAGGGAAGGGCAGGGGCCCGCAGACTGGGCAGAGGTGCACGCGGGCTTCCGCTCGATCGTCGAGGGGATTCCGCGCACGGCAACACGCCAGCAGTTCGAGGGGATCGCCGACGAGCTTTCGCAACTTGCCGACGATGTGCTCAATCTGTTGGAAACTCATGTCAAAACAGAGGATATAAGCACCAATGAGTCCCAAAATGAGCGCCACATACACAATTCAAACACTCAATCCCCTATTGATCTTGAACCTGACCTTCAAGAAGGCAGGGCGGCGAGTTCGGAGCCAAAACCTCAACTATCGCGACCTGCAGAGAGATCCTATCCTTTGGGGATGGTGCTGAGCGCCTGTCCCGACATCGTCGATTACGCCAAGGGCGGAATTTCGAACTGGCGCGATTTCCTCGCCACTGCGGCCGTTGTGCGGTCGATGCTGGGGATCAGTCCGAGCGCCTGGG
>DATFTC010000002.1:0-5254 GCA_035262305.1 Myxococcaceae bacterium | reverse complement strand
GGTCGGCAAGACCGATCAGGCGAATCACCTCTACGATCTCACCTGGTTCTGGAGGGCCGCGCGCGCCGGCAATCTCCCGGCGGTCTCGTTCCTCAAGGCACCCGCCTACCAGAATGGACACCCGGGTAACTCCAACCCCCTTGACGAGCAGGTCTTCTTGGTTACCGTCCTGAACTTCCTCCAGCAACTCCCGGAGTGGCGCAACATGGCGGTGATCATCGCCTTTGACGACTCGGACGGTTGGTACGACCACGTCATGCCGCCCATCATCAACCAGTCGAACACACCGCTCGACTTTTTGTGCGGAAGACGGACTGATGGACCAGGGGCCCGCTGCGGTTACGGGCCACGGCTGCCGCTGCTTATGATCTCGCCCTGGGCCAAGGAAAACTACGTGAGCCACACGCTCACGGACCAGACATCGATTCTGCGCTTCATCGAGGACAACTGGCTCGGTGGGAAACGCATCAGTCCGATTTCGTTCGACAACATCGCCGGCTCACTGCTCGACATGTTCGACTTCATCTTTCCCAACTCGCGGCGGCTCCGGCTCGATCCCACGACGGGCCTGCCACAGCGCTAAGCTACGCGACGCCCGGCATCGACGTGCTATGCGCGGATATAGTGCTTCGCCTGTGCCGCGATATACCTCGTCGAGACGAACACTCTATTGCCAGTGAAAGGGTGCAATTAAAGCCGTCGAATTTTCAGTCATTTCTTTTTCGTCTGTGAATCGCCCGTCTCTCTGAATGTGAAGAAAAAACGCGCACGCACCAGTTGACGTTCGTAGTCCAACGCTGGAAACTCGAACTCCGGACCCACTGATTAAGAGCCGAGGCCAGAACGGACCAAAACGGAGCATTAAGCAACAGGTGTAGTGCTTTTTGCGCTACGCAGGAGTAACGTGTGAACGGGATGTCCACCCTCACTGCGTTCCTCGACGCGCACGCGTCGAGAGCGCCGGCGCTCTTCGATCGCGACCTCCCGGTAACCTACGCGGCGCTCGCCGACGAAGCGGCCCGGCTCGCTGCCGGGCTGCGCTCGATTGGCGTCGGCGCGGGGGATCGCGTGGCATTGTGGCTGCCGAATCTCCCCGCCTGGCTCACGACCTTCTTCGCCTGCGGCCGCCTGGGCGCGATCGCCGTCTCGGTAAACACGCGCTTTCGCGGCTACGAGGTGCAGGACATCGTCAGCCGGGCGGGCTGCAAGGCGATCGTGTTCTGGCCGGGGTTCCGGAACATCGACTTCGCCGGGATCCTCGCCGAGTGCGATCCGGGTGCGTTGAGTGTGCTAACTCACGCAGTTGCATATGCAGAGGGCGATGAAGGCATCCCGGAGCATGTTCATGGCAAACCGGTGATCGCCTATCGCGCGCTCATCGGAAGCGGACTGCTACGCGAAGACGTAGGCCGACCCGAGTCGGGGTGCGTCATCTTTACAACCTCCGGCACCACGAAGGCGCCGAAGTTCGTGCTGCACGACCAGCGTACCGTTCTGCGCCACGCGCATGACGTCGCACTGGCCTTCGGCTACGAAGCACCGGACACGCGCGTGCTCGTCACCGCTCCGCTGTGTGGCGTGTTCGGCTTCGCCAATGCGATGGGCGCGCTCGCCGCTGCCGCGCCGATCGTGATGTTCCCGACGTTCGATGCGGGCGAGTCGGCGCAGGCGGTCTTGCGTCATGGCGTCACACACACGCACGCCAGCGACGAGATGATCGGCCGCATGCTCGAGGCGGTGCCCGGCGTGCCGGCGTTTCCAAGCGCGCGATTCTTCGGCTACGCGTCTTTCTCTCCGGCATACGCGGATCTACCGAAACGCGCTGAGGCTCGCGGACTCACGGTCGTGGGACTCTACGGCATGAGTGAGGTGCAAGCCCTTATGGCGCGCCAGAACGAGGCGGCGCCGTTAGCGGACCGCATGCTCGCAGGCGGGCGCTGCGTCGCGCCCGAGGCGCGCGTGCGCGCGCGAGACGTGGAATCGGGCGTGATCCAGGCGCACGGCGCCGCGGGCGAGCTCGAGCTCAAGGTGCCGAGCTGCATGGTCGGGTACTTCGACGACAAGGCGGCGACCCGCGCCGCGTTCACCGCTGACGGGTACCTGCGCACTGGCGATCTCGGGTACTCCACCGCGGAGAATGCGTTCGTATTTCTGACGCGGCTCGGTGACGCGTTTAGGCTCGGTGGATTTCTCGTGAACCCCGCGGAGATCGAGGACGTGCTGGAAATGCATCCTTCGGTAGCAGCCGCGCAGGTCGTGCGCGTCGAAACCGCCGCCGGACAGAAGGCGTTCGCGTTCGTGATAGTAAAGCCGGGCGAGAGATTCGACGAGAGCGCGTTGACCGGGTATTGCGCGGCACGCATCGCCAAGTTCAAGGTGCCGGTTCGGGTGCAGCCCATCGACTCATTCCCGGTGACGCCTAGCTCCAATGCGACCAAGATCCAGAAGGCGAAGCTGCGCGAGCTCGCACAAGCTTTCCTCGTAAGGAGCAACCGATGAGCAACCGGAACCATGCAGGCCGCCGAAGCAAAGTAATAGACGAGATCATAGGATACATGGTAGCGGGATACGAGTAGTGACGCCTAACACTTGAGTGCAATTATTCCCAACCTTTCCAGGGCTTGATATTCCTGGAACAAATATCCAGCGTTTTTTTATTACTTGCCGCCAGCCTTTGGCGATAGTAATTTCGCGCAAGACTGATTTGTATATGCAGACACGAATGTTGCGTGATCATCCTCGGATAGTCGTTGTCGGTACAAGCGGTTCGGGTAAGACAACCTTCGCGCGGCAATTGGCCGGGCTTCTGAACCGCACGCACATCGAGCTTGATGCCCTTCACTGGGGACCGAACTGGACAGTGAGGGCAGAGTTCCCTGAACTTGTGAATATCGCGGTAGGTGCGGATGAGTGGGTGGTAGACGGAAACTACAGAGCCGTCCGGGACCAGGTTTGGGGACGCGCCACAGCAATCGTTTGGCTCAACTATCCTTTCCGCGTCGTCTTCTATCGGGCCCTTGCCCGAACGGTTCGGCGGCTTGTTTCCCGAGAACTGCTCTACGCTGGGAACCGTGAGTCCTTTAGTGGCGCGTTTCTTGAACGTGATGGCATTCCGTGGTGGGTCATACGGACATATCGAAATAGGCGTCGCGAATACCCTGTGATACTTTCTCAGCCGTGCTTTCAACATTTGGAACTGTTTGAGCTCACTTCGCATGAGCAGGCAGTTATGCTGTTGCACAGCGAGGCCGCATTAACACGCCGCTGCGGTTGAGCGCCAGCCCGCTAGCTACTCGGAGGTGAGTGATCAAATGAAGAAGCGATACTGGTCCGAGCCAACCCGAATTTCACGAACGTAGGGAACCGACCATGGACATAACCTTTCTCATCATCGGCGCAGGACCATTCGGCCTCGCCATGGCGGTCCAGGCCCGACAGCTTGGCATCGATCATGTGGTGCTCGGGCAGCCGATGTCTTTTTGGAAAAGGCACATGCCTGCAGGAATGGTGCTTCGCTCCGGGTGCGACTGGCACCTGGATCCCACGGAACGACATACCTTGGAGCGCTTTCTTGAGACACGTGGCCAGAAGCCATCCGACGTCGAGCCGCTCTCTCTGAACTTCTACTTGGAGTACGCCGAGTGGTTTCAGAAGGTGAACGACATCCATGCGCGACCGTTGCGTGTCACGCGACTCGACGAGCGCGACGGTTGTTTCGAGGCCAGCTTGGACGATGGTACAGTGCTGACGGTGAAGCGGGTACTGCTCGCCCTCGGTTTCAGATCGTTTGCCCACATCCCCGACGAACTGGCGGCACTGCTCCCGGCCGAACTCAGCTCGCACACCTGCGACTGCGCCGCACCCGACCGATTCGCTGGCCAACGCGTCCTCATTGTGGGCGGACGGCAGAGCGCGTTCGAATGCGCGGCGCTGCTCGCGGAGGCGGGGGCGAGCGCAGTACATGTGTGCCATCGTCACGATACACCGGCATTCACCGCTTCGGACTGGTCGTGGGTCAATCCGCTCCTTCAACGTATAGGAAGTGAACCAGGCTGGTATCGCGGCTTGTCGGACTCCGAACGCGAGGCGTTCAATGCCCGCTTCTGGGCGGAGGGGCGACTGAAGTTGGAGCCGGGGCTAGGGCCTCGTCTGCGTCACGAGGCGATCACGATCCGTCCGAAGACGCGTGTCGTCGGCTCCGAGCAGAGCGGAGGCGCGCTGCGCGTCCGACTCGATACCGGCGACACGGTCGACGTCGACCACATCCTCTACGCGACCGGGTACAAGGTCAACCTGCAACGTGTTCCTTTTCTGAAAGCCGGGAACCTTCTAGCTCGCATCGAGTGCCGCGACGGCTCCCCCGTCCTCGACAACTCCCTTCAGACAACGGTACCGGGCCTCTTCATTACAAGCCTGCCGGCCACTCGCGACTTCGGCCTCTTCTTTGCTTTTACCGCCGCGGTCCGGGCCTCGGCGTTCATCGTTGGTCGCGCAATCTAGCCCATTCAACACGTTTTGTCCGTCCGGCGTTCCTCCCAAAATTAATCCGAAATTTGATTGGTCCCAGGCCTTGGTGATAAAAGACAATACGCAATACGTCCAAGCATTGAGCCAAAAGGTTGTACTGGGAGGCGACTATGTTTCCACATCCGATAACCCCAACGGCTCATACTCTCCACTCCGACACACTGCTTCGTCGCCTGTTGGGATACATGTCCTTGTTCATGATGCTCTTGACGATTCCACAGGTTTTTACCATATGGTTCGGTCATCAGGCCGCCGGGGTTTCGCTGGTATCGTGGAGCTCCTATCTCGTTTCTGCCGTCTATGGTTTTGGTTCGGGATACAGAAAAACGACAAGAACATCTATTTGCCCTACGTGGGCTGGATCGTGCTAGATAGTGCTGTGATCATAGGAGTGACTATCCATGGATAAGTGACCTAAATACGTGCCCGTGAGGAGGTTAGTGGACGTCGAAGCGACGCAATTATCAAACAATAGTTTGCGGAGAAAATAACGCCATGAAGCCTTATGCGTTGATCCGGTCAGTGCTGCTTGGAAACCGATCGTGGGAGCAATTTGCGATCCTGCTCGCCCGCGTTTCGCTCGGAGTGTTTTTCGCTATTTCGGGAGGCAACAAGCTCCTCGTCCCCAGCCGTACTCGTCAGATGTACGAAACTCTCGCTGCCGCCGGGATACCGTTTCCGCATTTCATGACCTATTTCGTCTCCTCGGTTGAATTCATCAGCGGCT
>DATFTC010000001.1:0-2325 GCA_035262305.1 Myxococcaceae bacterium | reverse complement strand
CGCTCAACAATTGCCGGTTCTAGTCTCCGCGCCCGCTCGAAGGGGGAGGGGGAAGCCCCTTTTTTCAGCTCTCGTCTGCAGTCGTCTTTCCACTGGGGAGGTCCCTCATGGAGCGTCTCTTGATCGCTGCATCTGCGCTCGGGACAATCTTTACCGCGAAAGCAGCTCCAGAATCTCGGCAACATTCTCGGCGTAACGAAGATTCGCCGAGCTTTCTACCGATCGACATGATTTTCGCTACGCTTGGGATGGAAGAGCTGGTGGAGGTCCGGTTGCTTGGGAACAATCCGCTGAAGAACATCGGCGTTTTCTACACTGGCTCGTTAGACGACGACACGCTCAATGCCGCGAGGTCGGATTGCTTTGTTGACAACGGCATTGCCCATCACCCGGGAGGCTCTACGGGAAAGAGCGCCGTGGCAGCGCTATGCCTCGCCGCTGGGTGTCGTCCGGGTATGTCTATGCGTCTGATTTTTCTTTCGTCGCGCGCGGGGACTTGGTAGGTTGCGCGTGCACGACATCCTCAGAGGGGGAAAAGGAACGCTATGCGCTTACAAGTTTGCACGCTTTTACTCTTAGCATGCTTGGGTTGTGCGGCTGCGTCGCTGTCGCCGGCGGGTAGCAAGCTTATCCCCATCACATCCGTGCCGCCGCCTGAGTGCGAAAATGTTGGGACCGTGGTCGGCCAAGGCGGTGGAACATTCGGCGGCGCGTACATCAGCAATGACCATCTGATGGAATACGCGATGAATGACGCACGAAACAAGGCGGCCGAGCGCGGTGCCACTCACATTCAAATGTCAACGCCGCAGCTCGGCGGCGGCAGCGGAACGACCACCACCGCAACGGTGATGGCGTTCGCTTTCAAGTGCCCGCAAGGTGCTGTCGCCTCCAAGCCTGCAGCCGAGAAGTAGACTACACAGCGAAGCTCCCTCGCAGCTCAGCGACCGCATTTAATGGAGCTGTCGCCTTTATCCGTCGTTTCCGATCTCCCTTGTAGGTGCCCAGCAATTCAGCTCGGCTCTTCGGCTTCAACGGCTAGCGAATGCGAAGCTAAGTCAGCGGCGACAACTCCGGCGATCAATGCTGGAGTTAAAGGATGCGTTTGGATTGCCGTGCTCTGCCCACTCGGCACGGCAATTCCATCCCAACTATCAGCGGCTCAATTCAAACTATCTCTCTTGTAATTCGAACGCGCTTTCATCGACCCGAGAGGCGCTCCTCCATCCTCTGAAGCGGAGATCGCAAGTGCTGACCCAGGTTCGGGTGACTTCGGTGAATGCGTTGAGCGCGCTCGACAAGGGCACGAGCCTGAGCGAGGTCACTTTGGGAGAGATAGCACTCCGCCAAACCAATCAGCGATTCCGCGAGCACGGGGCTGTTCTCATCCAGGTTGGCTTCGCGCCACGCCAGTGCATCCTGGAGAGGGGTCACCGCTTCCTTCGCTCGACCCAACCGGGTGAGCGCAAGCCCGTGGCTCACGAGCAGACTCGCCTTGTTGAATTTGAAAGCCTCCGCTCTGGGGCTTGCGCTGATGCGTCCGAGGCTCGCCGACGCCACGCGTTCGGCCTCGTCTGGCCGTCCGAGATCGAGGAGCGCCCAGCCGCGAATCACGTCTGCGACAGTCGATCGGTTAAGCGCATCCCCGCCGGCGAAGGTCGTCGTCTCGAGAGTGGAGAGCGCTTGGCTCGGCTCGCCTATAGCGAGCAGGTAACGGGCACGAAACAGCCCCACGAGCGACGCGTCTTCCCGGCCGATCCGCTTCAGGATGGCCCTCTGTTGAGCCAACATACGGTCGGCCAGCTCGTACCGGCCCATGAGCAACTGCAGCAATGCCGAATACTCCAGCATGTTGGCGTACTGATTGGTGTTGGGCCGGGTTTTCTCTCGGACGGAGATCGCCTGGTTGTACAGCGATTCCGCCTCTTCAATCTTGCCCACCTCCGCAAGCGTACGAGCGAGCTCGAAGCGCGCGTTCGGCACGTGGAACGACTCCTCCGGACCCAAGAGGCGAACCGCCGTCTCTGAGGCCTTGCGCAGCAACATCTCCGATTCGCGCAGCCTACCCACCGTGCGGAGGAAGCTCCCATAGCGGAATTGGGTCTGGATGCTGTCGACGTGATCCTCGCCATTGAGGCGCAGGCTCAGAGCGACGCTGTCTTTGAAATCACGCTCGGCGTCCGCGAACCGGGACGAGCTGGTTTCTTGCTCGGCCAACTCTGTCAGCGGGCGAATGAGGTCGATCTCCGGCGCACCCTGGCGGCGATGAAGCTCGACGGCCTCCCTAAGAAGCTCGATGGATGCAGTGTCGTTGTGAAGATAGTT